>CALJUC010000245.1 GCA_937975585.1 uncultured Moraxella sp. | reverse complement strand
TTTTTCGTCTTTCATTCAATAATCCTTTAATAGGTAGCAACATTTCACAATGTTGTGCCAGCATGAAACTTCATGCTTGTGCCTATTGTAGGACAAGCGATGGTTGAATGCTAGTATAAAGTAATGTGGCTAAATTTTAACCAGTATTTTAAGCAAAAATTTAACATAAATAATGTCACATTGTAAAAATTATTTTACGTTATAATCATCGACATAAGTGAATCAATACAATTAAAAGGAATAATAGCAATGAAAGGGCAAATAGCCAATTTCTCGCCGCAACATGGTCAAGGTATCATCATGGGGGATGACGGCAAAAATTACCCATTTACTAGCCAACAATGGCAACAAGCCACGGCACCGATGGCAGGACAACAAGTAGAATTTAGTGTCGATGCGCAGGGTTATGCAGTGGCAGTTGTCGGTCTTGCCGCAGGCAATGCAATCAATCTAAATAAACCGATAGATAGCACGATTGCGCCCATCCCTCACGGCTATACAAATCTCAACCCTACAACTGCCAACTATGGTCAAGTTACTCACGCAGCGGGCATCAATGCCGTCAATCCAGCATGGGCGATTGAAGAAAATTATGGCTTTTTTGATTGGGTTAAAAAAAGTCTCAGCAATTATGCCAATTTTAAAGGGCGTGCTAGACGTAAAGAATATTGGTATTTTTATTTGGCGTGGTTTATGTTGTATCTGGGTGGGGCATTCATTGATTATATGATTGGTACTGATGGCATTGTGGCGGGGCTTATTGCTTTGGCGTTGCTGATTCCCAATATCGCAGTCGGTGTTCGCCGTTTACATGATGTTAATAAATCAGGTTGGTGGATGCTAATTGCCTTTATCCCCATCATTGGCGGGATTATGCTGCTGGTGTGGTATTGCACAGATACCAAGCCGAATGTCAACCAGTGGGGCGCCCCTGCTCGCCGCTTGCCTTAATGCATTGTTGATGCAGGGTCTTTAAACAGGATCTTTAAGAAGCTGCCCAGTCGGCAGCTTTTTATATCTCAAGCTGTTGTACATCAGCTAGCTTTGGTAAATCTTGCAAGCTTTTAAGCCCAAAAGCGGCTAAAAACGCTGGGGTGGTATGCAGTAGTGCAGGACGTCCCAGCGTATCGCGAAAGCCTTGCTCAATAATCCAGCCTTTATCAAATAATTGCCGTAAGATATTGCTCGATACAGTCACGCCACGAATTTGCTCAATATCGCCACGCGTCACCGGTTGTTTATAAGCAATCACACTTAACGTCTCTAATAGCGCTTGGCTTAAGGTTTCTTGACGCTGGGGAAAAACTTGCTGAATCAGCGGGCTAAAGTCATTGGCGATTTGCAATCGGTAGCCGCTCGCGGTATCCGCTAAGGTTAACGCGCCTTGTGATAGCCGCTGCTGCAAGACCGTGAGTGCCATGCTCAGTTGGTTTGAATTAATCGATAGCCAGTGACATAGCTGTTTGGCAGTAATCGGGGTTTCTGAGGCATGTAAAATCGCTTCGATAGATTTGCTATGCTGCTGGGCAAGCTGATGTTGTTGGTTAAAATCGGTCATGACGATGCCCATATCAAGGTTAGTTCGCTTAGATCGGAAGCGTTGTCATCGTTTTGTGCGACAAATTTTAGCATCCGCTGTTTTGCTAATTCTAAAATGGCGACAAAACTCACCACCACACCCAGTTTGCCTTGTGATTTATCTAATATGTCGTGAAAAGTGCCTTGACCACGACTTGCCAATATACGGCTAATACTTGCCATACGCTCTGCCAAAGGCACGATATCGGCTTTGATATGGTGCATTTGGTAATCCGGTTTTAACTGCATCTTAATCAGGCTTTCGACCAACAATGTTGCAGGATACGGTGGTATCTCTTTGGCGAGCACTTCAGGACTTGGCAAACTGGCATACGCCAAAAATACATCACGCTCAAGGCGCATCAAGCCATCTAAACGCTGACTGACGTGCTTGATTTGTGCGTATTGCTCAAGACGCTGAATCAGCTGTTTGGTTGGGTTTTTTTCTTCAGCCGTTAGTTGCGGGGTTGGGAGTAACAACTCGCTTTTAATCGCAATCAAGGTACTGGCCATCAGTAGATAATCACCGGCTAACTCAAAATGGTGTTCGTCCAATTCTGCGATATAGGTCAGATACTGCTCAGTAATGGGCAGTATGGCCGTGGTGGTGATGTCAAAGTTATTCTTTTTGACCAAATACAGCAAAAAATCCAATGGCCCTTCAAACTGCTCCAGCCAGATAGCAAACGCTTCTGGCGGGATATATAGGTCATCGGGTAGGGATTCAACGGGGGTTTCGTAAAGCCGAACGCTAAGATTGCCCATTATTTTTTGAGTTTGGCGAGTGGTTTGATGCCGATGGCTTTGCGCACTTTTTCCATGCGTTTGCGGCTTTCACGGCGGGCTTTTTCCGCGCCTAATTGCAAGATTTCTTCTAGCTCTTTTGGGTTAGCCATCAGTTCTTGGTAGCGTTTGCGGAATGGTGCGATTTCGCTATTGATTTTCTCGAATAAAATCTCTTTGGCTTCACCCCAACCAATGCCCGTTTCGAAGCGATGACGGAAAGCGGCGACTTCTTCAGGGGTAGCAAAGGCTTTATAGATTTCAAAAATCGTTGATTCGTCTGGATTTTTTGGTTCTTCAGGCAGCTGTGAGTTGGTAACAATACGCATGATAGCCTTTCTCAATACCTTTTCACCATCTTGGTTTGGGTCTTCGCCAAACAGTGGAATGGTATTACCGTAGCTTTTTGACATTTTACGGCCGTCTAAGCCTGTCAATAACGGGGTATCTTCATCAACGACCGCTTCAGGCAATACGAAAATCGGATTTTGTTGCGCGTATTTGAAGTTAAAGGTACCTGCCATGTCGCGCGCCATTTCAAGATGCTGAATTTGGTCTTTACCGACTGGTACGTGGGTGGCGTTAAACATCAAAATGTCGGCCGCCATCAACACTGGGTAGCTGAATAGACCCATCGTGATGCCATAATCAGGATCGGTGTCCGGGGTCGCATTGTTGATATCAACGGCAGCTTTATAGGCGTGGGCGCGGTTCATTAAGCCTTTGGCGCAGTTACAGTTTAATACCCAAGTCAACTCGGGAATTTCGATAATGTCCGACTGACGGTAGAACACCACGCGCTCAGGGTCAAGACCGCAGGCCAACCAAGTCGCGGCAATCGCTTTGGTCGATGCGTGAATCAAATCTGGGTCTGCACATTTAATCAAAGCATGCAAATCTGCCAAGAAAAAATACGCGTCATCTTCGCCGCTGTTAGCCGCTTGAATAGCCGGACGAATCGCACCGACATAATTGCCCAAATGCGGGATACCGGTGGTGGTGATACCCGTTAAAATGCGTTTTTTGCTGTCAGTTTTATCAGATTGGGTGGCTTGTTCAGTCATGGTTATCTCAAATTAGGGAATTTTTTACGCGCAAAATTATAACAAGTATTGCACCAAAAAGCATTGTTCCGACAGCAGTTAGCTAAATGTGAGGTCGAAATGCGATTTGGCGGCAATACAATGAATGGTGAAATTATTGGTAATACTTGGTGCCATCTGGTTGGGTCTTAAAACGGCGATGAAACCACATATATTGGGTCGGGTCGATGCGTAGATAGTTTTCTAGCAGTCGGTTGACGCGTGTGGCGTCCGCGACTTCGTCCGTGCTTGGATAGTTATCAATCACCGGTGAAAAGCTTAAGTGATAATGTGGGTGTCTGCCCTTTGGCATATCTACCGGTGTTTCGCGATATGAGTGAAACATAATCAGGACGGGTGGGTTCTTTTTATCACCGAGTTTGGCGAGGCGGCGCTGAGCGGTCAAGGTGGCCGCTGATACACCAAAAAACGGTGCCATCACGCCTTGCTTAAGGCCAAAGTCTTGGTCAGGGCTGTACCAAATAATATGGCCATCTTTGATGTTTTTGGCAAGCTTGCGCATATCATCATGGTCGATTTGGTCTTGGTAGACATGGGTACGCGAGTTAAAAATAAACCATTCCATGAGTGGGTTGTTCTGTGGACGATATACCACATCGACTGGCAAAAACATACTGGTTAAGCGACCGCCCAAGTCCAGCAAGGTGTAGTGAGCGCCTAATAATAGAACCGCTTTGCCTTGTCGCTGCGCTTCGCTCACGTGTTGTAACCCGGATACTGTCACTTGCCGGGTAAATACATCAGGGCGATACCATGCGCATAGGCTTTCGAACAAGCCAACACCGGCATTGATAAACACCATCTTCGACATCTCAAAGCGTTCTTCTTCGCTTTTCTCGGGATAAATTAAGCGAAAATTGGTCAAGGTATCGTTGCGACGACGTTTCACCAATTTAAAAATCGCCAAACCCAAATATTTGCCAATCTTAAACTGCCAACGCAATGGTAGATAAATCAAGGGCATAAATAGTGCAAGTGCCAACCAAATTCCCCAATACTGCGGCAGTAAAAACTGCCACTGGAACGGTTGCTTGGCCATCGGTGTCGGGACATGACGACGGGTCAACTCACTCACCTTTGGCATCGTATCGCGACTGTTGATACTTGTCGTTTCGGTCGTGGCTGGCATAATCGCATCACGGCTAACATCACGACTGGCATCACGACCTGGATCAAACATTTGCGGTTTTGTTGAGGTTTTCTTAACAGAGTCGGGAGTATTTTTCATTTTTAGTGTCGATTTTTAGCTAAATATGGTGTTAATATAACCGGAATATTAATAGAACAATACAATTAGTAATAATTCCCAAAGATAAAATGCTAGATAGCAACAATTTATCTAAATAACTTTCCCATCACGTTTGTATAAGAGAGGACTGATTATGCAAATTTCCCCTACAAAAAATTCCACACAGTCCACATTGGCGTCAAAGCTAATGTGGCTCGTGGTTGCTGTGGTTGGGGCCTTCGCCCTTGGTACACTGGCGCTCCATCGTGGTGAAAGCATTAATGCGGTTTGGCTTGTTATCGCCGCGGTGTGCGTGTATAGCATCGCGTATCGCTATTATAGTTTGTTTATCGCCAAAAAAGTATTTGAATTAAATCCCCGTCGCGTCACCCCAGCGCATCGCCTAAAAGATGGTTTGGACTATGTGCCGACCAATAAAGCGGTATTGTTTGGTCACCACTTTGCGGCAATTGCGGGTGCAGGCCCGTTGGTTGGGCCTATTTTGGCCGCACAAATGGGTTATTTGCCTGGTACGCTGTGGTTATTAATCGGTGTGGTATTTGCGGGCGCGGTGCAGGATTTTACGGTACTGTTTATTTCAACGCGCCGTGATGGTAAATCACTCGGTGAAATGGCCAAGGAAGAATTGGGTTCATTTGCCGGTATTGTCGTGATGCTAGGCGCACTTGGGGTGATGATTATCATCTTGGCAGTGTTGGCCTTGGTGGTGGTCAAAGCGTTGACCAATAGCCCTTGGGGTTTTTTCACCATTGCCGCGACAATTCCAATTGCCCTGTTTATGGGCGTGTATATGCGTTATTTACGCCCTGGCAAAATCATGGAAGTGTCGATTATCGGCTTTGTATTGATGATGGCAGCGATTATCTTCGGTGAGAATATCGCACAAAGTAGCCTAGCACCACTGTTTACCTTGGATGGTAAGCAATTGGTTTGGGCATTGGTCATTTATGGGTTTGTGGCGTCAGTATTGCCGGTATGGTTGCTACTTGCCCCACGTGATTATTTATCAACCTTCTTAAAAATCGGTGTGATTGCCGGTTTGGCGATTGCTATCGTATTCACCATGCCAGACCTTAAAATGCCAGCGGTGACCCAGTTTGTTGATGGTACGGGACCAGTGTTTAAAGGTTCGTTATTCCCATTCTTATTTATTACCATTGCTTGTGGTGCGATTTCAGGTTTCCACGCATTGGTATCAAGTGGTACCACACCAAAACTGGTAGACAATGAAGTTGACACCCGAGCGATTGGTTACGGTGCGATGTTGATGGAGTCAATGGTCGGTGTGATGGCAATGATTTGTGCCACCATCTTAGACCCTGGTATGTACTTTGCGATTAACGCGCCCGCTGCTTTGCTAGGCACCACGCCAGAAACGGCCGCTGCCGCTGTACAAAAACTGGGCTTTGTGATTACGCCTGAAGCGTTGACCACACTAGCGCAACAAGTGGGCGAAAGCTCAATCATCTCGCGTACCGGTGGTGCACCGACTTTCGCGATTGGGATGGCGCATATCTTAAGTTCGATTATTGGTAGTGAAGCCATGATGGGCTTTTGGTACCATTTTGCAATTTTGTTTGAAGCGTTGTTTATCTTGACCGCGGTTGATGCCGGTACGCGTGCTTGCCGCTTTATGGTGCAAGATACCGTGGGTATCGTGGTTCCTGCGTTCAAAAACTCACACAACTTAGTCGTCAATATGCTGGCGACTCTCATCGCAGTGAGTGCTTGGGGCTTTTTCGTGTATCAAGGCGTGGTCGACCCACTGGGTGGTATTAACTCATTATGGCCGCTGTTTGGTATCGGTAACCAGATTTTGGCGGCAATGGCGTTAACCCTTGGTACAGCAATTTTGTTTAAAATGAAAAAACAACAATACGCTTGGGTGACTGTGTTGCCAACGATTTTCTTGGTCGTGACTTGTATGACGGCCGGTTGGCAAAAAATCTTCCATGAAAACCCAGCGATTGGTTTCTTGGCGCAAGCCAATAAGTATAGTGCGGCACTTGCCAAAGGTGAACTTATCAAACCAGCCCAAACCATGGCTGAGATGCAAACCATCGTATTCTCAAACCAAGTCAATGCGGTACTGTGTGGCTTCTTTATGATTGTATTGGTGGTGATGATTATTGCCTCATTACGCACCTTGGCCAATGCGCTAAAATCCCCAACGCCAACCGTAGTGGAAGGTGAGGCTGTGTATAAAGACCCTGTGCCATTGTCTGCGAATGCACCGCACTAAGCTAAGAATTGCGAGGATAAAGGTATGAAAAAACTCATTATGGACAATAGCAAAATCTTAGTCGCAAATATGGTCAAAATGACCTTACAAGCGCAAAAGGATGTGTTATTGAACCCAAAAAATATCACGCGTATGCTGACGTTGCTGAGACGGTTACAACAGAGCTTTCGGTTAATGGTTGGGGTGCCAGATTATCCAACCTATCTTGACCATATGCGTAATCACCATCCGGATCTTGAACCGATGGATGAAAAAACGTTTTTTCGTTATTGCGTGGATGCGCGTTATCCCGGTAAAGGCGGTCTAAAGCGTTGCCCATGCTAAAGTAGCTGTTTAAAGTGGCTTTTCAAGTCGCTATGTTAAGTTGCTAGGTTAAGTCGCTATGTAAAATAGCATTCACTGTTATTGGTTAAAAAAGCAGCTTGGTTTACATCAAACTAAGCTGCTTTTTTTGCATTCAATTTTTATTTAGACCCTAAATGACCGTGATTTTTGATAATTGGCATGGTTTTTGAAACCTAATATTTAAGCGGTTTAATTTGGATGTTTATCGAATGATAGGTTAGCCAAAGATAAGCTGAGTATAACGTGGTTATCCACATCAAGGCAAACGATGGGCAAGGGTAAAGTGTATGAATGCACCGTTACATTCAAGTTTGGACGTGTTGTTTCTGTTGTTGGGCTCAGTGATGATTTTGGCGATGCACGCGGGCTTTGCCTTTTTGGAATTAGGGACAGTGCGTGCCAAAAACCAAGTCAATGCGTTGGGCAAAATCTTGGGGGATTTTTGCGTATCGACCATCGCTTATTATTTTATTGGTTATCCATTGGCTTATGGCATTAATTTTTTCCATAGCACTGACGTGTTACTCATCAACAATGGCTACGAATTGATGAAGTTTTTCTTCCTCTTGACCTTTGCTGCGGCGATTCCCGCGATTGTGTCAGGTGGGGTGGCAGAACGTGCCAAGATGCTACCACTGCTACTTGCGACTTTTATCATCGTGTCGGTCTTTTATCCCTTGATAGAAGGCGTGGTGTGGAACGGTAACTTTGGTATTCAAGCGGCATTAACCACATGGTTTGGCGTAGGCTTTCATGATTTTGCTGGCTCAATTGTGGTGCATGCGTTTGGCGGTTGGGTGGCATTGGGTGCAGTGGTGTTATTGGGCGCACGCCGTAACCGCTACAAACATGGTTTTTCGAACACCCATCCACCGTCTTCAATCCCATTTCTAGCGCTTGGTTCATGGATTTTAATTGTCGGTTGGTTTGGTTTTAATGTGATGTCTGCTCAAAAAGTCGGTAATATTTCAGGATTAGTCGCGGTCAATTCCTTGATGGCGATGGTTGGCGGTACGTTGGTTGCGATGTTGGCAGGTAAAAATGACCCTGGCTTTATGCACAATGGCCCATTGGCCGGCTTGGTTGCCGTATGTGCGGGCTCAGATATTATGCACCCACTTGGTGCATTGGCGGTCGGTGGTATTGCGGGTGGTTTATTTGTGTGGTTGTTCACCTTTACCCAAAACAAACTAAAACTTGATGATGTGTTGGGCGTGGTACCGCTACACGGTGTGTGTGGTCTATGGGGTGGTATCGCAGTTGGTATTTTTGGTCA
This sequence comes from uncultured Moraxella sp., assembly GCA_937975585.1. GTDB lineage: Bacteria > Pseudomonadota > Gammaproteobacteria > Pseudomonadales > Moraxellaceae > Faucicola. The sequence goes on along the minus strand of CALJUC010000245.1, from coordinate 27,398 downwards.
GCATTGGCTAGGCGGGCATGGCGGTGTAAGCTTTGTCGTGCAACTGATAGGCAGCTTAGGCGGTGTATTGTTTGCGGTCATTACTGGGTTTGCTGTGTACGGTATCGTCAAAAAACTCCTCGGTCTACGTTTAACGGAAGAAGAAGAATTTAATGGTGCGGACTTGACCATCCATAAAATCTCATCGACCTTTAATAAAGATATGTTCTAATTTATCAGTTAAGATAGCAAAAATAAGTAACCATGAAAAAACCGGACATCATCGAGTGTCCGGTTTTTTATTATCATCAATGCTAAAGCTTCGCCAATAATGCTTGATACAAGGCATAGTTTTCACTATCAAAGCACACAAAGATGATCTCTGTAAGCGCGCCCGTTGGCAGTTGTTGGATAAAGTCTTTGACCGTGGTCACTGCGATATAAGCCGCTTTGTCTTTTGGATAGCCATACACCCCCGTTGAGATATTCGGAAAGGCGATGCTCTGTACGTCATTGGCAATCGCAAGCTTGAGTGACTCGCGGTAACAACTTGCCAGTAGCTGTGCTTCACCTTGGCGTCCGCCATGCCACACTGGCCCTACGGTATGAATCACATAGTCGGCCGGTAAATTGCCCGCATGTGTGATAACCGCTTGCCCCGTTGCACAGCCACCTTGTTTCTCACGAACTTCCTTACAGGCGTCAAGCAACGTCGGCCCTGCTTGACGGTGAATGGCACCATCCACGCCACCGCCCCCTAATAAGCTGTTATTTGCAGCATTCACAATCGCGTCGACACTGAGAATGGTAATATCTGCCTGAATGGCTTTGATATGGGGTAAGTCCATGCTGTTTCGTTCCTTATTATTGTTGATGATAGCGGTTTTTTATGGTTAAGGTGGGAAGGTTAGTCGTTTTTCCCAATCGGATAACTCAATAGTTGTTGGGGCTGCACTTGTAAGCCCTCTTTTTTGGCTTCACTCATATCGCTGTCAAATAGGCTTTCAAGCTCACGAAGCGCCGATTGTGCCGATTCAATCAATTTTGCTTCATCATCATAAATTGCCTGTTGGCGCTCAAGCAAGGTGTCATCATAATCACGGAACATGGTGACGCTTTTACGCGCTTGCTCTGGTGATATGCCCAATATTTCCAGTGATTCGCGTGACATATCCAGCGCGGATAAGTAGGTTTCGCGCCAAATATATTTGACCCCCACTTCACGTAGACGGTAGTAATGCTGACGGTCAACCGCACGCGCCAAAATAGTCAGATGCGGATAGTTTTTGCTCAGATAATTGGCGGTATTGATGGACAGCTCTGGGTCACCGATAGCGATGACGAAAAGTTTGGCATTCGCCACGCCGGTTGCACGTAAGATTTCCGGGTTTTTGGGGTCACCATAATACACCTGGTTACCAAACTTACGCACGAAGTCAACGCGGCGCGCGGATTTTTCAATCGCGGTAAACTCAATATTGTGCATGCGCAATACACGACCGACAATTTGTCCCATTCGTCCAAACCCTGCGATAATCACCGGGTGATGGCTTTCTGGAATCGTGTCATATTCGCGCTTGGGTTTGGCTTTGGCAAAAAATGGCTCACCGAGTTTTTCTAATAGTAAAAATGCCAAAGGTGTCAGTGCCATCGAGACGGTGACCACGAGATTTAGCATATTTTGCTCACTGCTATTTAACAGTTTTTGGCTGGTCGCCACACTAAACAACACAAACGCAAACTCGCCGCCTTGTGATAAAGTCACGCCTAAACGAATACTACTTGGGGTAAAATTACCCATGGCACGCGCGATAATGGCTAAGACCACGAACTTGATGATCATTAGCAACATGGCAGCACCAATAATTGTGAAGGGTTGTGAGAACAGCAATTTAATATCTGTCAAAAGACCCACTGACATAAAAAACAGGCCGAGTAACAAGCCTTTAAACGGCTCAATACTGGCTTCAAGCTCATGGCGATATTCAGAGTCAGCGAGTAATACGCCGGTCAAAAACGCCCCCAACGCCATTGACAGACCGATATAATCCATCAGCTGTGACACGCCTAACACGATAAATAACGCAACAGCGGTCAATAACTCATTGGCTTTACTGGAAGCGACAAAACGGAAAAATGGACGGATAATATAACGGCTAGCAAAAATCAAGCCGGCAAATACGCTGATAATTTTGGCAAAATAAATCCAGTCGTAATTTTGTTGTTGTACCCCAGACAAAAACGGCAAAATCGCTAACAGGGGAATCACTGCAATATCTTGAAATAGCAAAATAGTGAAAGCTTGGCGGCCGTGGGTGGTAGATAGCTGTTGGTTTTCGGTCAACAGCTGAAGTACAAATGCAGTGGAGGACAGTGCCAAACCATAGCCAATCACAAAGCTGGTCGACATGCGAATATCCAAGAAATACCATACCGCAAGCATCAATAAACTACCAGTCACCGCAACTTGTAAGCCACCTAATAAAAAAATCGACTGGCGCAATGCCCATAACCGTGACGGTTGTAACTCGAGTCCAATCACAAACAGCAGCAGTACCACACCAAACTCAGAAAAATGCATCAAGTCGCTAGGGTTACCCGTAACCTTTAAAAAACTGGGTCCAAGCAGTAGCCCAGTAATCAAATAACCCAACACGGTCGCAATGCCAAAACGTTTTGCTAAGGGTACAAATACGATAGCCGCACCCAAAAAGATGGTAGCCTCAAGCATGATGTTGCTACCGGCAGCGGCGAGTAATAGCATGGCAACTCCTAGGATTAAACTGCGTTAATACGTCAATTCTTTATAGTATCAATATTTTACGAACACTTTCCACACGCCATTGTCGGCGACTGGGTTTTGATAAGCATCATTGCGTTTTTTGCGTGGCGTGGCACGGCTATCGACCAATTTAAATTCGGGTAATGCCTCAATCACTAATCCCGTGCGATAAAAACGTAAACGCTCAGGCTCGAGCAATTCGCCGACTTTACCGTTTTTAAGTTCACGACAAAACACATACGCGCGTAAATCGATAAACTCACGATGGGCGACTAACTTGGCATTGTGGCTGCGTGCCAGTGCTTGCTCTAACGCCAACTCATCCTCAGGGGCAAACGCGCCACACTTGGCAATCAGCGCACCGACCGAGCCAAAACTTTTTGATTCCTTGGCGCGTGTCTTGGTCAAATGCAGTTTTTGCACATGATACACAAACTGTGGAATCTCCAAGCTCGCAGGTAGCGGCAAATACTCGGGTGGTAACCCTGCCGATGGGTAAAACCCTTTGGCACGATCAATAAAGCCTCGCCATTCATGCTGATAGCGGCGTACCTCATCGACATTACCCATATAAATGGGTAAGTCTTGTACTTGACGTAAAAATGGCGGCGGAAAAAAATCATCGCGAAACTGCGCAATATCAGCCTGCAATGTCGAGAGCAAGGCTTTGATCTGTTTTTTATTGGCTTTGTCATCAAGCGGTTGTTCCGCCTCATCAAGCAAAGTCGGACTGACAAATGGGGCAGAACGGTGGGGTGCTGAGCGTTCCGGCATAATCACCTCGCGACATGACGATAATGTTGGCTAACGGTTTAAACGATTGAGCAAATAAGATGAATAAGTAACGCTAAAAACATCGCCTTAAGTATTTATCCTAACATACTTAGCCTAAGTGATGTGAGAAAAATAATACGAAAATTTTAGTATTTTGGGAAAATAATTAAAAAATTGTCATTAATATGAGAATAAAACTGTTAATCGGGTTTTAACATAACGTTGCGTAAAATCGTAAAATTATTTACTTTATCATAGCATGAATGAGTGGGTTAACCCCAACCCATAGGGTCGATATCCAAGCTTAGCCGCGCGTAAGTGGTCTTTACAATCGAAAGTTGTTGCACCATTGGCCACCAGTTGTCGAGTAACGTGTGTAATGTGCTTCGTTGTTGGCTAAGTAGTAATAGTTGTGAATGAAAGCGGCTGTTTTTCTTGGCCATCGGTGCATCAATCGGCCCATGAACCGCAATACCTGATTGGGTCAGTGTGGCGCGATTTGGCAACAAAGCTAACGCTTGCTGTAATACCGCAGTATTTTTCTCCAATGACTTACTTTCGACACGCAGCAAACAGGCATGCGTGATAGGGGGAAGTCCCAACAACTGACGTTCGGCCAATAACTGCCGCGCAAAATACTGATAGCCATAGCGCACTAAATTTAACAGCGCAGGGTTATCAGGCTGCAAAGACTGGATAAGCACTCGGCCAACTTTGTCCTCGCGTCCGGCACGCCCCGCAACTTGGATAATTAATTGCGCGGTGTGTTCGGGCGAGCGAAAATCCGCGGATAAAAACCCGCGATCGACATTGGGCATGGCAACCAAGGTCACATTGGGAAAATGATGTCCTTTGGCGACCATTTGGGTACCAACCAAGACAGCTTTTGGGTTATCGGCAATTTGCTGATATAAGTTTTCCCAACTGTTTTTGCGCCGTGTGGTATCGCGGTCGATTTGGATAATTGGGACTTCAGGGAATAACACGCCCAAACCCTCAACCAAGCGCGATGTACCCATGCCGACAGGGTCAAGATTGGTACTTCCGCAGTCGGGGCATTGTCTGGGGATGGCGTTCTGCCAATCACAATGGTGGCATTTTAGTATGGGGATAGGCTGTAAATGCACGGTTAGATGGGCATCACAGCGTGGACAGTCAGCCTGCCAACCACAGGCATCACAGAGCAAAATTGGTGCATAACCGCGTCGGTTTAGGAATACCAATACCTGTTCGTCCTTATCGAGCGTGGTTTGGATGGCGTTAATAAGGTTTTGTGCCATACCATATTGCCATTTTTGCTGGCGCGCATCGATAATTTGTAAGGGCGCTGATTGTGCATTACCGGCGCGAGCCGTCAGTCGTAACTCGGTTAGTTTGGCTTGATTGACTAATTGTAAACTTTCAAGTGATGGGGTAGCAGTACCAAGAATGACAGGACAACCCAGTTGATAGCCGCGATATAAGGCGACATCGGTTGCTTGATAGCGTAGCGAGTCTTGCTGTTTATACGAGCCATCATGGGCTTCATCGACGATAATCAACCCCAGGTTTGCAAACGCATATAACACGGTCGAGCGGGTACCGATGATAATTTGCGCGCTACCATCCCGGCAGGCCTGCCAACCGGCTAAGCGAATCGTGTCATTGAGCCCGGAGTGTAACATGACTAAGTTTGCGACAAAGCGCTCACTAAATCGTCGGCGCGTTTGTGGGGTTAGTCCAATTTCTGGCACCAAAATCAGCACTTGCTTGCCTTGTTCAAGGACACGCTGCATGGCTTGCAGATACACTTCGGTTTTGCCACTGCCGGTTACGCCATTGAGCAAAAAACCTTGATATACTTGGGCATCAATCGCCTGATGAATCGCATTGACGGCCTGCTGTTGTTCGGGGTTAAGTTCATGTGGCTGATTGGCAAGTCGAGCGTGACCTGTCGGTGCAGGCGGGGCGCTAATGGCACTAATTAGCCCTTTATCCGCGAATTTTTGTAAAAACGCGCGCTCAATGCCAGCATCAAGAAGCACATTTTCAGGAATGCCAAGGGTACTATTTGTTGGGGCATTAGTGGCTAAGTATTGCCGATAATAATGTTCAAATAAGCCAAATTGTTGGCGTTGTTTGGTGGCGCTGGCACTAAAGTCTGTATCTACCGCTTCACGCACGGGCTGCCAATAGATTTGCTCGTAAGTTTTTAACGGTGCGCCTTGTCGAAGCAAGGTGGGTAGCATGACGGCTAGGACATCACCTAGCGGATAGTGATAATAGCGTGATAACCACTGGGCAAGGCTTAATACAGGCGTATCGACCAACGGCTCGGTATCTAATACCTCGAGTACGGCTTTCAGCTTTTGCGCGGCAATACTCGGCTGCTCGGCATGTGCCACGACAATACCGATTAATTTGCGGCTACCAAATGGCACACGCGCTCGTGCACCGATAGGTGGCAAGATACCATCGACCGTGTAGTCAAATACCGAATTAATCGGAACGGGTAGCGCAACTTGAATAAACACGAGGGGATTTTACCTTAAATACACGAGTGAGAACTTGCCAATAAATAAGGCGTGCCAATGATGGGCACGCCTTAGTATAGTCGGTACGAATGCATTATGCCAAAACTAAAATCGCTTCAATCTCAACCACCGCACCTTTTGGCAAGGCAGCCACTTGAACCGCTGCACGAGCAGGGTATGGCGCCGTTAAGCGTTTGACGAAAATCTCATTAAGTGCATTAAAATTCGCCAAATCAGTCAATGATACATTGAATTTTACAACATCCGCTAAGCTACCACCGGCAGCAATGCAAATCGCAGCGATATTATCCATGACTTGTTCCGCTTGCGCATCAAAGCCATCTGCCAGTTCCATTGTGGCTGGGTTTAGGCCAATTTGACCTGATACATAGACGGTTTGACCCACTTTAACCGCTTGTGAGTATGTGCCAACGGCAGCTGGGGCATTGTCAGTTTGGATGATTTCACGGCTCATAAGATTTTCCTCAGTGTTCGTTATCACGTTATTTGTTTAACTAGTAAGGCATTAGACAGAATGAGCATCAGCTGCTTTGGGTTGCTGTAAATGCATTAACTCATCATTCCATTGGTACAATCGCTGAATCGATGGATAACCCAATTGGCTACGCAAACGATGAATCAAGGTCGCAATTTGGTTACGGCTTTGTACCACGATAAATAGCAAGTTATAGCCATTACGACGGTCAATAAATTCAAAACCGGCTTGTACATCACGCACGATGAAGATAATCTCACTGACCTGTTCATCGGTTAAGTTTTGATTGATTTTCAGCGCAGCGTCAAAATAAATACGTTTTGCCAAGGCATCTTGGTCTGTTGATTGTCGCCAATGTAAGGGGATGACTTGATAATCATTGACCTTACGAATTTCTTCAATCGAATAGCATTTATGGCGGTGTACCACAAGACCATTCTTTGATAAATGTCCCACAATTGGGTCACCATAGATGGGATGACAACAGCTTGAGAAACTCATCTCCATGTTGGCGGCATCGGCAATCAGGCTTTGTGGCTGGTGTTCCGCATGCGCATTGGCTTGGTTTTGTGCCAGTTGCTCAGGGGATAATAGTCGCGAAACCGCAATTTGCGGTAATAGTTTACCACTGGTCAACTCGTGGTAAAAATCTTCTTTGCTGTCTAAACCGCGCCAACTTAATAACGTGTGCCAATGCTCATCCGTCATTTTACTAAGTTTTAACCCTTGGTTGGTCAATGCACGATCAAAAGCCGCTTCACCTTGCTGCAAGCGCTGTTCAGGGGTTAAGCCTTTTAACCATTCAAACAAGACGCGGCGTGCGCGGTTGGTCGCGACAAAGCCTAGCCATTCAGCTTTTGGCTGCGTGGTTGGGTCAGTTTCAATCGTGACAGTTTGCCCTGTTTTTAATACAGTACCAAGTTTAGCAGGCATATTATTGACCAAAGCACCGGTGGCTATTTTACCGAGTCCTGAGCTAATCGCAAAGGCAAAGTCCAATGCCGTAGAACCGCGTGGCAATTCATACGCATCGCCTTTTGGTGTGTAGCAAATGATTTTACGCTCATGCAGATAATCGACCAGTTTATCGACAACTGCCACGGCGTCGTCGGGTTCTTGCAGACTGGCTTCATTGTCGCTAATCAAGTTCTGTAAATTGCGTAGGGAGGCTTGAATAACCGTACGGCTTAGCGGTGACGCTTCTTCACCCATCAAAATACCTAGACGCGTGGTCTTCAGCATGGTTTTGGTTAAGATAATGACCTTAATCGTGTCGTGTTCATTACGATAGTGAAGGGTCATTGATTGATTACCGCCAGCGCGAGGCGAGCGAATGTTATCCTCAATGTCTTTCGGCCGTACTTGGTATTTTTGAATCAAATACTGGGCAATAATATCGCAATCTTCAATCTTGTCCATGACGAGCATAAACTCATATTGCCATAGCAAGTCTTTGATTTCACCGCGATTTTTAAAAAATTGGCGAAACAGGGTCACACGATTATCAACGTCTTTAACATAGCCCTTGACCCCTAAACGGGTTAAGATAACATTCAGGTAATTATGAATGCCCTCTTGCTGAAACGCGCGGCCAAGGCCATGTTGCATCAATTTATCCGATAACTTGTTATACATCGGTGCATTAAGACTGCGATAGCATAGAATCTCGATGTAATCGGCTAAGTCATTCAGTCCCAAAATACGCGCAAACGGCACATAAAAATCCAGCGTTTCTTTGGCAGTGGCCTGTTGTTTTTTCTCAGGCACGGCATCAATGGTCGTCATATTATGTAGACGGTCAGCCAACTTAACAATCAGCACGCGCGGATCTTCTAATGTCGCGGTAATAATCCGGTAAAACGTGGCGGCCTTATTGATGTGCTTTTCATTCGAGGACTTAAGCTTTGTCACGCCATTCACAATTTGCGCCACATCACGACCAAAATTTAAGGTCAAATCCGCTTCTGTGACCGGCGTATCCTCGACCGTATCATGCAAAATAGCCGCGACAATGGTATCAACATCCATACGAAAACTGGCCAAAATCTCAGCCACAGCTATCGGATGCGTGATATATGGTTCACCCGATTTACGCTTATCCTTGATATGTGCCTTATCGCCAAACTCACAGGCACGTAACACTTTTTGCTGTTCGTCTTCAGTCAAATAGCCGAGCACACGCATTAGGTCAAACTGGGCAATATCTACCTCAGGATGACTTAGTTTTGGTAAACTTGGCATATTGTTGTATCCCCTTAATTTCCCATGAATGCCCACAGAATATAAACCCAACTAGCATTGGACTAACAGTCATTTAAACCGTTGCTGAAACGCGATTATTACGTTAGCCACAACCGCCAAAAGATATCTAACATAATCGTATTAACTTAATAAAGTCAAGACGATTTACAAAAAATCTTTACTAAAATACCCGGATATAACTTAATAAATTTTACCAAATCTATCAACTATATTTTAATGAAATTGCGTAAACTTAGCGCATAAAAAAACCACCGCAATCGGTGGTTTTTGCTAAACTTAAGCGCCGCCTAGATTAGAAACCATGACCACTTGATAAGCTTAAGTCTAAATGTTGGAATTTTGGTGCCAATTCACGCTCAGGTTGGCTTAGGATATCACGGGTTACTAAGCCGTCAGCAATTTCGCGTAGCGCAAGTACCGTTGGTTTGTCATTTTCACGCTCAACCATTGGTTCAGATACGCCGCGAGCGATTTGACGCGCACGCTTACTGGCGACCAAAATCAAATCAAAGCGATTAGGAATCTCTTGTAAACAATCTTCAACAGTCACGCGTGCCATCTGCAATCCTCGTACAAACAAATATGGGAATCCGCTATTTTAGCAAGAATCGGTCGATAAATCCACCGCTTATAGCGTCAATCCAAAATCTTTAGTCCAGCCTTGTTTTCACGTTTTGGTCGGGTGTTGTCATCGGTCGCATTTTCGCTGGTTTGTTGGTTAGTGGTTGATTGATAGTTGTCATATTCTGATGCATCAAAGAACATCCCTTGCGAATTTTCTTTGGCATAAATGCCCATCAATGCCGACATCGGTACCCAAATCTCACGTGAAACACCACCAAATCGGGCATTAAAATGCACATAGTCATTGTCGATTTTTAAGTTACCAGTAGCACGACTGGCAATATTAAGTACAATGCGACCATCCTGAATGTATTCCGGTGGTACGCTGACATTCGGTTGGGTGGTATCGACCATGATATAAGGGGTGAGGTTATTATCTTCTAACCATTCAAAAATAGCACGAACCATATACGGTCGGGTTGGGGATAAAGTAGGGGTATCCATAGAACATCCTTTTGATTATTATTGGTTGGGATAAATAGGTGAATAACACAGGTAAAACAAAATAAACTAAGGCTGCAATTGGGCGGTTAAACTGGCCTGAAATGTAGGGCGACTAAATAGCCGCTGCATATACTGATGTAATGGCCGTGTTAAATGTAATGGCAATTTAATCGCCATCTCATCCAAGCGATATAACATACTCGCTAAGATACAGTCACACAGCCCGAATTTATCTGACAGAAAAAAGGGTTGATGCGCAAATAAAGGTGCTAGTGTAATAAGTGATTCACTAAGCTGTTTACGGGCTTGCTGTGCTTGGACTACATCTAAGCTATCGGGATGAGTCAACAGAGTATCCGCAAGCTTCAGCCAGTCTTGGTCAATCCGCCAAATTAATTGACGATATTTAGCACGTTCCGCAGGGTTCTCAGGTAACAGCTTGTATTGGTGATAACGTTCTTCAAGGTATTCAAAAATCACCATATTTTGATACAAAATTAGCTCTCGATGTACCAAGACCGGTAACGTGTTGTAGGGGTTGATATCTGCCAAATCCTCTAACCCGTTTTCGCTATCGCGAATATCAATCTCACCAAATTCGATATGCTTTTCCAATAATGCCAAGCGTACTTGGTGGCATAAATAGCCATCATCTGCATATAAAATTGGTGTGGGCGAGGTAGGGGTCAATACCATAGTGCTACAAAACTGACAACAGCCATAAAGTATTAGCCTAGCCGATTTGACTTGATTTAGCAAGGTATATCCGGCTCGGGTCTAATTTGGTTCAAGATAAGATAAATAACCATCTAACAAAATGACGGTCAACAAAAAAGGCAGCCTAAGCCACCTTTTTATTTAACGCTTTGCTAATTATTTAACGTCTTTCCAGAACTCTTTATTTAACAGATAGACTGGGATCAACAAGGCTGCTAAGAACAATAATACCCAGAAGCCATACACTTTACGGTTATGGGCATCAGGTTCTGCCATCCACGCCATAAAGTTCACGATATCACCAATATTGCGGCGATATTCTTCTTTTGACGTATTCATTTGCATGTCGTGCAACACGAATGGCATTGCCGCGTTTGGCAATACGATGTTGTTCGCACCCCAAGGACGGCTTGGATCTTCATAGAACGATAGCAAGTACGTATAAACCCAATCATTACCACGTAAACGCGTTTCTAATGACAAATCGGGTGGCTGTGCACCGAACCACGCTTTTTGTAGTTCAGGGTCAACACCCGCATTGATATGGTCACCAATTTGATCAGTGGTCAACATCAAATACTTTTCAACCAACTCTTTAGGAATGTCGAGGTCTTTTTGCATTTTAGAGTAACGCACGTATTGGGCTGAGTGACAGCCTACACAGTAACTCATAAATAACGACGCACCACGTTGGATTGAAGCTTTATTAGTCAAGTCTACTGGCGCAGATTCACACGCAAGCGCATGATCCGTACCTTTGGCATCTTTATAAGTACCACAGCCACCTTCACTGGCTTGGGCAGCAGTTGCGCCCAAACCCAGTGCTACGGTTAATCCTAATCCAGCTAAAACTTTATTAACCGCTTTCATTAGTGACCTCCAGTAACACGTTCAGGTGGTTGTTTACACGTTTCAATTGACGTATAAATCGGCATTAATAGGAAGAATAAGAAGTACAAGATGGTACAAATACGTGCAACTAAGGTCGCCATGTCACTTGAAGGAATCACACCTAAGTAACCCAAGATTAGGAAGCTAATCACAAATACAACCAATGCGATTTTTGACAAGATGCCTTTGTAACGAATTGAACGTACAGGTGACTTATCTAACCAAGGTAATACAAACAAGATAGCGATTGACGCACCCATTACGATAACACCCGGTAGCGCTGAACCAAACATTGATGGCGTCGCACGTAGCATTGCATAGAATGGGGTGTAGTACCAAACTGGTGCAATGTGAGCTGGGGTTTTAAGTGGGTTTGCTGCTTCAAAGTTTGGTGGCTCAAGGAAGAAACCGCCGCCTTCTGGGAAGAAGAATACAACCGCAAAGAACACCATAAAGAATACCACGATACCCACTAAGTCATGCACAGTGTAGTAAGGATGGAACGCAACGCCGTCTAGAGGCACACCGTTTTTATCTTTTAGTTTCTTGATGTCAATACCGTCTGGGTTGTTTGAACCAACATGGTGTAATGCAACCAAGTGAACAAAAACAAGACCTACTAAGATTAATGGAATTGCAACAACATGTAGAGCGAAGAAACGATTCAATGTGATACCAGAGATAATGTAGTCACCTTTTACCCATTCGCCTAACGCGTCACCGATAAATGGAATCGCAGCTGGTAAGTTCAAGATAACTTGAGCACCCCAGAATGACATGTTACCCCAAGGTAGTAGGTAACCGAAGAAACCTTCAGCCATTAAGCATAGGTAGATACCCATACCAATCAGCCATACTAACTCACGAGGTTTTTTGTAAGAGCCGTAGAGCAAGCCACGGAACATATGTAGATACACCACAACGAAGAAGGCAGATGCGCCAGTTGAGTGCATATAACGGATTAACCAACCACCTGATACGTCACGCATGATATATTCAACAGAAGCAAACGCACCTTCTGCGCTTGGGTTAAACATCATGGTCAACCAAATACCGGTTACCAACTGGTTAACCAATACAATCATCGATAATACGCCAAAAAAATACCAAAAATTGAAATTTTTTGGTGCGTAGTATTTTGACATGTGGTATTCATAGGTTTCGGTCGCTGGAAAGCGAGCATCCACCCAATGCATTAATTTTTTACCCATACTCATAGATTATGCCCCCACCGTCAAAATCGTGCCATTCATACTGTGTTCGGGAATTGGCAAGTTACGTGGTGCAGGCATACCTTTTAGTACACGGCCTGCCAAGTCATATTTTGAACCATGACATGGACAGAAGAAACCACCTAACCAACTGCTACCACCTAAGTCGGCTGCACCGACTTCAGGGCGGAAGCTTGGTGCACAACCTAAATGCGTACACACACCTTCACAAACCAAAATTTCTGAAGCATCGACAGAACGGGTTGGATTTTTACAATTGTCTGGTTGTAGTGAGGCTTCCGACTTTGCATCTGCCAATTGAGGGTCCATCTTGACAAGGTTATCCATCATTTCTTTGGTGCGTTTGACAAGGTAGATCGGTTTTCCACGATACTTGACCACTACCATCTGACCTGCTTCAAGTTTACTTACGTCTTGTGTTACAGGAGCACCGGCTGCTTCCGCTTTAGCGCTTGGATACCAAGAACGCACAAATGGGCTCGCAATCGCGGCAACGCCTACAGCACCCATCGCGGCGGTGGATGCAATCAATACTCTACGACGTTTCATATCAACGCCTTCGGCATGGCTCATTAACAAATCCTCCAGATTAAAGTAGTGGGCAACAATATTCCCACACTGGGTCTATGGCTATTTTAAATCAGTTGTTCTCTAAAAGCCATATTAGCTGTGCCTAATTTTCGCTAATCTTGCTATTTTAAGCTATTTTTGTCATAAAATAAATTAGTAAACGCAAATAAAAAAACCCTTGTGTTTAACAAGGGCTTTTTTTGTAACATAAGATACAAAACGTAACAGAGACGAGAACTCTGAAAACTGTTTTGAATCTTAACGTTTTGAGAACTGTGGACGTTTACGTGCTTTACGTAGACCCAATTTCTTACGTTCAACTTCACGAGCGTCACGAGTAACGAAACCAGCTTCACGTAGGGCAGGTTTTAGGCTTTCGTCTGACTCGATTAATGCACGAGTGATACCATGACGAATTGCACCGGCTTGACCGTTGATACCGCCACCTTTAACTGTAACGTAGATGTCGTATTTGTTAGCAGCGTCAAGCAATTCTAGTGGTTGGCGAACAACCATTACTGACGTTTCACGACCAAAGTATTGGTCAAGTGGTTTACCGTTTACTACGATGTTACCAGAACCTGCTGACAAAAACACACGAGCTGTTGAGGTTTTACGACGACCTGTACCGTAATTGCGTTCCATGTGCTACTCCTTAGATATCTAATACTTGAGGTTGTTGAGCGGTATGTGGGTGCTCAGTACCTGCGTATACTTTCAACTTTGCAAGCATCGCGTAGCCTAGTGGGCCTTTTGGTAACATACCTTTAACGGCTTTGTTTAGCACGTCTTCTGGTTTGTGAGCGATTAACTTAGTAAAGTTGGTTTCTTTGATACCACCTGGGTAGCCGCTGTGACGGTAGTATTTTTTGTCTTGCGCTTTTTTGCCAGTTACAGCAACTTTTTCCGCATTGATAACAACGATGTAATCACCGGTGTCAACATGTGGGGTGTATGAAGGTTTATGCTTACCACGTAAGCGAGATGCGATTTCGCTCGCCAAGCGACCTAGCGTTTTACCTTCAGCGTCGACGACATACCAATCGTGAGTCACTTCATGTGGTTTAGCACTGATAGTTTTCATGTTAAAAACCTTATTGAGTTAATAGTTGAGAGTGAGTGTCTGGGAAACGAGGGCTCTCAAAATTAGAACGCATATTATAGGGATTGTGTCAACAAGTTGCAATATGTGAAAGCAGGTTTCTTAATATAATTATGATGAAAAAAGGGCATAATTAATATGCCCAATGAGTTTACGATCTTTATTAACATGATTTTAACGCTAATATAATAGTGTCAATCATATTAAACATTAAATCTAAAGTGCATCACATCGCCATCTTGCACGATATAGGTTTTACCCTCTAAGCGAGATTTACCCGCCGCCGCCGCGCCTTTTTCACCTTGATATTGTATAAAGTCATCAAAAGCAATCACTTCTGCGCGAATAAAACCACGTTCAAAGTCCGTGTGAATCACACCAGCCGCTTCTGGGGCAGTCGCGCCAACTTTCACTGTCCAAGCGCGGACTTCTTTGACACCGGCGGTAAAGTAAGTTTGCATCTTAAGTAAATCATAACCGGCACGAATCACGCGATTGAGACCCGGTTCTTCCATACCCATGCTTTCTAAAAATTCTAGCTTTTCTTCGTCATCAAGCTGCGCAATTTCTGACTCGATTTGGTTGCACAGTGCCACAACGATGGCATTGTCTTTTTCAGCGAAGTCTTTAACTTGGTCAAGATAAGGGTTATTCTCAAAACCATCTTCGGCCACGTTGGCGATATACATAACCGGCTTTAAGGTAATCAAACCATAGCTACGAATCAGCTTTTTCTCATCATCGTCAAGGTTGGCAACACGGGCAGGTTTGCCATCCGCCAATAATGGCTCGATACGGTTAAAGATATCGAGCATGGCTTTGGCGTCTTTGTCACCGCCTTTGGCTTTTTTACCCACGTTCAAGATAGCACGGGTAACGGCTTCAAGATCGGCGAGTGCCAGTTCAGTATTGATGGTTTCGATGTCATCAATCGGGCTTACACGGCCGTCAACGTGAATGACATTCTCGTCATCAAAGCAACGTACCACGTGCGCAATCGCATCAGTTTCGCGGATGTTGGCCAAAAACTGGTTACCCATACCTTCGCCTTTTGACGCGCCTGCGACTAGACCTGCGATATCGACAAACTCCATTGAGGTTGGGATAACGCGCTCAGGTTTAACAATCTCAGCCAATTGGTCAAGACGTGGATCAGGTACAGGGACGATACCGGTATTTGGGTCTTTGGTACAAAACGGGAAGTTCTCAGCAGCAATGCCAGCTTTGGTTAATGCATTAAATAGGGTTGATTTACCAACGTTGGGTAAGCCCACGATACCACAATTAAAGCCCATAGGGTGATTCCATACTTGTTAACAATAATCGATAAAAATTAAGACGTTAAAATACTTGGCAATTATAGCAAAGATTGGCGCTTTGGCGAGTGTAATTATCTTGGCAATGCTAGAATCGACATAAAACTGTCATATCAGCGCGGCAAGCTATGATATAATCTAAGGTTTATCTGGGTAATGCCAATAGGGCGAAAAATCATTAATTTTTTAAATAAATTATTGATTTGTATTAGTAAATTATAAAGATAAAGCGTTGATAGATAGACGTTTTGATAATTTATTAAACCCTATGGCAATTATCTATCGACATGACACAGCTATAGGAAACAATCGGTGGCCAAAAATTTAGCACACCAACCGCGTAAGCGTTTTGGACAAAATTTTTTACATGATAAATCGGTGATTGGTCAAATTATCGATAGCATCCACGCCAATCGCGATGACTTGATGTTAGAAATTGGCCCTGGTATGGGTGCAATTACTGAGCCGTTACTGGCAGAGGTAGACCGTTTGACAGTGGTGGAGTTGGATACGGATTTGGCCGATAGCTTGCGTATTCGTATTGGCGCTAATAGTAACGAAGGTCTGACCATTGTCAAAGCCAATGCGATGGATGTGGACTATCGCGCGTTGTATCAGCAAATCAATGTCGCTAACAGCGATAAAAAAATGCGTATCATTGGTAACTTACCGTATAACATTTCGACGCCATTATTGTTTCATCTGTTGACCTTTTCTGATGTCATTCAAGATATGCACTTTATGCTCCAAAAAGAAGTGGTCGACCGGATTACTGCTGAGGTAGATAGCCGCGAATATGGCCGCCTATCTGTGATGATGCAGTATTTTTGTGAAACCGATTATCTAATTACGGTACCAAATGGTGCGTTTAACCCACCGCCAAAAGTTACTAGCGCGGTGTTTCGTCTAACGCCGTATGTGCAAAAACCGATTGTCGCCGATGATGAAAGGCTGTTTGCCATTGCGGTGCGTGAGGCATTCAATCATCGTCGTAAGACCTTGCGTGCGATTTTTAAAAAATCACCGATTTTACCGGCGGTCAGTGAGCAGCAATTGATTGACTGGGGGCTTAATCCAATGGCGCGTCCAGAGACCTTAAGCGTGGCAGATTTTGTCACGTTAGCCAATGGCATGGCTCAAGCCAATGGCATGGCTCAAGCCAAGAGCACGGCAGGAATGGCGAGTCATCCAGCCACAGACTAACCATTTAACATCAGAATACGTTATTCGAGGTTATATGCAATTTCGACATCAATATGTGATTGGCGATATCCAAGGGTGCTATGCGGATTTGCAAGCGTTGCTAAAGCTCATTGAATTTGACCCAGCGCAAGATAAGATTTGGTTCGCGGGCGATATTGTCGCGCGTGGCGAAGATTCGTTATCGGCGTTACGCTTGGTCAAGCAGCTATGCGAGCAAGGGTGTGCGGAAGTGGTGCTCGGCAATCATGATATTAATCTGATTGCGGTATGGCGTGGTGCCATTAAGATTAAGAAAAAAGACAAGACCCAACCAATTTTTGATGCCCCTGACTGTAACGAATTACTCAATTGGCTTCGCCATCAGCCGCTTTTGGTATATCCAGATGATAAAACTGTATTGGTGCATGCCGGGATTCCACCAAATTGGCAGATTGAGCAGGCGAGTATCTATGCTAAGGAGCTAGAAACCCAATTGCAAAGTAGTTTGTGGCAGCTCGACCGCTTATTGCCTAATTTATATAGTAATGAGTTGACCTTATGGTCGGATACCTTAAAAGGTTACGCACGAATCCGTGCGATTTGTAGTTATTTTACCCGTATGCGCCTATGTGAATCGGATGGTACATTGGAGTTTAGCTTTAAATCCAGTCTAGATGATAAAATGCCTGAAGGCTTTAGACCTTGGTTTGAGTGGCCTGTGAAGCGTGAGCGCAAAATTTTATTTGGCCATTGGGCAGCGCTAAAAGCCAAGGTTGATTTGCCGGACGTGCGAGCGACTGATGCCGGTTGTGTGTGGGGCGGTAGCTTATTGGCCTACCGGTTGGGCGATGAGAAAATCTTTACTCATTCCTGTAAATTAAAAGGTTAATAGCTTAAGCCTATTTGCCTTTTTAGCATAAAAACCAGTAGCCAGTGCGTTACTGGTTTTTTTATGTATTTTTCAAGACGAGCTAAGACTCAAGTATAGCGACAAAAGCAGCAGGCAGGCGTGTTGGGCGGACTATCGTTTGACCTTGTGCATCAACAGCACTGGCGACACACGCCAAGTCAATCTCGGCATCGCTGACCAGTTGACCGCTTTCATCATAAATCGCT
The DNA here is from genome assembly GCA_937975585.1 of uncultured Moraxella sp. Taxonomy (GTDB): domain Bacteria; phylum Pseudomonadota; class Gammaproteobacteria; order Pseudomonadales; family Moraxellaceae; genus Faucicola. The sequence goes on along the minus strand of CALJUC010000245.1, from coordinate 9,398 downwards.
TGGTATAAGCCCAAGCTTGCCGCTTTGATATGTCTAACTTGGACACTCACTTCAATTAAGCTATCTAGAAAAATCGGTCTGATATAGCGCACGTTGGCACGACTGACCACGAATTGGATATCAGGTGTATTCGGTGTCGTTGTTTGAACCATATTGGTGTTACTGACGTGCTGATAAAAGTAACTGGCCATGCCAAGGTTGCGCAGCCAATCACGGCGGCAACGCTCATAAAACTTTAGGTGATTGGCGTGATAGACAATACCACCGGCATCAGTATCCTCGATATAGATACGGTAACTTTCGCTAAAAATTTTGGGTTGGTCATGACTTGTGGCTGACATGTTAAACTCCTACAAACTTGAAATATACTAACCTTACGTCACGTACTAGGTCTAGGTCAAATGCTCTTGTATATCTTGCTGTTTTAATGTTTCTAAATACCCACGAATATGGGTGACGTAATCCATGCATTGCTGATAACGGCTATTGCTATCACGGTTTTCTGCCATATAGCGATACACTTCAGCCCAACGTGTCCCATCTAAGCCTTGTGTGTGAAGTTTGTCTTGAATGTCTTTGACGGCTTGAGCGCCCATATTATAAGCGGCTAGGGTAAACCAGACTTGGTCGCTTGGGGCGGCATCGTCAAACTGTGTACGGATTTGGCTTAAATATTTGGCACCACCGGCAATACTTTGCACCGGGTCAACCCGATTGGTCACGCCCACTTCTTCAGCGGTGGCATTGGTCAGCATCATAAGACCGCGCACACCAGTTGGCGATACCGCATTAGGGTCTAGATGCGACTCTTGATAACCCATCGCAACCAATAACTGCCAATCCAAATCATGGGCATTGGCATTGTTGATAAAGGTTTGACGATAGCTTGGTAATACTTGGGTCATGGTCTGATAAAAATGACGCTCGCTTACTTTATCAGCAAAAACTTGTGGGTTATAGAAGTTGGCCAGTTGTTGATTGGTATGTTGGACTTGACTATCGCAAAGGTAGTTATTGACATGCATTGGCAAGGTACTATTGTCAGTAGGGACTTGTATCGACAATTGACTACCTAGGTTTTGTATATCCGAGGATTGACAACCGATAGAAACGGCGGTTAGCTTGGCCGTTGACCCATTAGCAGATACCGCTTGATTGGTCAACGCCATATCTGCCTTGCCCGCATTGACCGCCGCTAATGCACTCGCGGTATCGTCAAACACCACGGTGTTTAAGGCCACGCCCAAGTGTTTGGCATAACCTTGCATCACATCCAGACCAAAACCATGCTCAAAGCCATCCTCACCAAAATACGTATTTGGCGCGCGTACCGTGGCCACAGTCAAGGTTTGTTTTGATAGGACTTGTGATAGTGTCGAAGTGGGCACGTCACTATTGATAGCGCGATTAATGATATCTGGTACGACAGACAATTGCGGCGTAACAAAAGCAATGGGTGCTATCAAGGCAAGTAAAGCCAAGCCATGACGTTTTGAAATAGCAAGCGGGGATTTTCGCTTAAGTGTTTGCCAAATAGGGCGTGTTGAATGGTCATTGGCGGTCTGTTGAGAAGATAAGTCAACTAAATGACCAAAAACTGATTGAGATTGCATGTATGACTCCGCGACACACACGCGTTGGGTACGTTAAATTAATTCCGTACTTAACCTGCCACGCCAATGCTTCAAAAGCAATCGCATTGCCATTCGTAACGGGGGCAAGTTAAGTGTCTTACTATGTCAAATAAAGCTTCATCTATCTTTGTAGACTTGCCAATATAGCCGTCTACCAGTCGCATATTTTCCAATAATTGGCTATGCCTAAAGCATTTATCTAAAATAGGTCGTTATTAATTTAACGTTAAAAAAAGCGGTAAACGGGTTACCGCTTTTTATACCTATGACAGTGATAATCGCACATCTACTATGTCCGACTATCCAATCATACCGATATAAAAAATCTACTACTCACAAAATATCAAACAAAACTTAACGTAGCTCAACGCAAAAAGTGCGTTTTAATAAATAATACCCAGTAACCTATACCTATGTAACATTGGATAGGAACAGTTACTTGAAAAAGTTAATGCGCGTAGTTTAAAGTAAAACACGTTGTAAGTCTTATAAAAATAAGTAATGCGTGTTGAGTTTATGATAACCTAAGTTAAGAAAAGGTAAATAATCGTGATTTATGTAACGAAAGCTTACTTATAAACTCTTGTTAGACAGGGTTATTAATATCAATAAACTCTACATTTAACAATAAGTTATTCGCGATATAATCCCCCAATGCCTGTACGCCACCTCGCTCAGTGGCATGATGGCCTGCAGCAAAATATTCAATGCCTAATTCACTAGCAATATGGGTGGTACGCTCTGATACTTCACCTGAGATAAAGGTATCACAGCCACGATTGGCTGCTTGCTCAAGCATATCTTGGGCACCACCTGTACAAATACCCACGCGTTTGATGGTTTGATTACCGCCTGTTAAATGAAGCGGTGTGCGACCCAGTACAGTCGCTAATTGCTCGCTAAGTTGGGTAGGCGTGATGGGCGTTGCCAAATTAGCAATATTGCCAATCGGGTGTTTTTCTTCCGGATATAACGGCTCATCTAACATCCAACCCAGTGCTTTGGCAAGTTGAGCATTGTTGCCTAATTCGGTATGTGCGTCGAGTGGCAAGTGGTAAGCAAGCAATGAAATTCCCTGTTGTAACAGTTTACGCACGCGCGCGCCTTTCATACCGGTGAGTGGGGCGGGTTCACCTTTCCAAAAATACCCATGATGTACCAAGATGGCTTGTGCATTCGCTGCAATCGCGGCATCTATTAACGCCTCACTGGCGGTGACGCCCGTCACGATATGGGTAATTGCTTGAGCGGCGTCCACTTGTAAGCCATTGGGGCAATAGTCATTAAACGCGCTAACTTGTAACAGAGCATCGAGCTGCGCAGCTAGGTCAACGGGGGTAATAGCAACAGGTGCGGTCATAGTAGATACCTCCAATTCTGTAAAATACGCTTATTTGGGTAAACGGTGGCCATGATCGTTAATCATTGTTGTGTCACTGTTTTTTTCGGCCACTTTGTCTTTAATCGCTTGTTTTTTGACGGCAATCTCTGACTCAGTGAGCTTCTCTGTCTTGGCCAGCTTTTCTGCGGGTGTGAGTAAGACAGGGGAGTCAGCATGGGTGGATTCAGCTTTTGGTTGTAGTTTTAACTTTGCCAATTTACTGTTTTTTTGGGCTTTAGGAATTGGCTTGTCATCATAAATAATATTACCATCACTATCGATAAGCGCGTATTTCATGGGCTGCTTACGTGGGATAAAGAAGTCAGACGGTTGGTTGACAAGATGGGATGCCACCAAGCCAAATAAGTACTTCCACTCGAATACCTTAACATTGCGGGCACGTAATGCGGTAATTAGGGCTAAGGAAAAACTCACCAATAAGTTAATCATACCAATGACAATCACACCAAAAAAGCTGACGATAATCACGCCCATATCAGGTAAAGAGCCGGTATTGGCATAGACATTAAACACACCGTGAATAAAGTTGGCCGATGCAAAGGCGATGTGACGGATATCGAGCGGCAAGCCAAGAATAAAGCCAAGCGTTGCGGTACTGCCCAAAAAGCAACCAAAGAGAAAGTTACTCATGATAGCGCCCAGATTACGCTCGACAAACTCACTTAAGCGTTGCAATTTAGCGGGCTTAAATAGACGCTTTAATAGTGGATGGTGACGAATGCGAGCGCCAATATTGTTATGCACCGCCAAATTGTCATAATAACCGGCAATCAACCCAGAAATGTAGAGATAAACCCCAGCAATCGCAGCATGGGGTAGCGCTAATGAGGTAAAAGGATTTAAATCATGCAGTAAGTGTTCGGCACTCGATAATGAGGTTAAGGGATATCCCAAACCAAACAACCAAAATGTTGAAATCAGTAAGGCAATCGGCATGGCAATTGAGATATTACCCAAAATCGCAATAAACTGCGTACGCATGATATCAACCACCAATTCAGCAAGTTTGGTAAATTGATTCATTTTACGGCCGGTGACTTCCGAGATGGTTGATGCAATCGCGGCTGCGGTCATGGCAGGCTGTTTGGTCGCTACCGTACCACCAATGATATGAATAAGTACAAAGCCTAAGCCATAGATCATACTATTTAAAAATGCAACGCCTATTGGCGCCAAATCTAGGTTTTTCCCCAAGATTTTTAGGGTGGCCATACCGCCAATTAACAAACCACCAATCGCAGCTTTTTTATACATTCGGTGGTAGCCCACGCGGTCGGTACTAATATAATGCTCACCGACTTTACTGGCATTTTCAGTGACTTTACGAGATAGGAGTTGGGTGTTGATACCAAATAGATAGCTAAAACTATTACGGTTATGCGACCCATCATATAAGGTGCGAATCAGCTCAATCATGGCGCGTTTACGGGTATGCGCATCGCTAGCAAGCAAAGAGAGTAACAACTCTAAACGCTCAATACTTTGTTCAAGGCGTACCAAAATATTGGTGGTGCGGATGGTGATACCTGTCTTATGAATGCGTCGGCGAATATTTTGTAGGCTTTGTAGCGCTTGCTCAGTGAGTACAAAAATCTGACTGCTGTCCACTGCAGGCATGGGTAGCATTTGATCGGGTGTTAGCGTGAGATGGGTCACTTCATATTGTTTAACAAATTCACGTACTTCATGATTTAACTCAATAAAGGTATCTTGATTTTCGTTCGGGTTTTGAAAAGCGCGAATTAAATCCGTGTGTAGTCCAAGCCCACTAATACGATGGGATAAAATAGTAATCGCGCGTAGTACATTAAGCTTGAGCTGATTGAGTAGCGCTTCAGTACCGGGTGGTACTTGTAATACCAAAATTAATTCTAACCAATAACGGTCATGGACTAAGTCGACCCATTCACGCGTCTTTGGCGTCGCAAATAAGTATTGAAAGAGCGATACCAAATCGCGGTCATCGGGTACCGGCGGTAGTAGACGATAGCCAAGGAGCATATAAAACTGCGAACTAAAGCTGTGGTCCGATAAAATCCCCATATCGGTATAAAGCGCGATTTGGCGATAGCGTTCAATGAGGTTGAGCAGATAAACACACAGACCTTCTGTCAAAGTAGGATGTTGACGTAGTATGCCAAGAAACAGCGCGATATGGCGGTTGGCTGTTTCCTCATCATCAGCGCGTTCACGCAAGGTATCGAGTAAGCGCTTAAACAGAGCAACATTTGGTTGCGTGCGAAGTAACGATATTTCGTGTAGTAGTTCGGCCAAGCGTTGATCCAAGGTGGTCATCACTTGTAACCCCCCATCGCTAGGCTGAGTCGGCGAATTATCATTAAGAAAATTTGTCAAAGTAACCTCTAATTACGGGGAAATAGCAGACGATGGACAGAAAAATTGCTTATTTTAGTGAAACAATTAGTCAAGTAAACGGGCAGCTAAAGCGAGAAATTTAATAGACTTGGTCAACAAAATCCACTTTTTTTTTGCAACAAACTATATTGTGGCGCCTATTTAATAAGCAGTTGCTTGGTGAAATTCAGACAGAAAGCATCGGTAAAATGCTATAGTAGTTCGCCAAAAATCTAAGCATTAAACCCAAGTTTTAAACTCAGGCACCAAACCCAAGTTTTAAAGTGCCAATCAACCGCATTCGCTTAACGTTGTATGAGTCAATGCCATTCATATAAAAATTTTTTTAGATATTATACGCGCTGTTGTCGTATATCGTTATGCTGTTGTCGTATATCATTATATTGTCGTGTACATTAGTCTATACGCATTTATTGGATTGCTAGTATGTCACAACTCAATCAACCCGCCCATCCCACATTTTATCAGCCTGACCCAGTGGCCGATCGGTTCATTCATCATTGGTTATTTGCCGACTTACTACCTTGGCAACAGGCCGCGTGGGACTACATGACGGGTAAGTTTCCTCGTTTGCCCCATGCATTATTGTTTGCAGGCAATGCCGGTACGGGTAAACGCGCGTTTGTTTATCGTTTTGTGGCTTGGGCTTTATGTCAGCACAAGACCCAAAATACGCATGGTGTGGCAACGGCTTGCGGTACCTGCGAAAGCTGTCAATGGTTGCTCGCGAATACTCATCCTAATTTATATCAGTTACCTGCGCCCATCATTCAGCATGAAACCGCCAAAACCACTAAATCGTCGAATAAGACTAGTAGTGCAGCGGTCAAACTACAAGACGAAGCGCCCACCCATCAGGTAGCGGCGACGATCAAGATTGACGATATTCGTGCATTGCAGCCCTTTGTGCAGCAATCGAGTGAAGGTCTGCGCTTGGTGGTGATTCACCAAGCTGAAGCCATGACGCTAGGTGCTAGTAACGCCTTACTAAAGACGCTAGAAGAACCGGCTGACAATGTGCTAATGCTATTGATTAGTGACACGCCATCACAGCTGTTACCCACGATTCGCTCTCGTTTACAAAGCGTGGAGGTTAGCCGCGTCAGTCCAGAGCAATCTTTAAACTTTATGACGCATCAGTTGCCACAGGCCGATGTATTAGACCTCAAACAAGTTAGTCACTTATCGGGCTGTGCGCCCTTTGTGGCGATGGATATGCTCCATAGTCATTGGTACCAACACCGTCAAACTTGGCTCAGTAGTTGGCAAGCGATTCGCGCATATAGTCGTACACCGCTACAAGCCAGTGATTATTGGCAAAAGAACTTAACGCTCAGTGATTTTTTATACTTATCTCAGTTAATGCTAACAGAAGTCGGCGAGCAACTAAGTGGACTAGGCGGCGGGCAAGCGGATATTAATATCAACGTACTCACGCCTATGCCCAGTCTGCTGGCTATTTATGAATTACAACAGATGGTCGAGCAGATTTGGCAGGATCGACGACAACATATCCAAGATAAGTTATGCTATGATAAATTATTGTTTGCCATGCAAGCGCATTAAGTAGCTGTATGGTTATCACTCTTTGAACACGATAGGATACTGACTATGGCGATGCCTGCGCGTGGTGGGATTACCACTATCAATTATGACACTGTAGAAAAATTATACGCCAGTTATTTACCCTTTATGCAAAATGGGGCGATTTTTGTGCCAAGTAACCAACAGCAAATGTTAGGGGCACAGGTGTTTGTCGCGATTACCTTACCACATAGCAGTGAGCGTTTACCCGTTAATGGCAAAGTGGTGTGGGTGAATCATCGTACCCAAGGTAACCGTCCTGCTGGATTTGCCTTACAATTGGCCAAAGATGAAACAGGCTTGCGTCTTAAAAATGAAATTGAACGCTTGCTGGTCGGGCATATCAACTCTGATAGACCGACTTATACGCTCTAAAACTTACCAATCATGCAATCCAATCAGTTATTAACATCCAAATAACCGCCCCAAATACCTAATAGCCGTCCTAAATAAATAGTTGCGTAGCCAAGTTAAGTGGCGTAAAATATGCAACTATTTTTTATATATTGCCTACGTTTTTTAGCGTAAGGTGAAACAAGCAACTGTCGTTACGGTGCCTATGTCAACCAATACGTTATCCGATCAAAATTCTACCTGTCCTATCATTACCGTTGATGGGTCAAGTGGTGCGGGTAAAGGCACCTTGACCACGCGATTGGCGAACCAACTGGGCTATCAAATGCTAGACTCAGGCGCGTTATACCGTATTGTGGGGTTATTTGCCCACCGAGCGCAGTTACTGGGTGACGATATTAATGAAGCTGCATTAGCGACGTTAACCGAACAGCTTGATATCCAGTTTTCGCCTGCAAAAGCCGGTTCTGAGCATGTCACTGTGGTCGTGAACGACCAAGATGTCAGCGATGCGATTCGTACCGAGCAAGTCGGTGAATATGCCTCGAAAGTTGCGGTGTTCCCGGCAGTGCGTCAAGCCTTGCTTGATTTGCAAAAAAATATGGCAACGACCAAAGGCAATGCAAAAGCCGGTCTGATTGCTGATGGTCGGGATATGGGTACAGTGGTGTTTCCACAAGCCGCTGTAAAAGTCTACCTAGTCGCTTCACCCGAAGCCCGTGCTGAGCGCCGAGTTAAGCAGTTACAAGCGGCGGGCAAGTCGGCTGATTATGATGAGATTTTGGCGCAAATCATCGCCCGTGATGAGCGCGATACCAATCGCAGTGTCTCACCGGCCAAGCCTGCGGATGATGCGATAGTGATTGATAGCTCAACGATGGATGCTGACCAAGTATTTAGCCAAGTATGGCAGTTGTGTGAACAACGCGGTTTGACTGGCTAAGTTGCCATTCACAACCCAACCAGATTTTTAGTGATATTTTTAACAACTTTTTACTGACTTGATATAAACACCAAAACCAGCCTTATGTTTATACCAAGTCATCATTTGAACCGTACTGTGCTGGACAGGCTACGGCTATATAAAGGTAAAATTTATGATGGAATCATTTGCTGAACTGTTTGAAGCAAGCCAAGCCCTTGACGTAGAGCGTGGTGCCGTAATCTCTGGTCAAGTTGTTGCGATTGATAGCGACTGGATCACTGTTGACACTGGCCTAAAATCTGAGGGTATCGTTGCTCGTTCAGAGTTCTTGAATGACCAAGGCGAACTTGAAGTTGCTGTTGGCGATCAAGTGCAAGTGGTAGTAGATGCTGTTGACAATGGCATGGGTCAAACCCTATTGTCACGCGAAAAAGCGAAACGTGCCGAAACTTGGAACGAGTTAGAAAAACTTTACGAAAACAATGAAATCGTTACTGGTATCATCTCTGGTAAAGTTAAAGGTGGCTTCACAGTTGACGTTGGTTCAGTTCGTGCATTCTTACCAGGCTCATTGGTTGACACCCGCCCAGTACGCGACACCGCGCACTTAGAAGGCAAAGAGCTTGAATTCAAAGTTATCAAACTTGACCAAAAACGCAACAACGTGGTTGTTAGCCGTCGCGCGGTTATGGAAGCAGAAAATTCAGCAGAGCGCGAAGAATTGCTTTCTAACCTAGAAGAAGGTCAAGAAGTAATGGGCGTGGTCAAGAACTTAACCGATTACGGTGCGTTCGTTGACCTAGGCGGTATCGATGGTCTACTACACATCACTGACATGGCATGGCGCCGTATCAAACACCCATCAGAAGTGGTTGAAGTCGGTCAAGAATTGAAAGTTAAAGTATTGAAATTCGACCGTGAGCGTAACCGTGTTAGCCTAGGCCTAAAACAATTGGGTTCAGATCCATGGAGCAACGTACTTGCTAAATATCCAAAAGGCACCAACGTTAAAGCTCGCGTAACCAACCTAACTGATTATGGTTGTTTCGCTGAAATCGCTGATGGTATCGAAGGTCTTGTTCACGTTTCAGAAATGGACCACACCAACAAAAACATCCACCCA
>CALJUC010000244.1 GCA_937975585.1 uncultured Moraxella sp. | reverse complement strand
TACGAGATACATTGGCGTGACTGGAGTTCAGACGTGTGCTCTTCCGATCTCTAATAGGATAAATAAGCCAACACTTAACCCCGCCAGCGTCCATAGGGTTTTTTTTTACGCCATAATTGAGCCCAAATTGGAAAGCCAAAATCATATTTGAGCCGGGGGCGGCCGAAATCAGCGATGTACTGAACAAAAAAAATAATAAGGTTTGGATAGACATTGCATTACTCAACTGACAAATTCGCAAGGACTCGTTTATCCCAAAATACCTCTTGACCGCCATCAAGACGCGCTACGACACGGGCAAGGACAAATAACCAATCGGATAGGCGATTGATAAACTGTAAGGTGATAGGCGATACATTGCCATCTTGCTGTTGCAATTTAATCAGCACACGCTCTGCATCACGGCAATGACAGCGCGCAACATGGGTTTGTGCGGTAGCCAATGACCCGGCAGGCAAGATAAAATCCTTGAGATACGGCAAGTCAGTATTCCAAGTATCAATTTGATGCTCAAGATAGGTGACATCAGAGGGATTAATACCTTGGTATTCAGGCATCGCCAGTTCACCACCGATATTAAATAATAAATGCTGCACTTGACTCAGTAAGGTGTCCAACTCAGATTGATTGTTTAGATAACCGCGCAGTAGACCAATATGTGAATTCAGTAAGTCCACGCTACCCATCGCGTCAAAGCGTAAGTCCGCCTTGGAAACGCGCGAGCCATCGGCCATACCAGTCGTCCCATTATCGCCCGTACGGGTATAAATTTTAGAAAGTCGATTTGCCATAGTAATAGTTTTTCAATCGCCCAAAAAGGGTAAATCATAGCACTTTTTTATAAATTTCGGTATGATAGCCGATTGTCTTTTATTTATTCCTAGTAACAGGTGATTTATGAGCCAACCGATGCCAATCCAACTGTTTGACTCCATGAGCGGCCAAAAACGTCCATTTACCCCATTGCAAGCCGGTAAAGTTGGTATGTATGTGTGCGGGATGACGGTCTATGATTATTGTCATATTGGACACGCACGGGTGATGGTCGGCTTTGACGTGGTGGTGCGTTGGTTAAAGCATTTAGGCTATGACGTCAACTATGTGCGTAATATCACCGATATTGATGACAAAATCATTAACCGTGCTAATGAAAAAGGCATTGATATTCGTGAGTTGACCGAAACTTTTATCAAGGCAATGCATGAAGATGCGGACGCTTTAGGCTGCTTACGTCCAACCAGTGAGCCACGCGCGACCGATTATATCGATAATATGCAAGGTATGATTAATACCTTAATCGGTAAAGACTTGGCGTATCAAGGCACAGGTGGGGATGTGTATTATGCCGTGGACAAATTCCCTGAGTACGGCAAATTGTCAAAACGTCGCTTAGCCGATATGCAGGCAGGCGCGCGTGTCGATACCGTTGATGATAAGAAGAGTCCATTCGACTTCGTACTATGGAAAGCTGCCAAGCCATCCGAGCCAAATTGGCAATCGCCTTGGGGTATCGGTCGTCCCGGTTGGCATATTGAGTGCTCAGCCATGAGTACGTGCTGCTTAGGCGATACCTTTGATATTCATGGCGGTGGTCATGACTTACAATTCCCTCACCATGAGAATGAAATCGCCCAGTCAGAAGGTGCAACGGGTAAAACTTACGCCAATAACTGGATGCATGTTGGCTTTATCAATGTCGATGGCGAGAAAATGTCCAAATCGTTGGGCAATTTCTTTACCATCCGTGATGTGATGCAACAGTTTCACCCAGAAACCATTCGTTTCTTTATCTTATCAAGCCATTACCGTAGCCCGATTAATTTCTCGGATGCGGCCTTGGTTGAATCACATGCCAGTTTGACACGTTTATACCAAGCATTGAAGGCAGTAGAGCAACTAGAGGGTGCGAGAGCAGATACGACATTAGGCACCAGTGAATATCAAAATGCGTTTTATGCCGCAATGAATGATGACTTTAATAGTGCCGGTGCGGTTAGTGTGTTATTTAACTTAGCGCGTGAGGTCAATAAAGCGGTGAACCTTGGAACGGATGAAGGTAATGCCGAAGCGGTTGCGTTAGCTAACCTGTTAAAAAACTTGGCACAGCCACTTAATATCTTGCAACTCGCCCCAACCGAGTTTTTGCAAGCGCAAATCGGTGAGGCTGACGGTTTAAGCGATGCGGACATCCAAGCCCAAATTGATGCCCGTAAACAAGCCAAAGCGGATAAAGATTTTGCCAAAGCTGATCAAATCCGTCACGACTTAAAGGCGCAAGGTATCGAGCTCGAAGACGGTAAAAACGGTACCACTTGGCGCCGTGTTTAATCGCTAGCTTTTATTTAAGTGATAGCTTAATTGGCTTATTGGTTACTGTTTTTTGCCGCTTTTGGCTCGGCGACCTTGTTGCCGATGCAGTCAGAGGCGGTGCTGATTGGCTTGCTATCGCGAGAGCAGTATAACGCCTATCTACTACTGACTATAGCTAGTCTTGGCAATATACTCGGCTCCTGCGTTAATTTTTGGCTAGGTCAGCAAATCGACCGTTTTCATGACAAAAAATGGTTTCCGGTATCTGCCGAACATTTAGCCAAAGCCAAACGCACGTATGATAAATACGGATTTTGGTCGTTGCTGCTAAGTTGGGTGCCTATCATTGGCGACCCGATTACCTTGTTTGCGGGTGTACTAGGCGAGCGGTTTTGGCGGTTTTTGCTATTGGTTGTGGTTGCCAAGACGGGGCGTTATCTGATGTTGTATGCCATTTATCAAGGATTCTTTTAGTCCTTATATCAAAAAATGTTGCAAAATCTATAAGTTTTATTTAGAATAGACGGTTAATTTAAAACTTAAATAAAAGATGGTGTCAATTGCGATTTGAGCTGACAACAGACTAATACCACAAGGCTGGGCAGGAAACTGTTCAGCCTTTTGCGGTTTTATGGTCGGCATTTTTTGTCACATTTCGCTGTTAGTATGGTGGCGGGATGCGTCCCAATCCATCGAACTTGAAAATTCGCTTGATTACACTATCTATTATTGAGTATTTAAAAGCCAAATCCATAAATAACCGCGGCATTTGCTAAGCGGTACATTGACACTTAAGGGGCAACCTATGTTACGAATCGTTGATGAAGCACTGACCTTTGATGACGTGCTACTTTTACCTGCTTATTCTGAAGTTTTACCAAAAATGGTTGACCTTAAGACGCGTTTGACCCGTGGCATTACCCTAAATCTACCGTTGGTTTCTGCGGCGATGGATACAGTGACCGAGTCTGAAATGGCCATCACCATGGCCCAATTGGGCGGTATCGGTATCTTGCACAAAAACATGGACATCGATATGCAAGCCATGCACGTACGCCGCGTGAAAAAATTCGAAGCCGGTACGGTGGTTGACCCGATTTCTGTGTCACCTGACATGAGTGTTGGTGAGGTTGTACGTATCACCCAAGAAAACAAAATCAGCGGTGTGCCAGTGGTCGAGGGTAATAAAGTCGTTGGTATCGTGACCCATCGTGACATTCGTTTTGAGACCAACTTGTCTCAGCCAGTGCGTAATATCATGACCGCACAAGATAAATTGATTACCGTAAAAGAAGGCGAGAGCACCGAAAATATCAAAGCCTTGTTACACGAACACCGTATCGAAAAAGTCATCGTGGTTGACGATAACTTTGCGTTAAAAGGTCTTATTACCGTTAACGACTTTACAAAAGCAGAAAATAACCCAAATGCGTGTAAAGACAGCCAAGGTCGCCTACGTGTTGGTGCGGCAGTGGGTACAGGGGCAGACACTGAAGCGCGTGTTGAAGCTTTGGTCGCGGCCGATGTTGACGTATTGGTTGTTGATACCGCACATGGCCATTCAAAAGGCGTTATTGACCGTGTGGCATGGGTGAAAAAGAACTACCCACACATTCAAGTGATTGGTGGTAATATCGCGACTGGCGATGCGGCATTGGCATTGCGTGATGCTGGTGCGGATGCAGTAAAAGTCGGTATTGGCCCAGGCTCAATCTGTACCACGCGTATTATCGCGGGTGTCGGCGTACCACAAATTTCAGCCATCAGTAACGTTGCTGACGCACTAAAAAATGACATCCCACTTATCGCTGATGGTGGTATCCGTTTCTCAGGCGATATGGCAAAAGCCTTAGCCGCGGGTGCTTCAGCCATTATGGTGGGTTCACTCCTTGCGGGTACCGAAGAAGCCCCAGGTGACGTTGAGCTATTCCAAGGCCGTTATTACAAAGCGTATCGCGGTATGGGTTCATTGGGTGCTATGAGTGGTCAAAACGGCTCATCAGACCGTTACTTCCAAGACGCTAAAGAAGGTGTGGAAAAATTGGTACCAGAAGGTATTGAAGGTCGCGTGCCTTATAAAGGCCCAGTGAACAACATCGTACAGCAGTTAACGGGTGGTTTACGTTCATCAATGGGTTATACCGGTTGTGCCAATATCGAAGAAATGCGTAGCAAACCACAATTTGTGCGTGTGACCTCAGCAGGTATGAAAGAATCACACGTGCATGACGTACAAATCACCAAAGAAGCGCCAAACTATCGCTTAAACTAATCAAGTTTGCTGTAACTTTATTAGTAACCCTAATCCGTAACTCTATCGAGCGTTACGGATTTTTTATGGTTTAGAGTGGCGCGTTATGTATAGGTAGATATCATAATTGCCAGTCGAATGGATTATTAAACCTATCTCGTTATAAGCCCACTAAAAAAGTGATTAACAATTATTACAATTCGTTGAAATAACAAACATAAGTTAAATTTTTTCGATAAACAATTATGCAAGTTCATTGGAATTTTGCTATGCTAATCAGGCAATAATAACTGATAGTCAAATACTTGGAATAATTATGAGCTACTTTGGTACAGATGGCATTCGTGGTAAATTTGGTGTCTTTCCGATTCATCCACAGTTTTTAATCAAACTCGGCTATGCAACAGGTAAAGTATTACTAGAACAACAAACCAATCGTGAGGACGCACCTCACCCAAACGTGGTAATTGGTAAAGATACCCGATTATCCGGTTATGTCATTGAAGCTTGTTTACAGGCGGGTTTTAACGCAGCGGGTGTGGATGTGCATATGCTTGGCGTTATTCCAACACCGGCAATTGCGCATTTAACCCGTAGTTTTCATGCGGATGCGGGCGTGGTGATTTCAGCCTCTCACAACCCATTCTATGACAATGGCGTCAAATTTTTCTCAGCCGATGGCAAAAAACTTTCGGATGATATCCAGCAAGCGATTAATGAAAAATTAGCAGAAATTAAAGACATTAATGTTGAAATTGATACCCCTGAATCGCTTGGGCGTACGTTCCGTGTCGAGGATGCCAAAGGCCGCTATATCGAGTTTTGTAAAGGCACGTTCCCTTATAATTTAAGCTTGAGCTCGCTAAAAATCGTGGTTGACTGTGCCAATGGTGCCGGTTATAGCGTGGCACCGCGCGTATTGCGTGAATTAGGTGCCAAAGTGATGGGCATTGCCACTGAACCAAACGGCATTAATATTAATGACAACGTAGGCTCAACGCATCCAGAAAGCTTGCAACAAGCCGTCGTTACACATGGTGGTGATGTCGGTATTGCCTTAGATGGCGATGGTGACCGTATTATCATGGTCGATGAACAAGGTAACTTGGTCGATGGTGATGCAATTTTGTATATCCTAGCGACCAAAGGTCAGCAAAAAGCGGACGGTGTAGTGGGTACCTTGATGAGTAACATGGGCCTACAATTAGCCCTTGAGAAAGAAAGGGTGCCATTTGCGCGTGCCAAAGTGGGTGACCGTTATGTCATGCAAGACTTAGAGAAAAACGGTTGGACATTGGGCGGCGAGCCATCAGGCCATATTTTGACGTTGGACAAAGCCAGTACTGGTGATGCGATTGTTGCGGGCCTACAAGTATTGGCGCTATTAGCCGAAACAGGCCTAACGTTAAGTGAATTGGCGCAAGGCTATACCCAGTTACCACAAAAATTGGTCAATGTGCGCCTTGAACAAAAACAAGATCCCTATAATTTCCCAGAGTTGGTTGAACGATTTGCCCAAGCCGAAGCGCAGCTAGCCGGTCATGGTCGATTGCTGATTCGTCAATCAGGTACTGAACCATTGATTCGTATTATGGTTGAAAGTGACGATGAGATTGAGTGTGATGTATTGGCGAATGATTTGGCTGCTGAAGTCAAACGCGTCATGGGTTAAACTAGATAGACTTAATCTATCGTCAAATAAATTCATTTTAAGACAAAGAACACGAGCGCAGATATGAGAAGCATGGATTCGCAAGGTAGTACTGCAAACTCTGTTTTTCATAAAAGCTGCGCACAGTATTAAACTGAATTTAAAAGATTATAATAACGAACGGAACAACATTATGAGTATTGATTTTACCAGTCATCGTCTATCGTATGAGCAGGGGGAACTTGAAGAGCATCAAATCCCTGAAACCCCATATCCCTTGTTGCATGAATGGGTAGAGCAAGCGATTGAGAGTGAAAAAAGCGAAGCCTATGCATTTTATTTGGCGACCTGTGGTTTAGATAAGCAACCTGCCGTACGCACCTTGTTAATGCGTGAAATAAAACCCCTTGAGCAAGATGGGGTCGGTTTGGTGTTTTATAGTAATTATGACAGCGCAAAGGGTAGTGATTTAGCGCATAACCCACAAGCGGAAGCCCTCTTTTATTGGCCAAGCCTTGAGCGCCAAGTGCGCCTAACAGGCCGTGTTGATAAAGTAGGTCGTGAGCAATCAGGTGCTTACTTTCATACCCGACCACGCGATAGCCAACTGGCAGCTTGGGTGAGTGAGCCACAAAGCAGCGTCGTTGCGAATCGCAAAGTGATGGAAGACAAGTTTGCTGAGCTTAGTGAGCAATACCAAGACGGCGAGATACCGCTACCAGATTTTTGGGGTGGTTATCAGTTGACGGTAGAAAAAATCGAGTTTTGGCAAGGCCGTCCTAACCGTATGCACGATCGTATGACCTATGCTTGGGATGGGGAAGCTTGGGTAAGGGAGCGTCTTTTACCTTAAGGTGGTTCTATCTGCTAGGCTTTCTAAAAATTCGTTATTCAATAAAAAATCCGCTTAATATCTTAAG
>CALJUC010000243.1 GCA_937975585.1 uncultured Moraxella sp. | reverse complement strand
TATGAGCAAGCTTAGACAATCAGCAAAGGGTATGCCTTGTACGCTGCAACTAACAGATTGTTGTAACCACAACTGTGAGACAACTGTTTTGGCGCATATTCGGTTAGGCTTTAATGCTGGATTTGGTCAAAAGCCGCCAGACCATCACGCGCTATTTGCTTGTAGTGATTGTCATGATGCGATAGATGGTCGCACAAAAGTTTATTGGGACTATAAAGACATTTTGCGCGGTCATTTGCGGACGCTAGACATTTGGGTTAAGCAAGGTTTAATTAAAATTTAAGGGGATAGCCATGGGGTGCAGTTTTTCTAATCTTGAGCAAGTGCAGCGTTTGATGAGTCCAAAATCAACAAGTGACTACAGCACAAGCCGTAGCACAGGTGACAAGATGGACGTTGCAGATGCAAGCGGTTGTTTAAGATATATCAATACAAATTATCATGACGATGACAAAGCAATCATGCAAATAGCGGTTAACTGTTACGTCTATAATCGCGATATGGAGCGTTTGCATAGTCATCTAGTACAATTAGCTATGACAGCATACAAAACGCCTAAAATGGGGCAAAAATACGCAAATACGATGGCTCAAATCGTGTGTGATGAGATTGTTGGCAAGTCAAAAAATGACACTGAGAAAGCAAAGGCGTTATGTGTGGATAAGTCGGTTTACTCTCGATGCCATGCGCCAGTGTTTGATATCGTGTATGACGGGGTATTTGTGCCAGTGAGCAAGGCGGATGACTTGGCGGGGCAGTATTGGCGGGAGTGTAAGCGGGGGTAAATATTATCAAAAAAAATCGAGCAAAATATTGACAATGCAACTGGAAAATCGTAAACTGGCAAAGTACGATTAATCTAAATGATTGACGTACGTTGGTCTGACCCACCGCTAGACGGTACAGTAGGACTAATCGGTAACTGCTTAATCTAGCTTTTTATTTAGGTAAACGGCGATGATGATTGAGCGGTCACCCAACTTATCTGCCGCGAGTAGAAAAAGTTACGAAGCCGTTTTGCGGTTTCAGATTTGCAGGGTTAAGCGTGAGGGCAGGGTCGTATCGCAGGTTGATATATAATTCCCAGTTTGTGCAGGACAGGGTTGCCATAAAGCATAATTCCCAGTCGCCTTGTAGTAATGTTTTCTAGTCGGGTTACACGTTAAAGAAACAGACGCCAATTAACAACTCCCCAAGTTCTTGCCCATTATGGGAATAACAAGTCTTGGGGCTATCTATCCAAACCGCCTACATTAACGTGTAAGCGGTTTTTTTATGGCTTGCAGTCTAAGCGATGGGCCGCGAGTCTTTTTTATTTGCAAGACACTCTAAGCAAAATTGCACAGGGTAAGGGCATTTAGTGTAGTCATTTGGATTTAATGACAGATAGTTACGCATGACGCGCTCAGATACCCCAATTACTTTAGCGGCTTTACGCTGTGATAGTCCTGTTTGCTCGATAAGTGAGCGCAGATAAACTGGGCTTGGGTTGTAGTTGTCGCTGTTTGGTTTCATGTGATTACTCCAAAAGTAAACCCTAGCGAGTGGCTAGGGCGGTGGGTTTAGGCTGCGTTCCAAAATTCATCAGCCCATCGGTGCATACCGTTTAAAACTTTTTGGATATGCGGTTGAGCCATTTCGATTAATTCATCTTTGGTATTGTTTGGGTTTTCGTACTTAGCTACCAAAAAATTCATGGCGTTAGTAGCAGCGGCTTGGGTATAACTGTGATGCACAGTAACGTAAGTATCGCTATTTTCGTTAGTGTATTTAACTTCAATAGCTTGCACTTGTTTTAAAGCGGCTGGGCTTAGGTCGCTTACAGTAATATCAATGTAAGTTTTCCAACGGCTGCTGGACGTTTTTACTTTAGCAGTGATGTTAAGTGATTTTAATTCTTTGCGGATTTGAGTAGCTGTAGTCATTTGTCATCGCCTTATTTGCGGTTGGTTTTACTCGTAGCGGTTATCGCTCGGTATGTGTATATAATAGGCGAAATATGCCTAACTGTCAATCACTTTATCAAATATTTTTAAATTAATTTAGCCTTGGAGGGCTTATGACAAGTAAAGCCCAAGGGGGAAAATAATGGCACGGCTTACAGATGAGCAATGGGCTTGTATGCGTGCAGACTATGAAGTCCATCAACTAACCTTTACTCAACTTGAATCTAAGTACAGTGTCAATAAATCAAATATAAGCCGCAGGGCAAAAAAAGAAAACTGGAATCAAGACGAAACGCAACAGTTAATTTCTGCAAGTGTTTGTAATGAAAAGGAAAAAATATTACTAACGCAACAAACGCAACAATTACCGCAACAAACGCAACAGCTTGTTGCGATGGAAGTTTACGACAAATTACGGTTTGAAGTGCAGAACAACGAAGATATGGCAGCCGTACGTGATAGGGTTATGGAAATGCTGCCATTGATTGACAGCCCACAGCAAGCCAAACAGATTATGGAAACTTTGCGTATTCAGCGAGAATCTATTTTAGGCAAACAGCCCGACACAGCAATCCAAATCAATAACAGTATTGAAAGTAATAATCTAACGGTTGAGTTCATAGATGTCGATTAAGGTATCAGCTAAATTTAAGCCGCTTTATTTGCATGACCAACTCAATAAACTATTCTATGTATTTCACGGCGGGCGAGGCGGTGGCAAGTCTTGGGAAATTGCAGACTTTCTACTAATCATAGGCACGACTACTAAGCATCGTATTCTGTGTTGTCGTGAGGTGCAAAAATCAATCAAGCAATCGGTGCATAAGCTACTTAGTGACCGAATACAGGCGATGGGGCTATCGTCATTCTACGAAATATTAGAAACAGAGATACGCGGCAAGAATGGTACAGAGTTTAGTTTTGCAGGTTTACTCAATCACACAGTCGATAGCGTCAAATCATTTGAAGGTGCAACCATCACATGGATTGAAGAAGCGCAAACGGTAAGCAAGCACAGCTTAGATATTCTTATCCCTACAGTCATTCGCACAGCAAACCCAATGATTATCATGTCGCTTAACCCACGCTTACCACAAGACGCGGTTTACGCTGACTATATCGCAAAAGAGCGTGATGATACGCTTGTAGTGCAAGTCAATTACACGGATAACCCACATTGTCCGAGCGAGATAAAAAACTTGGCTGAAGCGATGATGAATGATGACTTTGACAAATACGAACACGTTTATCTTGGCAAGCCAAAAGAGATAGCGGACGGTGCCATTTATAAAGCAGAGTTTGAGCAGATACGAAAAGAAAACCGCATTTGCAAAGTACCGCATGACCCTAATTTACCTGTTTACACATCGTGGGACTTGGGAATCCTTGACCCAACCGCGATTTGGTTCTTTCAAATCTACGGCAAAGAAAACAGAGTAATTAACTACTACGAAGCAAACAATGAGCCATTGGCACACTATGCACGTATTCTCGATGAGAAAAAGCAGCAGTACGGCTATCAGTACGAAAAACACTTTGCACCCCATGATATCGCAGCACGTGACCTGTCTAGCGGTGTGAGCCGTGAGCAAACAATGGCTAACCTTGGCTATCGAATGAATAAAGGCGCAAGACTTGGTGTTGAGGATAGGATTGAAGCCACGCGCCAAATGCTTAAAAACTGTTGGTTTGATAGCGAGAAATGTGCCGCTGGTATCAGAGCGCTCCAAAACTATCGTCGTGAGTTTAACGACAAGCTTGAGCAGTTTAAGGCTACGCCAGTTCACGATTGGGCATCACATGGCTCAGACGCATTTGGCGAAGGTGCTATCAATATCAACAAAATGCAAGTGGCTACAAAGCCAAAACCTATGCCCAAACCACTTAAAAAGAGTTGGATGAGTTAATGAGCGATAAAATACTAGACGAAATCAAAACGCGCTTGAAACAAGCCGAAGACTATTGGCAAGAAAACTATCAGCGCGGCGTTGAAGATAAAGAGTTTGTCACAGTCGAAG
>CALJUC010000242.1 GCA_937975585.1 uncultured Moraxella sp. | reverse complement strand
GTCAGCAAGTGGCAACAGCTGATTGACTAGACTACTTTTTCCGACGCCTGATTGTCCTGCAAAGATGACAGTTTTGCCTGCAAGGCGCTGCTTTAATACGCTAAGGTCACCATCGGTTTGGGTGACAATCGCATCATAGCCTAACGCTTGGTAATCTTTTAGTAGCTGAGTGACGTCTGTATAGGCAGGGTTTGTTAATAAATCGGCTTTATTTAAAATGAGTAAAGGCTTGATATTGGCATAGTAGCATGCCACCAAATAACGGTCTATAAGCTGGGCAGCAGGGGCAGGCAGTGCCGCAAAAACTACTGCCAAAATGTCCACATTGGCAGCAATGGGCTTAAGCTTGTGATAGCGATCGGGGCGATTGATGATATTTTGCCTGTCATAAATGGCTTCAATGCGTCCAAGACCTGTATTTGGGTCGGCAACAAACCGCACTTTGTCGCCCGTGGCAATCAATGGCAAGTTGGTGCGCGTATGACAGCGCCAAACACTATGTAGGGTGATCGGCTGCCAAAAAGGCTCCGGCTCATTGGGCAAAACCACAGGCGGACTTGGGAGGGTAAGCGGTAGCCCAGTAGCTTGTACTTCCAACTGTTTACCAAAATTTGCCACCACAATGCCATCCATCAGCTGTTCATCATTCACCATTTGTTGAGATTTTTGCTGTTTTTGGATGCGCCGTGTTTGTTGGTCAGTGAGTTTGCGTTTACGGATTAAAGCCATAATCCATCCAGTTTTAATATGATGAGCTTGGCTGCAAGTTTTAGCATAAGCCGTCCTTTTTTTGTGGGTAAAATTGTAAAAATAAACTTTGGCGGTACCGTGCTTTTGCCACCAACAAAACCAATATTTTACCTTGAAAATCTGCTAAGATGGCGGATTATTTGTTAAAGCGTATAAAAAGGCAAGTTTATGGCAGTGGATAAAAAAAATCTGATTTGGATTGACCTTGAGATGACAGGGTTAGATACCCAGCATGACACAATTATTGAAATCGCTACCATTGTCACCGATAGTGAGCTCAATATCTTGGCAGAAGGCCCTGTGTTTGCGATTCATACCCCCGATGTGGTAATCAATGGCATGGACGGTTGGAACACGCGACAGCACGGACAGTCAGGGCTGATAGATCGCATTCGCCGCAGCGAGATTACCCTTGAAGAAGCCGAAAAACAAACCATCGCTTTTTTGAGTCGTTATGTAGAAGCAGGGCGCTCGCCTATGTGTGGCAACTCGGTGTGTCAAGATCGCCGTTTTATGGCGCGGCAAATGCCAAATCTTGAGCGATTTTTTCATTACCGTAACCTTGATGTCTCTTCGGTCAAAGAGCTGGCTTACCGCTGGCGCCCTGATATTTTATCAAGTTTTGAGAAAAAAGGTAGCCACCTAGCGCTCGATGATATTCGTGATTCGATCCGTGAACTTCGTCACTATAAGCAGCATTTCTTTAAATTTATCAATTAATTTGTTTTTAATTAAAACGATACGTTTTATATCATAATACTTGAAATTTAATAAAAATTTAGGCATGATAGGCTCA
>CALJUC010000241.1 GCA_937975585.1 uncultured Moraxella sp. | reverse complement strand
CACCCAAGTGATATCTTCCACATCACTGGACAATACGTCACTGTCAAACACCGTATCATCTGTCAAAGCCAAAACCCCTTTTTTCTTGCCGATTCATCAAGCAATGCCTGCCGAATCTGTGTTAAGTAGCCAATCTATCAGCCGTAATGAATTATTCAATGCCGCCTTGCGCTTAGAACGTTGGGCTAAGCCCTTAACGACAATTTTTCCTGAACTGGCATCAACAAATGGTTTGATTGAATCGCCATTATTTTCTGATTTGCCCGCTATCGACAAGGTGGTAGGTACACCCCTTAAAGGCAAGGCGCTTATTAAAGCCGATCATTTACTACCTATCGCAGGGTCTATCAAAGCAAGGGGCGGAATTTATGAAGTCCTTGCCTTTGCTGAAAAGGTGGCTATCGCTGATGGCTTGATTGATGAAAATGACGACCTGTCAAAATTAATTACTCCCGAAGCAACTGCGCATTTTTCTAACTACCAAATCGGTGTGGGCAGTACCGGCAACTTAGGCTTGAGTATCGGCATCATCGCGTCAAAGCTCGGTTTTAACACCACGGTTCATATGTCCTCAGACGCCAAAGCTTGGAAAAAAGCGCTATTAAGACAACAAGGTGCTACTGTAATTGAACATCCAGGGGATTATGCAACGGCCGTAGAAGCTGGCAGACAAGAACTGTCAGGGTTGACCACCGCGCATTTCGTCGATGATGAAAATTCACTGGATTTATTCTTGGGTTATGCGGTCGCAGCCTTGCGTTTAGAAAAACAACTGACAGATATGAATATTACGGTAGATAGCGAGCATCCTTTGTTTGTATATTTGCCGTGTGGTGTGGGTGGCGCACCCGGTGGCATCACTTGGGGTCTTAAGCAAGTATATGGCGATGCCGTTCATTGCTTTTTTGCTGAACCCACGGCTTCACCGGCCTTTATGGTGCGTATGCTGTCACCACAACGAACGTCCGTGTATGACTATGGCTTGGACAATCAGACGGAAGCGGATGGTTTGGCAGTGGGACAAGCCTCAGAACTGGTTTATCAGCTAGTCGGTGAATTGATTGATGGATGTTATAGCTTTGATGACAATGAGCTGTTTCCTGTACTCACACAGCTTAAGCAACGATATGACCTTCAAATTGAACCTTCGGCTGCGGCAGGTTTTTTAGGGCCGTTACGGATGGCAAAAAATGGCTTTAAGGATGATGCATCAATTACCCATTTATTTTGGACGACGGGTGGCTTATTCGTGCCGCCCGAAGAATATGCGCAATTTTACCAACGAGGCGAAAACAGCTAGGTTGTAAAATACAATGCGATAAATAAGATTTATTCGCCTATACCGTCAATTTTAGCTTGCGTCGCTTTTTTGACTTCAGATTGGTAGCCCTTTAGATATATTAACAGTCCTAAATGCTATAAACAAAAACGCCATATCAACTGATATGGCGTTTTTGTCTGCCTTCCTCCCTAGCACCTATCTCGTCTCATTCCTTAAGACGTTTACGACGGTTTCTGCATCCATTGCATGTTGGGAATCATGTTTTGGCTCATCCTAAGCCTAACACCGCATTGCATTTATCTTCTTATCTATCCCTAATAATCCGATAAATATTTCCATTGCTGGCCATTCATTCCTATCTCAATCCTTGAGAACCCTGATTAAGGGCTAACCGTGTGCCATTGACTGTATTATTACAAATAATCACAAGCTATAACAGTGGCTAAAACGCCTTTGTATGTACGCCAAAGCTTACATACAAAGGCGTTTTAGCCATAATAAAGGAAAAATTTACCAATGCTTAACGTCGCTTATAACGATATGTGACGGCCATTTGCCGTTCTTTTTGTTATTTGACCTGATGGTAAGCACGATTAAAGTACACAAGGCTCTCAGTGGGTTCGTTATATTTGATGGCGACAACGCGACATAAAAAAATACTATGGGTACCGACTGGATTAATCTGCTCGATTTCACAGTCAAAGCTTGCCAAGGCATCGGTCAAAACAGGCGAACCTGTGACTAATTGTGTCCAATTACCGTGTTGAAATCGCTCATCGGATGGCAGTTTAGACGCAAAGACATTGGAAATAGGTTGCTGTTCAGCTGCCAATACATTGACGCATAAAACTTGGTTTTCCACGAACGACGCATGTGAACGCGATGACTGATTCATGCATACCAATAAGGTTGGTGGGGTATCCGTCACACTACATACCGCCGAGGCCGTAAAGCCATGCGCGCCCGCAACGCCTTGGGTCGTTACCACATTCACCGCTGTGGTCATCCTCGCCATGGCATTGCGAAATTCTATTGCTTCAATCATCACGTTTATCCTAACTCTTTTATCATGACCCGCTAACCTACGTTAGGTTAATCGCGTTAATCTCATATTATTTATTCGGATGGCTAGTTTATACCAACCATCAGTTTTTTGCGAAAGGCTTATTTTTCACAATGTTTGATTTTGCCAAATATTAGGTTCATAAATGCTAGGCGGTCAATTCTTGACGAACGATGGCCGCCCCTGCGGTCAACGCCTTGAGCTTGTCCCGCACCACTTGACGAGGTAGCGGCAACATGCCACAGTTGGTGCACGGATATAATTTGTCCGCATCCACGAATTGCAAGGCTTTACGTAAGGTAGCGGCCACTTGTTCAGGGGTTTCCACCTCATGGGTGGCGACATCAATCGCGCCTACCATGACTTTTTTACCGCGAATCAATTCTATCAAATCCATCGGTACGCGTGAATTTTGACATTCTAACGATACGATATCAATCTTTGATTGCTGTAACTTGGGAAAAACGGCTTCGTATTGACGCCACTCGTTGCCCAAGGTTTTTTTCCAGTCGGTATTGGCCTTGATGCCATAACCATAGCAAATATGTACGGCTGTTTCACACTTTAATCCCTCAAGCGCGCGTTCTAGGGTCGCAATGCCCCAATCATTGACTTCATCAAAGAACACGTTAAAGGCGGGTTCATCAAATTGAATAATATCCACGCCCGCCGCTTCCAGCTCGAGTGCTTCTTGATTAAGAATCTTGGCAAATTCCCATGCCAGTTTTTCACGGCTTTTATAATGGCCATCATATAATGTGTCAATCATGGTCATCGGGCCCGGCAACGCCCATTTAATCGGCTGCTTCGTGAATGAGCGTAATAACTTGGCATCTTCGACAAATACAGAATGGGGACGAGACACTTCCCCCACGACCGATGGCACACTAGCATCGTAACGATTGCGGATTTTGACTGTTTCGCGTTTTTCAAAATCCACACCTTCAAGGTGTTCAATAAATGTGGTCACAAAATGCTGGCGAGTCTGCTCACCATCACTGACGATATCAAGGTTCGCCTGTTGCTGTTCCTCGAGCGCCAATCGTAACGCAAAATTTTTGCCATCCGCCAGTTGTTCGCCTTGTAGCTTCCAAGGTGACCAAAGTTGTTCCGGTTCAGCTAGCCAAGACGGCTTGGGCAGGCTCCCAGCCGTTGAAGTAGGTAATAAGGTATTCATTCGTCTTTATCGTCTTCTTATTAGGAGATTAAGTGGCTGTTCGCTAGTCATTTTTTAGACAAACAGCCGTTAATAACATATTAATATTAACTCGCTCACTATCTATTAAGCGGCTTCGGTGGTAGCGCCATCACTTTTTGCCCATTGCTCAAGCACCTGTTGATACGGTTTAATAAAGTTTTCTTCCGTCCATTTACCTTGTTTCGTTGCCAACTCGCTACGTTCAACACGATCATATTCAATCTGCGTCAACGAATAATCTTGGTAATTCAAACTTGGTTGATAAACTTGTCCCGCAACCGAATTCGCGTTATAGATTTCTGGACGATAAATCTTTTGGAAGGTTTCCATGGTACTAATCAGGCTAATCAGCTCAAGGTCACTATAGTCACTGAGCAAATCACCTGTAAAGTAAAAAGCTAATGGTGCGACACTCCCGGTTGGTAAAAAGTAGCGTACCTGTAAGCCCATTTTGGCAAAATACTCATCCGTTAACGAATACGCATTTTGTTGGTACTCCACGCCCAAGATAGGATGGCTATTGGTGGTACGATAGTAAGTCTTATTGGTCGATACACTTAAGCAAATCACCGGCTGTTTAGCAAAGTTTTCGCGATACGCATCGGAATTGACGACATATTGAAACAACTTACCATGTAACTTACCAAAATCCTTGGGTGCGGATGCGGTTGACTGGGTCTGAAAATGTTTTAATAACAATACGCTAAAATCATAATCACGCACATAAGAAGAAAAACTGTTACCAACAATCCCCTCTATACGCTTATCAAGCTTATGATCCACAATGGTGGTTTTTAGCATTTCAATCGCGGGAAAGCTGTTACCGTTGCCTTCAATGTCCAAACCCGCAGATACAATATCCACTTCAACCGAATATCGATCAGCATTTGGGTTATCCCAATTCGCCAGTGCGTTAAAGCGGTTATTAATCAGTGTCAGCGTATTTCGTAAGTTCTGCTCACGACTATCACCTCTTGCCAAGTTGGCAAAATTTGTCGTTAGACGTGTACTCTGGGCAGGTTGGTAGTTTTCATCAAAACGAATGGTGCTAATTGAACATGCAAAGTTATTACTCATGGTTTACCTCTCTTTTACAACCAAATTTCGGATGAGGTAATTTATACTGGATTTTTAACATGAATAAAAATGATATAATTTTAAAAAATAATGAATAATATTCATTTAAATAAAAAGTATGATATAGATTAAGTTAATTACATAGTTAATCGTGACTGATTTTTAGTTTTTATAAATTTATAAAAATTCATTATATAACAATTAGTTATTTTATTTTACTCTGTTTATTAGTTTGTGCGACAGCCAGATAAAACTTGTAAATCTACTGATTAACCAGCTTATATTTTAACAAGCCAAGTTTCCCTCACATGAATCTTATTCACATCAAGTTTAGAAATCATCAATCTTTATTTTAGATTATTGTTGATAATTAATTTTAATAGATGTTGGATTAAATTTTGGTAGTGGTTTGAAATATAATACTCCCGGAAAACTAGACCAAAAAATTGTAGCAAATAAGATAGAATAGCCCTTAAGAAAAGA
>CALJUC010000240.1 GCA_937975585.1 uncultured Moraxella sp. | reverse complement strand
AGATTTTGTTCTATGGTGTCAGTCATTGGCGCCCAAAATCTGAAGAACTGGGCGAAGACTAGGTACGGCCTTAAACCACTTTTTTAGTAGCCGATTTTTTGCTTTGCTGCTTTTGGAAAATGAGTTTGGCAAATGTGTTGGATAACTTAGCCCGTTAGGTTAATTGATATCCGGTGCCATTGCCAAGAATTGGCGATTAAATGCGACCACTCGCGGCGCTTGAATGCTTGTATTGGTACTATTCAGACCGGGGTTGGCACCTGTTTCCGCGTTCGCTGGGTCAATCCTAGCATCCATCTTGGCCAATTGACTGGTAAAAAAGCGTTGGCTGTCATCTAGTGTTACTGTCACTACCACGCGAAAAGCACGACTTTGCACATCCAATAAACCCGCTACTTTGCCACGCTGCGCTTCGGGCACTGAGGCAAAGGCAGGCTGAACCCAAAGATTAGTCACGGATTCTATTGGCATTGCGGTAGGACGTGCCGCCGCCCAACTGGCTAATGCGCTAGGCTCAAGTAGACTGGTTGTATTATCGGGATTATTAGTATTGATTGGCGCTGAGGCTAGATTATTGCCCTGCCCTGCGATTGCGGTCGCGGGCAAGTCCGTCACACTGGGGATAATTGCTAATAGCGTTGGATTGACGGTATTGACATTCATCGGCATAAAAAAAGGTACCACACTAATCAGCGGGCGCAATTTATCCAGTTTTTGCTTATCCATACCGCGTACCGACAGTAACTCATCAATACTGATAAAAGGCTGATTGGCAATCGGCATCGGTAACGCTCGACCCAAGCTTTGATAATAATCTGATTCAGCACCACCTTCTGGCATGGTATCGCTGTCGGGGTCTTGCCAATCAAGTACCGCCATCGCAATCTCAGGTTCAATCCCTTGGGCTTGTAATAGCGCGCGAAAATACGCCAATGCCTGATTATCAACGTTGCCATCATGATACAGGTTGTTGATATTAAAACGGCTGGCCTCATCGCTGATACGCAAACTGAGGCTACCGCCTGTGATGGAATATGGCGGTAACGGTTTGGCCCATGCTTCTTGTAAGCTATCGGTTTGATTGGCCAAACTATCTTGCAGAATAATTTCTCGTGCAATTGCTTCGCCTGCCAAAGCCGCTTGCTGTGCCTGACCTTGGCGTTGGGTCGCTGCATACTCACGCACCATGACGCGTTGGCGCGCCAACATACTACCCGCTACGATAGTAATCGCAACCACCAACAATAATATGGTCAATAACGCAACCCCTTGCTGTGAGCGCATCTTTGGCGAATAATTCATCTAATCATCCCTCCCCTGACGCGGCGCCGTACCATCCGCTGTATCTGTATTGGGTGCAGGGTTAGTCGTTGTATTGGTCGGGGGTTGGGTGGTGCCATTGCTCGAATTTTGACCATTTGTATTAGGGGTATTGGGGTTATTTGGGGTGTTTGGTGCTGAGGCGGATGAATTGGTCGGTTGGACCACAAAACTCGGTGCTTGCTCGGGTAATGCAAACCGCCATACCATTGGCTCATCGTGGTAAGTAAAATTTAACTGTACGCCCTTGGGTAACTGTCGATAGGGCGTTAAGTCAATTTGGGCACTGACCGATGCGTTGGGCAGCGTTGGATTTTGGGCGGTAGCGGGTTGCTGTGTTTGGGCGGCTTGTACGGTTTGGGCATCCGGGAAAGCACTGACAGGCTCTGGCGTCAACGCGCTCCAAGTCGCTTCTTTAATACCGGTCAATAACACACTGGTCGCCGGGGTTTCATTGGGATTATTGAGTTGATAAAAGCGCTGTTTGACCAAGTTACCGTTATCAACCAAATACACCACCCGCGCCAACACAGGCGGCGGATTTAGCCGAGGGTCTGGACTGGCTAGTCGTGTCATACTTATTTGATTGCTTGTGAGGACAAATGTCGGTGTTACACTCGGCTGTGCTTGCCCTAGTCCACTGCCCACAGTACTGCCCATAGGCGCTGTGGTTATCCCGTCCGTTACACTCACATAATTAACCGTTTGGGCAAAGTCTTGCGATAACTGCACATAGGCATATTGTAGCTCACTAAGCTGATTGAGCTGCACATTAGCGCGGTCGCGACTGCGGCTGATACTATCCATAATCTGCCAACCGGATAATGCCAACATCGCAAAAATCACCATGGCCACTAGTAGCTCAATTAAGGTAAAACCACGGACATTTGACCAAACTGGCGATATTGGTGTTGCCCTATGCGTCAGCGAAATATCAGCAGCTATCATTGTGCGAGTCATGGCACCAACCCATTATTGGTGTTCGGCTTACTCAGCATGGCTTCAATACTGGCAATCGATGACTTGCTGCTCTGCCCATTAGCGACCGGCGCAACGGCCAAGGTGACTTTCTTTAAGGTATCGAGTTGGGTATTTTCGGGAGTAATGGTCACTTGCCATTGTTGGCCGGCCTGATCGACTTGACGCACCTCAGGGGCCGTTGGCCAAGCTTGCTGTATTCGCAAGTCGGCCAATGTATTTTGCGCGACAAAATACGCTTGGGTACGGATTTTCATATTGCCAACCGATTGGGTATAGCTGCGACTGGCTTGACTGGCTGATACCGCCACTACTGCTAAAATCGCCAATGCCACCATCACCTCAAGTAAGGTAAAACCGGATTGATGATTTTTTCTAGATAGATAAGGATTTGAGAAGCTAGTCGGTTGCTTTGATAAAGGGCGAATAGTGGGTTGTAGGGTTCGATTCATGGCTGCACCCCAACCGTTGGCATATCGGATGCATTGGTGGGTTGTAGCGTACCGGCACTATTAATCACCAATGCATCTCCCACAGGAAATACATTGCCATCACTGTGTTTGGCGGTAATATTTAGCTGAACGGGCGTTGCCTCACCGGTGCCAAACCATACCACAGGCGGCGCATCGGTGCCGACGAGCCAATTTGGCGCATGAGTCGTTGGCAATGTACCCGACTGTAATGGGCTAATCGTCACCTCAACCCCATCCGGCACATCCAAGGGACTGACTTGTGGCGCTAGTTGCCATGCCGGCGCTTGACCAGATTTGGCGATATCAGCGGCAGGTTTTTGTTCGAGTTTGACCACGACTAACTGGGTGTTATTGCCGTTTTGAGGGAGCTTGACTGCGATACCATAGGGCTGCATCGCTTCAAGCGATAACAGGCGCACATAGTTGATATTGCTTTTGACATGCTCATAAAACGCTTGATTACGCCTAGTATCACTACCGCTAACCGATAAGGTCATGAGTCCGGCAAACAGGCTTAAAATCACAATCACCACCATCACCTCAACCAAGGTAAACCCACGAGGGTGTGAACTTAGCGAGGGTGTATGTGATAAATGACCCAACATAATCGATGGCTTAACCTAGTATGGTATGAGTATGAGCGAACTAGCGTTACTGGCGTGCGTGCATCGCTTGCACCACAGGGTTGATACTGCTATCCACGGTTTGCGCACGCGCTTGTCCGACTCGGTCTAAGGTATTGCTCAAAAACCCTTCGGCCAAATCATTCGGGTATTGCTTTGGTAAGTCCAAAATTTGCTGTACCAAGGCCAAACGCAAGGTATCACGGCGGCCAAGATAGCGTTGATAAAAGCTAGAGTTCAGCAGCCCGGCTCCACCTTGCCCCATCGCCCAAATCGTCGCCAAGTAATCGCGCGTACTTAGACAGCTATTTTGTGATACCAAATAATTGGTGGTAATCGCGATGAGCTGCTTCATGCGCTCACGGCGAATATCGTACAACTGGGCAAATAGCTTATTCAAACCAACGGCTGAACTGGCCAAACGCTCTTCAATTTGGTTAAGTAACATGGCTTTTTGCGGGTTTAACAGTTGGTACAAAATCACCCGCGCCACGCCCGCAGACGGCGCATCATCAATTTCACCCAAGGCGAGTAAATGCTCTTCATGGCGAATAATAATGCGCAAAAATAACTCATCTTTGCTCGAAAAGTGCTTGTATAGCGTTCCCTTCGCTAAATCAAGCTGTTCCGCTAGGCTATCTAAGGTGATATCACCTTCACCCGATTCTAATAGCAACTGCTCAGCAGCAGCCAAAATATTCTCTTCCCGGATTTTGAATTGCTGTTGACGGCTCATCCTGCCACCCCATGTATGATTCGCAAATTTTTATCGACGTATCATACATGACTGACTAGTCATTTGCCAAATATTTTTTAAAGCTTGATGGCAATTTGTTTAAAAAACCAATCTTATTGATATTGTTGACGTAATTGGTCAAAATTAGCGTTGGTTTGGACAGCAAATTGTTCAATCGGCACATTATAAATTTTCGCCAAATAATCCGCGACATACGGCACAAATGCCGGTTCATTCGGTTTGCCACGTTTTGGCACCGGCGCTAGATACGGACTGTCAGTTTCTATTAAGATGCGATCCAACGGCAGTTTTCTCGCAACGTCTTGAAGTTCGGTGGCCGTCTTAAAGGTCACAATCCCTGACAACGAAATATAAAACCCCAAATCCAAGGCTTTTTTGGCCGTGTCATAGTCTTCGGTAAAGCAGTGAATAATGCCATGTTCAGCACTTTCGGCTTTTAAGATATCCATGGTATCTTGGCGCGCCTCACGCGTATGCACCACAATCGGTTTTTTTAGCGATTGACTGGCATGAATATGGGCGACAAAACTACGCTGTTGCTCAGCTATAAAGTCTTTTGACCAATAATAATCCAGTCCCGTTTCGCCAATTGCCCATACATTGTCAGGCTCGGCCAACTCAATCAAGCGCTCAGCCGTCACCGCTTGTAATGTGCCTACGTCTTGACAAGGGTGAATACCGGCACTCATGCCTAATGTTAGACCATCAATCTCGGTGGCAATAATGTCTTGAATCGTGTCGTATTCATCAAAGTCACACATAATCGCCATGATACGATTAACGTTGGCATCTTTGGCGGCTTGCAGCGCATGGCGCACCTCGCCCTCATGTTTGGCAAGGTCTAAACGGTTCAAATGGGCATGGGTATCGGTAAACATACTATACTCTTTTAATCAATCATCGCATCAGCGGGCAACTTGCATCTTCTGCGCATTGTATTGGGCTGATTGGGCAAAAATCAATTATCCAAAAAATTAATCTTCTAAAAACGCTTGCAACACTTGATTGAGAAATAAAAATCCGGTTTCACTACAACGAATACGTTCATCAGTTAATTCAAGCAACCCACGGTTTTGTAAATCCTGTAATGTTGGCTCA
Organism: uncultured Moraxella sp.; assembly: GCA_937975585.1. Classification (GTDB taxonomy): domain Bacteria; phylum Pseudomonadota; class Gammaproteobacteria; order Pseudomonadales; family Moraxellaceae; genus Faucicola. The sequence goes on along the minus strand of CALJUC010000240.1, from coordinate 8,498 downwards.
ACCACTGACCAATCAAGCCCTGTACGCTCATCCCAATAAGCACGCGGCACCCCGTCTTTTAGTCGTAAACCATTCATCATAAACTCAAACGGCATATCCTCAGCGGCAACCACTTGCCAGCCAATGGCTTTTTGGTTTGTAACATAATCGCGTGGTAGTCTTGATTTACTAAACCGAAACACACCCTCATGCGTGGTGATTTTGCCATGCGCGCCCGCACCAATCGCCAGATAGTCGCCAAATTGCCAATAGTTGACATTGTGTCGACTGGGTTGTGGTTTATCCGCTTTTGTCCAAGCGGATACCTCATATTGGATAAACCCATTGTCACGCAACAACTGACTGCCCTGCTCGAAGATATCGACCAATACTTCATCATCTGGTAAGACTGGCATATTACGGTAAAACACGGTATTTGGCTCAATCGTCAGCTGATACCAAGAAATATGCCTAGCACCCAAATCAATCGCCTGTTGCAAATCAGCCAACGCCTCATCGAGTGATTGATTGGGTAAGCCATGCATCAAATCGACATTGAGCCGCTGAAACCCTGCTTGCCGCGCTTGGGTAATGGCACTAATCGCTTGCGTTGGATTGTGAATCCGTCCAAGCTTTGCGAGCTTATCCGGATGAAAACTTTGTACACCCAGTGATAGGCGGTTAATCCCTACTCGTAGATAATCCACAAATGGCGCATGCTCAACGGTCGCAGGATTGGCCTCCATGGTGATTTCACAATCTTTGGCTAATGGTAGCCGCGAGCGAATCCCCTCAAACAACGTGCGATATTGCGCAATCGGCAGTAATGACGGTGTACCCCCCCCGATAAAGATTGAGCCAATTTCCCGACCTTGTACATAGCATAACTGACTATCTAAATCCGCCCATAACGCATCGACATATCCCGAAAAATCAATCTCGCCTTGGCTTTCATGCGAGTTAAAGTCACAATACGGACATTTTTTGACGCACCAAGGAATGTGAATATATAGCGCTAACGGAATCGCCTCAATTTGGTCAAAACTAAACTTGGTGGTTAACTTGTCAGTCAATGTATTAGCGGTAAGTTCAGGGCTGGTATCAGTTGTGAGCATAGTGTTGGTAACATATTGATAAAGTTAAATAATATTTATGCAAGGTAGCAGCAAGAATTATCCATGCAATTTATAGGCGACTCATGGTAGCATGATGCCACTTGCTCACAAGCCTTTTTTACATAATTATATGTCGAAAAGATAAGCAATTTTGTGGGCACTTCTATTTTAGCATCTTCATATTAACCGCTTCATCAATGATAAGCCCTGTGATAAGGACATACCATGACATTACGCACCAAACTGCTATTACCACTGTTGACCGCAAGCTTAACCTTGACCGCCTGTGGTGGCTCAGGTAGCGATACCGTTGATCAAGCACTAAACGACATCAACGATAAATACAAAAATATCGAAGATGATATTCGCGAGTCTTATCAAAAGGTCGAAGACAAACTCACTGACCCCGAAAAAAGCACCGCTGAAATTTTAAAAGGTATCTTTTTACCTGAAGAAAGTTTGGACAATTTCTTGGATAAATTAACCCCAGAAGGCGGTAAAGGCGGCCTATATGTCGGCCACTTTATCGAAGACAGTGATGGTGATAGCAGTGACGTTGATATCGGGGCGGCTTACTTTGACATTGGTAATGACTATGCCGAGTCTGTGTACGGTCAGTTAAGCTATCAACAGCTTTCTTGTCAAAACGGTAATACTCTTGAAACCAATAATACGACTTTCAAAACGGATAAGGCGATTGGCGGCTTATTATCAGGGACGCTTGATCCTGCGGCAGTCCTCGACAAAGATGTGCTGAACTATCTAAAGTTCGATGCGCTAAAAACCAGTGTCACCGCGATGCCATTTAATGGTCAGTATAATGAAGGTTTGGATACTTGGGGCGGTCAATATAGTTACCAAATGGGCATTGGCTTGGGCAAACAGCTTTCTTCCAATATCGATAATTGCTCAGTCAAATATACGCTAGGCAATGATGGCGATTTCCATGTTTATCCATTGACCTATAAACTAGGTACACTTAACCCAACCATCAATGGCGTTGGCTCTACCATGAGCTTAAGTTGGACTGCCCAAACGAATACCGCTTATACCTTGGTTAGCCAAATCGATGTCGACAAAGCCACAGACCGTGGTGCTGGCTACGTCCGTAATAATTTACTCAAACAAGGTTCACCAACGGTGTTTAGTCCCGTTGTTGGCGCAACCAAAGCCAATTATGCATTTGTGGTACAAGCGTTTAATAGCAACGATGAACTGATTGCTTATCAAGCGATTATCCAAGACTTGTAAGATGAACGATTCAGCGCTAATTGATCGTTCTATTATCTAATACCATGACGCCCTTCGCCGCTACGGCAAGGGCGTTTTTATCGTTGATGGTTGGTAACTAACTACTTGTGTTGAGTAATATTACCTATTACTATTTCTGATAACTGACTGACTTTTCTTTAGTCTTTATATATTTCAATCTTCTCCATTATGAAAAATTAAAAAATTACAGAGAACAACAATATGCTTACCCTTGAACCTGGCTTATATATCAAGATTGTTGAATTTGACAAAGCGCCACCGCCTTATCCATTACAAAGTGGCTTTAACGAACACACCGCCTATCGAGTGCTGGGTATGTTTAATGCCTCAGAAAGCTCGGAAGCCTTGTTAATTTTATCCAATGACCGCGATGAGATTTGGTTTATTTCTAATCGCCATGTCCGAACGGTGGTGTTGCTACCTGGCTCAGCCACGTTTCGCCTACCATTAGCGACAATTGGTGCTGAGGACTAAGTAGCGATTTTCCGAGGTAGTTTGCCAAGTAGATTCAATCGCTTTACGTCATAAATGGTTACTGATAAGTGTCGATTTTTCATGGTAGATTCATCATCAATCCGTTATGATAGGCATATTTTTTTGCGTTGATAGTGTATGCCAGCCTTGCCCGTTTTATCGTTGCCTGTGTATCAGGATTTAAAACAACTCGTTTTACTGACGTTACCTATTTTAATCACCCAAATTTGCCAATCTGGCTTGAGCCTGATTGATACCTTAATGGCGGGACAAGTTTCGGCCTTGGATTTGTCGGGTGTGGCGATTGGTGCGGGCTTGTGGATGCCGACATTTTTATTATTGGTCGGTATTTTAATATCTACCACGCCCTTGATTGGTGAGGCTATCGGCCAAGAGCGTACCGATAAAGTGGCATTTATCACCCAACAGTCGCTATGGCTTGCGCTCATCGTTGCGGTGATTGGATTCGTGGCGGTCAATCAGCTACATTATCTGTTTACCCCGATGGGTGTGCCCGCCAATATTCAACCGATTGCCAAAGAGTTTATTTTTGGGATTTCATTGGGCTTGCCTGCGGTCAGTCTGTATACCTCCTTACGCTGCTATACCGAAAGTCTAAAACGTCCATTGGTGGTGACTATCATCAGCGTATTGGGGCTGTTATTAAATATCCCGTTTAATTATCTGTTTATTCATGGTTCTGATGCCTACCCGATGTTAAGCTGGTTAAATTTACCGGCGATGGGTGGTGCAGGTTGTGGTTACGCCTCCGCCGTCACACTCTGGCTAAATTTACTATTATTGGCCGGTTATATTAGTTGGTCAAACGATCCCATTTTTGCCAACACGCGTTTTTATCGCAACTTTGGATTGCCTGATATGTCGCAGCTTATGAAACAGCTGTACATCGGGTTACCAATTGGGTTTTCGATTTTTTTTGAAGTCAGTGCGTTTAGCCTCGCCTCTTTGATTATCAGTCCATTGGGCGAAATCGCTGTTGCCAGCCACCAAGTAACATTAACCATCTCTTCTCAGATGTTTATGTTCCCGTTTTCAGTGGCAATGGCGCTGACCATTATAGTGTCTAATCGCTATGGCGCACACGACTACGTTGGGTTAAAACGTATTAAGCTACTTGGTGTGGCGGTCGCGAGTGGCATTGCCTTGGTGACGATTATTGCCACCATTATCTTTCACCAGCAATTACCTAGCTTGTTTAGTGAAAATGCCGATGTGATTGCCCAAGCCTCGGTGCTACTGTGGTTTGCCACCTTATATCAGCTGTTTGACGCTTGGCAGGTAAATTTTGCAGGGATTTTACGCGGACTGCAAGATACGCGGGTACCGATGTTGATGACGCTGTTTTGTTATTGGGGCGTGGCGATTCCGCTTGGCACGTATCTCGTGCGTTATACCGACATGGGCGCCAAAGGCGTGTGGATTGCGTTGGTGACGGCATTGGGGCTTGCTTCTGTATTGCTTGGTAGCCGTTTATGGCAACAACAAAAAGTGTTAAAACGCCAATGGGGTCTTTTGCAGCCTGTATAAGCCTTGGCAAAGCGGCTTTAGGCTATGGGCGTTAATCGATTGCACGTTATTTGTTATAGAGGGCGTTTAGGTCCCTATACTACTGATTAGAATCTTTAATTACTTATGAAAAATCATATCTATTATCAAACTGTACCACCACCGAGAGCCGCCCTATTAATCGTGCATGGCATGGCTGAGCACCAAGGCCGTTATGCCGAGTTTGCGCAAGTGTTGGCCGACCAAGGCATTGCGGTGTTGACCTTTGACCATTTGGGTCATGGCAAACCCGCCCAAGCCAGTAACACTTTGGGATTTATGGGCAATCCTCAGCCTGCGGAATTGATGATTGGGCATGTGATGCAGCACGCAGATCGCTTGGCGGCGGCTTATCCAGATATGCCCCAGTTTATCTTGGGACATAGCATGGGTTCATTTTTGACCCGCTGTCTGTTGGGACGCTTTGGTCAATGCTTTGATGGGGCTATTTTGGTTGGCACGTCAGCGCACAATCCATTGGCCTCGCTTTTTTTGCCCGTGACAAAAACCGCCAACTGTCTCGTGCCACGCTCGCGTAATAGGGTTTTTGAAAAAATCTTAAACAGCGTCAATAACGTGCCATTTCGTCATGAGCCAAATTTGGAAGGTTTTAACTGGCTAAATAGTAGCCCTGAGCGCATTAAAGAATACCTTGCTGACCCATTATGTGGTTTTCCGTTTACCAATAACGGCTACTATGCGCTGATGGCATTGATGGAAGAAGGAACGGGCGAGCACTGGGCGAAGAATATCGCCAAAACATTGCCGATGCTGTTTATCAGTGGTGAAGATGACCCGATTGGACAAATGGGTAAAAGCATTCCGAAAATTGTGCAAAACTTAAACGAACAAGGATTTTTACATATCGCGGCCAAGCAATATCCAGGTATGCGCCATGAGGTACTGCTAGAAGATGACAGACAACAAGTGTATCAAGCTATCTTAGATTGGTTGGCCTCACTCGAAAGTTAATAGACGTATTTAAGTCTTATAAAAAAGCCAAGAGAACGCTCCCTTGGCTTTTTTTAATGATTAATATGAGTTGTTTAATTAACTACTAAAGTTATCACCAGTAAATAACCCATCGAATAAGACAGTCGATAAGTAACGCTCACCACTATCGGGTAAAATCACCACAATGGTTTTGCCTTGCATCTCAGGGCGACTCGCTAACTCATGGGCGGCTTTTAACGCGGCACCACACGAAATACCCACCAACAACCCCTCTTCTGTCATCGCGCGACGCGCCCAACTGATGGCATCGTCGCTAGCCACTGTGATGACTTCATCGAGTAAGTCAAGCGCCAAGTTTTTGGGGATAAAGTTTGCGCCAATGCCTTGAATCTTATGCGGTGCCGGGGTAATCGCCTCACCGTTTAAGGTTTGGGTGATGATTGGTGATTCAGCCGGTTCCACAGCAACGGTATATAACGGGTGATGTTTATGCTGTTTAAAATACTGCGCAATGCCCGAAATCGTGCCACCTGTACCCACGCCCGCCACCAAGGCATCAATTTGACCACCCAATGCTTGGTCAATCTCAGGCGCGGTTGTACGCACATGGGTTGCCGGATTTGATGGGTTATCAAATTGTTGGGGCAAAAAGTATACATCCGGCTCACTGTCATAAATCTCTTGCGCTTTATCGACCGCACCACGCATACCCAGCGCCGGATCAGTCAATACAATATTCGCGCCCAATGCCGCCAATACCTTGCGACGTTCTATACTCATAGATGCTGGCATGGTTAAAGTAATCGGATAACCTTTGGCGGCAGCGACAAATGCCAACGCGATGCCCGTGTTGCCACTGGTCGGCTCGATAATTTGCATACCGGGTTTGAGTTGACCGGCCTGCTCTGCCGCTTCCACCATACCGGCACCAATGCGACACTTGACTGAGAATGCCGGATTTCGGCTCTCGACTTTGGCAAGTACCGTCACGCCTTGTGGCATAAGGCGGTTAAGACGCACTAGGGGCGTATTACCGACTGCATCCGCGTTATTGGCATATACAGCCGCACCAAGATTGGCAGGTTTTGGAAATTGGCTATCGGGTTGCTGAATCATTGTATGGTCCTTTTTGATAGTTATTAATAGCGATAATTATCGTTTATCTTAATCGACAAGGTATTGACTTGTCTAATGAATCTGCTCGCTAAGCTTATGCCAGTTACCCAAATTGCAAAAACCAAATGATATCAGGAAAAAATGCGGCCTTTTAGCACCTTTTTGCGGTTTTGGGTTTGCTAAAAGCTGCCAAATTAGCGACAATACAGTAATTTTTTCATCTGCTCATTGTTAACATCATTAAGGTATTTATTCTAAAGAATTGCTACCTTATTTATTACTTAAGGAATTGCTATGTCATTACAAGCTATTATCGAACAAGCCTTTGAAGACCGCGCCAACATCAGCCCGAACACTGCTAGCGACGAAGTTCGTGCAGCCGTTAATGATGTATTAGTCCAACTTGATAATGGTAGCCTACGTGTTGCCGAAAAAATCGACGGTGAATGGGTCGTACATCAATGGATTAAAAAAGCGGTATTATTGTCATTTCGCCTAAACGACAATCGCATCCTAAACGGCGGCCGTGACCTACAATTCTTTGATAAAGTCGATACTAAATTCGAAGGTTGGGGCGATGAGCAATTTGCCCAAGCAGGCGTGCGCGTGGTACCCCCCGCTGTTGCTCGTAAAGGCTCATACATTGGCAAAGGCGCAATCTTGATGCCATCTTACGTCAATATCGGTGCGTATGTTGATGAAGGCACCATGGTCGATACATGGGCAACGGTGGGCTCATGTGCCCAAATCGGCAAAAACGTTCACTTATCAGGTGGCGTGGGCATTGGGGGCGTACTAGAGCCGCTACAAGCGAACCCAACTATTATCGAAGACAACTGCTTTATCGGTGCGCGCTCAGAAATCGTTGAAGGCGTTATCGTAGAAGAAGGCTCTGTGATTTCAATGGGCGTGTATATTGGCCAATCAACCAAAATCTTAGACCGCGAAACGGGCGAAATCTCTTACGGCCGTATCCCAGCGGGTTCAGTTGTGGTATCAGGTAGCCTACCAAGCAAAGACGGCTCACACAGCCTATACTGCGCGGTTATCGTGAAAAAAGTCGATGCACAAACGCGTAGCAAAACGAGCATCAACGACTTGTTGCGTATGGATTAATATCAAGCTTTAATAACTATAGAGAGTGTGTCGAGTAACTTCGTAACACTCTCTAATTTTTTATACTTAAATAAAGGATATTATATGAATTTTTCTGAATTAAAATTAATGGATGAATTTAATTCTATCCTTAATAAAGTTACTCAAAGTCTAGAAATTAAAGATGTAGTTAAATCCGCCAAAGATGTTGAGTTAAAAATTGATGGGATTAATAGTTATTTTTCCTCAATGCAATCTGCAAATTCAAACCCAAATACAGCTTCTAATCGCCAGGGCATCATGGGGCAGATTTCTTCTATAGTGAATCGTTTTCAGAGTGTATCGTCAGAACTAACACAACAATATGATGGTATTAATGACAAAGTCAGTACGGAAGTCGTTACCGTTAATAAAATATTAGCTTCAATCAATGATCTAAATATCCAAATATCAAAAACATCAGGTAGCAACGATGATGGTACCCGCTCTAATATCATGGATCAGCGAGATGAGTTAATTCGGCAATTGTCTGAAAAACTCGATATTCAAACTGTGAGTCAAGATAACGGCACCATGCTGGTCAATCTGAGCAGTGGCGAGTCATTGGTTGTTGCAGGCGCTAGCGCTCAACTTTCAGTTACAACCGGTAATCCAGATCTTAAGCAGACTGGCTTACAAATCCAATTGGGAAGTGCTACAGCCAACATCAGCAATCAAACATTAGGTGGCACCTTGGGGGGGTATTTTGCGGCGCGTAACACAATCGTAGAAACACAACGAAACGTTGGTCAACTTTCGTTATCTTTTGCTGATGCAATGAATACCCAAAATAAACTAGGGATGACGCTGAATAATACAATTGGTGGGGATTTGTTTACTCTCCCAACCAGTATTGGAGATCGGAAGAGCACACGTCTGAACTCCAGT
>CALJUC010000239.1 GCA_937975585.1 uncultured Moraxella sp. | reverse complement strand
AAAAAGCCTTGTTATTATTGCTACTGATCGGTCTGTACCGTATTTCTGATATTGTGGCAGGCGTGATTTCTAATGTGTTCTATGAAGATATGGGCTTTAGCAAAACTGAAATTGCCGCTGCGGTCAAGACCTTTGGTGTCGTCATGGTAATTGTGGGTGGCTTTGTCGGTGGTATCTTGTCACAGCGTTTCCGCATTATGCAGGCGATGATGATTGGTGGCATACTGGCTTGTTTGACCAATCTGATGTTCGTGTTATTGGCGATGCGAGGTCATGATATCGTCTTTATGTACTTGGCCGTTGCGTTTGATAATTTGGCATCCGGGCTTGCCGGTGCGGTGTTTATTGCTTTTTTATCGGCCTTGACCAGCATTCGTTTTACCGCTGTACAGTATGCGATTTTTAGCTCACTGATGACCTTGATTCCAAAAGTATTGGGCGGTTATTCAGGTACGATCGTTGATAATATGGGCTATCCGTGGTTCTTTACCTTTACCACGCTGATTGGCTTACCGATTTTGGCATTGATATATTTGGTTGATAAACACGTTATGATTACCCAAGATGATAGTAATCGTGGATAATGCTAGTATGTTATTACAAAATAGCCTAAGCGAAGATGCTAACCAAGCGACCAGTCAATCAATACTGGCCGAGCCAAGCCCTGTTGAAAAATCAGCACGGCAAGCTTGGCTCGGTGCGTGCTTACAAGTTGGGTTTAGCTATTTTATTACCCACGCGGATAAACCCATTGCTGATGATATTGTCACAAAATATCGTGAGGGTATTGCCAAGCTTGAGCAAGGGGTACCACTGGCATATGTCATCGGTCGTCAGGGGTTTTGGCGGCATGAGTTTAAGGTCAATCAATATACCTTAATTCCAAGACCAGATACTGAAACACTAGTCGAAACCGTGTTAAACCTTGCCAAAAATCGCTTTAATTTGGCACATTCCTTACGCTTACTAGACTTAGGCACAGGGTCAGGCTGTATTGCGATTAGCTTAGCGGCTGAACAGCCAAACTGGCAGGTAACGGCAACGGATTTTTCTACCCAAGCATTGGCAGTCGCGCAACACAATGCACAGCAAATTGGTACCGCTAACGTTGAATTTTATCAGGGTAGTTGGTTTCAGGCCTTACCGGATGATATGCCAAAATTTGATATTATTGTCTCGAACCCACCGTATATTGACTCTGATGATGAGCATTTACCCGCGCTCACCGCAGAGCCGATTACGGCATTGGTCGCAGCTAATCATGGTTTGGCCGATATCGAAGTCATTATACAGGGTAGTGGGGCAAGGCTTAATGCACAGGGCTTATTGGCCATTGAGCATGGTTACGACCAAGGTGACGCAGTGCAGCAAATTTTTCGCCAATATAGTTTCACGGATGTCACGACCCTCAAAGACTTTGGTGGCAATGACCGTGTGACTTACGGATTTTTCAATTAACTTTCTTAATACCACGAAATAAAATAGCTTAAGCAAAATGACAACCAATTCCGTAACTTTTACCCATAACGAATTAACCGATGCTGAAATGTTGCGCTATGCGCGTCAAATTTTACTTGATGGTTGGGATATTGAGGCGCAAACCCGACTGAAAAATAGCCATGTGCTTATTATTGGTATGGGTGGGTTAGGTTGTCCATTGGCCGAAACTTTGTGTCGGGCAGGCGTGGGATATTTGACAATTATTGATGATGATGTGATTGATGAAAGTAATTTACAGCGCCAATCGCTATTTTTGCCCGAAGATGTGGGTCAATCCAAAGCATTAACGGCTAAAAAGCGACTGAATCAAATCAATGCATTTTGTCAGGTGAGTGCATTGACCACGCGGTTGACGGTCGATAATGCGAATGAAATATTGGTTGATTTTAACCAAAATAGCCTAAGCAAATTAACTTGCGATGCTACTGATAACTTCAAAACACGCGACCACATTAACCAAATCGCAGTCAACTACCAATTACCGCTCTTATCTGCATCCGCAATTGCACAAACGGGTCAATTAGCCTTATATGAGGCCTCGTTACACACGGGTTGTTACCATTGCGTGTTCCAAGGGGAGGGTGATGATACGCGTACCTGTGCCACCAGTGGGGTATTGGCAAGTACCACCCAAATTATGGGTAATTTGCAAGCGCAAGCCGCGTTAACCTATTTAGGTTTACAGAAAAATGCGTTGGCACAAACGTTATTACTCTGGCAAGGCGAAAGCATGACTTTGCGCAAACTTAAGTACCGTCAAGACCCGAATTGCCCAGTATGCGGTTGCAATACTGCGCTGTAGTCTATTTATCATCGCTGACTAACGCGCTAATTTTCTTCAACAAAGTTGTTTATCGGGCTATGCTACAATGGTGCGCATAACAACTTTTACCTATTTGTATTCAATATTACCCTAACTTGGGGCTGATTTATGGCAACACCCGCTTTTTTTAAAAAATCGCTGAATATCGTGCAGCGCGTTGGGCAGACTGCGACAGTCGCAGGCATGACAGGGCTACGCATTGCCCGTGGTGAAAAAATGGACGCGCGCCTGCTGAAAGAAACCTTTGAACAGCTTGGCACGACTTATATCAAAATCGGTCAATTTATTGCCAGTACACCATCGTTGTTTCCGCGTGAGTATGTTGAGGCGTTTCAAGGCTGCTTAGACCAAACTACGCCGCTACCATACAGCTATATCGAAGGCGTATTGCGCGATGAACTAGAGAAGAACGGTCAAACGCTAGAAGATATATTTAGCCGTATCGAGGAACAACCGCTGGCGTCAGCATCCATCGCCCAAGTGCACAGTGCCGTGCTAAAAAATGGCGACAAAGTGGTATTAAAGGTGCAAAAGCCGAATGTCGATACTATTATCCATACGGATTTGGGCTTGCTGCATAGCATGACTAAGGTACTAGAAACCATCGCGCCATCGATGAAGTTTGCCAGTATTGCACCGATTATCGATGAAATTCGGCTGCGTATGATGGCAGAAACGGATTTTATCCAAGAAGCGCGCAATATTGAGGATTTTCAGCGCTTTTTGACCAAGACCGATAACCAACGCGTGGTCGCGCCCGTGGTGTATCATGCGTTATCGACCAAAAAAGTGCTAGTGATGGAGCGCTTACATGGTGTGTCAATGATTGATGAATCTGCAATGCGCCAGTATTGCAAAAATCCCGCTGATGTCATGAGTGATGTGCTGAATACGTGGTTTGCCAGTTTAATGCTTAGCAATAGCTTTCATGCGGATTTGCACGCGGGCAACTTAATGCTACTGACCGATGGGCGCATTGGTTTTATTGATTTTGGTATTGTCGGTGAGTTAAAGCCAGAAGCTTGGCAAGCCTGTGTCGGTATGATGGATAACTTTGCGCGTGAGGACTATAATGGTATGGCGCGGCATATGGTCGCGATGGGTATGACGTATGGGCAAGAAGCGGTGAACGTCGATACTCTTGCCAGTGATTTAAAATCCATGATGCAAAAAATCCTGGCCGAAGATAGTTTGTTTATCGGGAAAACAGTCGACAAGACAGACCCGACCCAACTTAAAGACCATGCCGAAGAAATCAATAAAATGATGCTAGAAATGGTGGAAGTGGGTAAGCGCCACGGCATTCATTTCCCCCGTGATTTTGCCTTACTTACCAAGCAATTGTTGTATTTTGACCGTTTTATGAAGGTGCTTGCCCCTGAGATGGATATGTTCCATGATGCACGGATTCAATTGAAAGCCTAGGGTGTATTATTCTTCTTTTTGCTGAAGCCAAGCATTATACCACTGGTGAATCGCTTGGCTTTGGCGTTTATAGTATTGCTTGTTGGCGATATCGGTTTCGGTTTTAACTTGTTGCTGTAACGCTTCAATCACTTGCCGCGTCATAATCTCACACACTAAGGCAGAGACATCAGTGATAAAGCGCTGGCTTAACTGGGTAAAAAACAGTGACCAACGCCCCGCCAATGCTTGGCAATTCTCGCGCGGCAGTCCTGCCAAGATAAAATGCGCCTTGGCATTGATAATCTCATATTCATCAAATGCCGTATCTTCGGGCATATCATTTTCTAAACGATGCTGATACTGTGCAATCGCCAGTTGGCTGTGTTGAATCCAATCAACAAGCTGGTAGCTTTTGTCGTCCAATATCTGCCGCCATGTTAATGGTTGTATCGGGTTATTGGCCAAGTGCTGCTCGGTTTTGCGTTGATTTTCCGCGACCATCAGCGCTATCTTATGTTGTTTTTCCTCATCGCTTAGATGGGTTTGGTCATCTTTACTCAATGGACGAATCGGAAAAAAGGGTAGTTGATTAGCGGCCGATAAGTCAAAAATTTGCTCAATCAACACTTGATTTAATTCGCCTTGTTTTTTCTCACCCAATAATTCTGGCTGATACAGCAGACACATTTGCAATACCAGTTGAGGGGTCAATTCTGTTTCAAAATTGACCAATGCATCATGGGCGGTACGGGCCTGTGCGCGCTTACCCAAGCCCATACGACTGCGCATATCCTCACGCAGTAGCCAACCATAACTGCCTTTAGGCAATTTCTTGGTGAGTTCGCTGACTTCCGCAAGTAGTTTGCCGCGTCCTTCCGCGATACTGATATCATGACGCCGACTTAATACCGAAAAAACATATTGCGAGAGCGGAATGGCATTGTCGATTTGGCTTTGCATGGCGCTACTGCCATAGGCTTTGACAAAGCTATCCGGGTCATGATTGTTCGGTAGGGTCAAAAAACGCAATTCTTTGCCGTCATTGAGTACCGGCAATCCGACTTCCATCGCACGCCAAGCGGCCTTTTGTCCGGCACTATCACCGTCAAAACTGAGGGTTAGGACTGGATTCAGCTGTAATAACTTATCAATCTGACTGGTGGCAATCGCAGTACCCATCGAGGCAACTGCACCGTACACGCCCGCCTGATGTAGGCTAATCACATCCATATAGCCTTCAACGACTAGCCAATCTTTGGCCTTCGCCTTGCGCCCTTCGTACAGTCCATACAAGATATGCTGTTTATGAAACACCGGCGAGTCACTGGAGTTGATATACTTGGGCATATCATCATCGTTAAGCGCGCGACCAGCAAAGCCAACAATCCGGCCTTGGTTATCACGAATCGGGAAAATCACCCGATGGCGCAGTAAATCATATTCTGAGCCTTTTTGCGAGGTACGCACGAGGCCTAAGATTTTGAGCCCCTCAATATCGCGCGGGAAGGCTTGTTCAAGGTGGTTCCAACCTGATGGCGCATAACCCAAACCAAACTCACTGATTGTTGCGCTACTTAAACCACGGGTCAAAAAGTAGTTTTGTGCCAACGCATTTTGACTGAGTTGTTGCTGATAAAAGCGGCCGATTTGCGCCAATAAATCATACAGACTGCTCGAGCCATCATCGTGTTGGGTAATATCATCATCGGGAAAGCCAAATATATCTGCATTGTTGGTCATATCCTCGCTATCAAACGGGATATCCACCCAAGTCGGCATACTACTTGAGATACTATTATCACTATCAAAATCATCAGCTGCACGGACAAACCCATCGTCCACCTCATTATCGCTAATTGACCAGTCAAGCATGGCATTATCTAAGCGGTCTGAGTATTCAGTGGCAGTATTGGCATTCACAGGCAATACCGCATTGGATGGGTCGATGTTTGGAGCTGACACACCATCCATTAAACCGACTGGCTCAGTGACGGTCACGGGTGCGCTAGGCGCTTGGTTAACAGTAGCTTGGTTAGCAGCTTGATTGAGCGGTTGGCTACGTTGGTAAGTGTGGGTTTTTTTGAGCGGTTCTTTAGGAAGTTCGATACCAGTTTGGCGTGAGAGTTCTTGCAGTGCTTCAGCCGGGGTAAGGTGTTCGAATTCTTTTAAAAAGGTCAGGGCATTGCCTTTCGCCCCGCAACCAAAGCAGTTGTAAAAGCCTTTTTGCGGATTGACAAAAAACGATGGGGTTTTTTCACCATGAAATGGACAGCAGCCTTTAAACTCGTTGCCCGAGCGCTTAAGTTCGACGTGTTTACCGATAATTTTGACAATATCAGCATTGGCGATGATTTGCTCAATGATATGGTTGCTCATGGCGATTATTTGGTGGTTGCCCAATAGTTGTAATGAAAAGCTGCAAGGATACTGATAAATACCCTATAGACAAAACAGCCACCAGCACAAATTGGTGTGGCGACTGTTTGGGGTAGTTAATCAGTGCAAGGTTACTGTATACGTAGGTAAACAGCGTCTATGCCTACGCATCTAAGCATCATAACCGCGTGATTACTCCGGTGAATTTGGTGTCGCGCTGTCGCTTTCTGGTGGTAAGTCTAAGCTAAAACGACGATCACGCGCATTGTTCAAATTCAAGTTGGCATTTGATTGATCTGCGGCAGTCGTTGATGGTAAGCGCATTGCGGCAGTTTGTTGAATCGATTGGATGACTTGTGGCTTGGTCGCGCCTTGGTAATTAGCACTTTGGTTAATTGCCACAGTATCGCTACTACGGCCTAAAACGCCCAAAGTGGCTTTATTCAGCCAGTTGGCAGCGGTGCGAGTGCCTTCGATACGTACGTTACCCTTGCCATCCAGTAACTCAGGGTAGTTGATGCTTAACAGCTGTTTATATTGGTCAGCGGTGTCTTTCATGCCTAAACGGTCATAGCTATACGCCATGGTAGCAATCGCTTCAGGTATCGCCATGCTTTGTGGGTAATACTGGAAGACCCATTTTGCGCGGTTAGCAGCCGCTAAATAAGCTTTACGTTT
This sequence comes from uncultured Moraxella sp., assembly GCA_937975585.1. GTDB lineage: Bacteria > Pseudomonadota > Gammaproteobacteria > Pseudomonadales > Moraxellaceae > Faucicola. The sequence goes on along the minus strand of CALJUC010000239.1, from coordinate 11,817 downwards.
GATATACCAACGTGCGGTATCCATCTCGCTTTCAGCCAATTGGTTATAGATATAACGCATACGCAGCGCCGCATCAGGGGCATACGCACTGTTTGGGTTACGGTTGATTAACTCTTGGAAGTTATTAAACGCAAGCTTTGAATACCCCAAGTCACGATGTGCAGGGTTTAGACTGGTGTACTTTAACACCGCGCCGCTATTGGCCTGCATATTAGACACACCGCGTACATAGTAGGCGTAGTCAACTTGTGGGTTGGTTGGGTAAGACTGGATAAAGCGTTCACTGCTTGCCACCGCGTCTAGGTAATCACCATGTTGGAACTGGGCGTACATCAAGTCTAATAGCGCTTGTTCGCTATATTCACCCACTGGATAAAACGTGCGCAAATCAGTTAAGTTGGCAATCGCGCGTGCATAGTTGCCTTTTTTGATATTTGATGTGGCTTCGTTATAGTAGCCTTGCTCACTACGTTCGGCTTGAGCCGCTTTAATTTCGTCGTTACCACCGAACAACTTTGAGTTTTTGAGCGTTTGACAGCCTGTCATGCCTGTTAGTGCCACTGCGATTAAGCTAAGACTAGCTACTTGAGAAACGCGACGCATATAAACCTCTTATTATAATACCGACTAAAATAGCGTAAAAAAAATCCTGCTAAGTGTAGCATTGTTTTTATTAATTGAATAGCAACAATATGATAGTGACGAATGTGTCGAATAATACGCTTAGCAAGTTTGAATCTAAAGCATATTTTTGCCATACTAGCGCAAATTTTGTGAAGCCAAAAAGCGTGAGTGTATGCCAAACCAACCCTTGTCTGCCGATACTAATAAGATTAATACTAATATTGATACCGAACTTAATATTGAGGTTGATGCGGATAAAAGTCCTGAATCTATGAATCTTGACGCCATGGCTCTTGAAAACATGACGGATAATGACGATGAGGTTATCGAAGAAGAGAACCAAGCAAATAACCACAGTGCGACCATCACGCAGACCTATGCGGTACCAGCGGATGAGTTAGGAGAGCGCGTGGACAAAATCGCCGCTAAGGCCTTTTCTGATTACTCACGCGAGCAAATTAAAAGTTGGCTAGATTCAGGTGAATTGACGATTAATGGCAAAGCAGAAAAACCCAAATATCGCCTAAAATCAGGCGACGTATTGACGTTGAACGCCACGCTTGCCGATCAACAAACTGATTTACCTGAAAATATTGCCTTAGATATTGTCTATGAAGACGATGCGGTGTTAGTGATTAATAAACCGGTGGGTATGGTGGTGCATCCAGGTGCCGGTAACTGGTCGGGTACATTGGTTAATGCGTTACTTTATCATTATCCTGATAGTCGTACCTTGCCGCGAGCAGGTCTTGTCCATCGTATAGATAAAGAAACCTCAGGGCTACTGCTAATTGCTAAAGACAGCCAAAGCCAACTTCATCTAATCAATCAGTTAAAAGACAAATCCGTATATCGCCATTATCAAGCTGTGGTATTGGCTGAACCCAGTGAGCTGATTCGTCACCGCACCATCAATGCGCCAATCGCGCGCCATCCCACACAACGCACCAAAATGGCGGTGGTTAGCGGTGGCAAACCCGCAGTTACCCATATCGATGACATTCAAGCGATTACTGATGGGGTGTCATTGGTTAGCGTGCGCCTAGAAACCGGACGTACCCATCAAATTCGCGTGCATTTATCGCATTTGGGCTTTTCGTTACTTGGTGATCCGGTATATGGTAATGCCCGCAGAACGGCTATACTACTCAAAAACTTGAATGATGCACAAAAAACCTTTGTTAAGGCCTTTAACCGTCAAGCACTCCATGCTTATGAGTTGGGGTTTGTTCATCCCAAGACCGGAGAGCCTATTCAAGTACAGGCACCCTTGCCCGATGACATCGAGCAGCTCATCGAGGTATTACAAGGGTAAGCCTTATAGGGCAAACACAAATAGGTAGGGTAAGATGAATATTTGGTTAAAGTATGCCATCACCGCATTATTGGTGGTATTGATTTCAGAGTTTGCCAAACGTAGCGACCGCTTAGGCGCGTTGCTTGCATCCTTACCCGTGGTGACGTTATTGACGCTTGTGTGGCTGTATGTCGAACGTCAGCCTAGCGAAAAAATAGCCAATCATGCGTATTACACGTTTTGGTATGTGATACCGACCTTGCCAATGTTTTTGTTATTTCCGTATTTATTGCCCAAAATCGGTTTTTGGCCGGATTTGGCAGTTTGTATTGTCTTTACCATTGCGTTATTTTGGTTATTTGCTAAGTTGATGGCAAATTTTGGTATTCAGTTATTGTAGTAACATCCTAGCCAGCTTCATTTTTGGGTTTTGGTCGCCACAATAATTTGTGTTTAATCGTATCAGCTACGGTACGGCGTTGGGCGGGCGCATTTTGCAAAATACTGTCCCATTCTGCGTCACTAATCGCTTGCCGACCACCATGCGCCATTAACACATACTTAGGCTTGAGTGCGCGGATGCGTTGCAAGCTTTGGTAATAGTGCTTGACAAAGTACATCGGAAACGGTGATACATATTTATGACGCAGTTTAATTAGTACATCACCGACATATACCTGACCGGTCGCCGGGTGCCAAAGTGACATATCGCGGTCGGTATGGCCATGCGTATCCAACACTTGCCAATCCGTAAAGCCCGGCAAGCTATCACCGTCATTAAGCTGATAATCTGGAAATAAATACGGACAATATAGCAGCGGCTTAAGCGGCTTGCGCTGACGATAAGCAACATACCATGCCAATACGCTATCAATACTATACATGGCAAGGCCCGATGCGCCTTGGTACCATTGTCCTGACTTGTTAAGACTGGCAATTTGACAACCCACCAGACGTCTGAGCCGATGCGCCCCGCCAGCATGATCAGGGTGGAGATGACTGACCGTGACTAACTTTAAGTCTTGACGCGGACGGCATAAGGTATTTTCAACAAAATCCAACACATGTGGCACATCGTTATAACTACACCCGTCTAATAATAGCAACTTATCTGGGTATTCCACCAGATAAATCTGCTCAATATAACCGGCAATCAGATGTAGACGCATGGTATGACTATTATTAGTATTATCAGGCGGGCGAGCGCACGAATGAGTCGTATTATTATTCAATGCGTTCACAAACTCAGTCCTTATGAAAAAATTCCTAAACCTCACTATATACCCAATATCAAAACACGATAAAGCCCAATCTATACACGCCTGGGGTCACACAAATCATGCAATCGCATCGAAAGTCACATTTAGGCTTTATCCACGTTTCACAAAATGATATCCTATATGGGCAAAAAAATTTATCGATAAACAACGGAGCAATTCATGTTTAATCATGTTCAACATTATGCGGGTGACCCGATTTTGGGCTTAATGGATAAGCACAAAAAAGACCCACGTCCTAGCAAAGTAAACCTTGGTGTGGGCGTATACTATGATGATGCAGGTACATTACCGGTATTAGGGACCGTACAAAAAGCTGAAGCCATCATTGCCAATCCGCCAAAACCACGTCCGTACTTACCAATGGACGGCCTACCAGGCTACCGCACTGCTTGCCAAAACTTGCTATTTGGTCAAGACAGCCAAGTGTTAAAAGATAAACGTGTTGCAACCGCTCAAACAATTGGTGGTTCAGGTGCATTAAAAGTCGGCGCTGACTTTATCCGTACTTGGTTCCCAGCGGCAAAATGCTACGTATCAGACCCAACTTGGGCGAACCACATCGGTATTTTTGAAGGCGCAGGCTTTGAAGTTCGTAAATACCCATACTATGATGCGGCGACCAACGGTGTAAAATTTGACGAGATGATCGCATTTTTCAACACCCTAAATGAAAATGACGTGGTATTGCTGCACCCATGCTGTCACAACCCAACCGGCGTTGACTTGACCCAAGCGCAATGGGATAAAGTATTAGAAGTGGTACAAGCCAAAAAATTATTGGCCTTTATGGATATCGCATACCAAGGCTTTGGCGATGACATGGACGCTGACGCTTACGCGATTCGTAAAGCGGTTGACATGGGCTTGTTATTCTTCGTTAGTAACTCATTCTCGAAAAACCTATCACTTTACGGTGAGCGCGTAGGGGGCTTATCAGTGGTATGTTATGACGCAGACCAAGCTAACTTGGTACAAGGTCAATTACAGTTCACCATCCGTCGTAACTATTCAAGCCCACCGTCACACGGCGGCAACGTGGTTGACATCATTATGAATGATGCTGAGTTACAAGCCGAATGGGTTAAAGAAGTTTACGAAATGCGTGACCGTATCAAAGCGATGCGTGAGCAACTACGTGACACTTTACAAGTCAAAATTCCTGGCCGTAGCTTCCAATACTTGGCTGACCAAAAAGGTATGTTTAGCTTCACCGGCTTAACCCCAGAACAAGTGGCTAAACTAGCGGCTGATTATGGTATCTATATGGTATCGAATGGTCGTATGTGTGTTGCAGGTCTAAATTCAAGCAACATCGACTATGTGGCCAATGCCATGGCAGACGTATTAGCAGGTTAATCGACTAAGCTAATAGACTGACAATAAGTCGAATATTGTTTTATTTTACAAAAACCCTTAAATTATCGCTTTAAGGGTTTTTTATTGAGAATTATATAATGAGAAAATTAATCGCTATCGCTTTATTACTAGGTTCTAGTAGTTTGTTTGCAGATGACTGCAAGAGAATTGATCCTGAATATTTTGATGAAACGATTAAAACCATGACGATGGCGAATAATGAATTATTAACGATAGAATCTTATCAATGTCCTATTAACAGACATAACTATCCATTCTTTTATACCACTTTTCATTGGAAATTCACCAAAAACAATAAAATCATCGAATCTGGTATCTATTTTGATAAGAATAAAGAAGAAAATTCGGGGATTGTTGGACAAAGCATTGAGCGAGTTAGTCCAAGCACAATAGTTATAGACGAAAGCTCAGAGCGAGGTGGTAATTTGCACCTATTGCATTGGTCACCAAACAAGACTTTGATCAGCTATAAATTGAGTTATACAGGTCACGATGAAGATGGTGTGTGTGTTAGCTCAAAAGAGGATACCATCAACATTCAGCGTTGCTACTGGAATTTTAACGTCAAAAAAACTCGTTACTATGGCGATATTCTAAAGTTAAAAATTACTAATAATACTTTCAAAGTGATGAATCCAAAGCTACTAAAAACCTTTACTGATTGGGACTTTTTACCTGATTTTAAATATCAATAATTTAAGGCTACGTAAAGAACGATAAATATACTCATTGAAAGTTTTAAGCAGACATATTAAATTCAGCAACAATCGGTCAGTTTTTCTACCAAAAAGCCACAAAACCGCTTGCAAAATCTATCGGCTTTTGCTGTCATAAGTCGTAAAATAGCCATGCCTCATTTTAGGATATCTTTTTATGTATCAAAATACCCAACCCATGCCTGCCTTACGTGAAATTGATTATGGTAATAACGTTGCCCAACGCACCTTGTGTGTCTTGGTGCTAGATTTATCGGGGTCAATGGCGATTCACTCAGGTAATGACGATAAGCGCCGTATTGATATGCTAAATGAGGGGATTAAGGTATTTTACGAGGAGTTGCTACGTGACGAAACCGCACGTAACCGCGTGCGCTTGGCGATTGTGATTGTCGGTGGGGTGAATGACACCGCAGAGTTGATGATGGATTGGACGGATGCGGTAGACTTTTTCCCGATTACCTTCCGAGAAAACGGTATGACCCCCCTTGGGCAAGGTATGCTATTGGCACTTAACTTGATTGAGCAAGAGCGCATTAATTTACGTGATAACGGTATCAGTTATACCCGCCCATGGGTTATGGCGATGACCGATGGCCTACCAACGGATAGCATGGATGTGTGGCAAGCAGCGGTACAGCAATGTCAACTCGCTGAGCAAAATGGCCAATGTATTATTTATCCGATTGGTATCGATGCGGGTATCCAAGAGATGTCAATGCTGCAACAGCTATCCGGACTCACACCTGCGGTCGAGTTAAACTCGGTGAAGTTCGTGGAGTTTTTTGTATGGTTATCCGCGAGCCTAAAAACCTTGTCGCAATCGGCGCCGGGTGAAACTGTACAGTTGGGTAGTATCTCTCCTTGGGCAACTGTACGAGGCTAAATGATGGCAACGGCAACCACTTGGCAAGGCTTTGCGGCATCGGCGATTGGTAAAGCACATATTGATAGCGGCTTACCCAATCAAGACGCGATATTTTTGCAGCATGAACCAGACTATACCGTGGCTGTGGTCAGTGATGGGGCAGGCTCCGCACGCTTTAGCCAACAAGGCTCGCAGTATTTTAGCCAAGCCGTGGGCGAGTTGTTGCTAAAGCTAGCCGTAGAATTTGGCGAAAATTTAATTAAAAAATCCAATAGCCAAACTATGCTGCTACTGGGGCTGAATGGTGTGCGTCAGCAATTAGGTAAGCAGTTAGCGGCCGATGACACGTTACGTGATTACCATGCTACCGTGACTGCGGTGTTGTTATTTCATCATAGTCAACAAGCGCTACTCGTGCAGATTGGCGATAGTCCGTTATTGACCAGTCGCTTTGTTGTCGATACCCAAAGCGTGCCTAATAATGTCGATTATTTTACTGACGTTGCCCTAAAAGGGGATGACAGTAAAAACGAGTACGTCAACGAAACGCACTTTATCACCCAAGATAATTGGCAGGATTTTTTACGTATAGAATGGTTGGATGTTAGCGCAGTGGATTGTATCGCGTTAATGTCAGATGGGTGTGCTGATTTGGTATTACAAGGGGCGACCACGCCACCAAAAATTTACCGCCCATTTTTTGGTAATTTATTATTTAATCTATGTGCGATACCCTCTGCTGCGCAAGGCAATACTGTGATTGAGAATGCGCTGACGAATCCAGGGACTTATCGCTTAACCGGTGATGATAAATCTTTGATAGTCTTGCTAAAAAATCCAAAACAATATCAAGGCTTTGAACCTGTATTAGAGCACCCAACGATAGAAGAGCCCATTGAAGCAATAGCAAATAGTGCGAATAATGTTTGGCATGGTGCGACACCGACTCAACCTACTACTACTACCCATACAAATTTAACCCGCTCATTAACCACCAATCCCAATCATGCACCACTACCGCCATCAACCGCCATGACAGATTCGGGCAAGCAGCGCCGTAATGTGTCTTTAGCAGCGGGTCTAGTTGTATTGGTGGGTGCAGGTGCGTTGGCTTGGATAAACCAAGATAAAATCTTAGCCATTACCAATCAATATGCCCAACCCGCAGTAACCACCGTTACCGCCACGCCCGCCAGTCTGCCACCGGTTAGCCTAAGCCCTGCCAGTCAGGCATTTGCACTAAGCGATAAGCTTGTACTAACCAACGTTAGCGACAAATTTTTTATCCAAACCCTAATCGCCAATCCTTTTCCAACGTCTAAGACAAATGTAGCGAAAAGTAAAGCCAAACTAACGGCAACGGCGAACACCATCGTGCCAATGACGGGTGTGTTGCAAGCCAATTGGGTTCGACCAACGGGTCAACAACCGATTATGTTATCGTATCAAGCGACTTGTGAGCCGGTGATGGGAGATGCGCTAACGCGTTATCGTGATTTAGGCATTGAGATAGCAACAAGCGCTACAACCGCATCAGGCGCTCAGCAGCCGTTAATGAGCTATCAATATTGTCGTATCGAGATGCAACCTGTTGCGGACAGCTCAACCGTGTCAATGAATGCCAGTATGGCGGCTTCAACGCCCGTGGGCGTGGGGGCAAGTTCGATATTACCGGCAACGGTGCCAGACACCACCCAACTACTAACGAGTCGTATTATATTGCCACAAGGGATTACCGCGATAATGTCAGCACATATGACGACGACCCCGCAAGCAGCAAGCCAAACCGGACAAACGGTAAACTCACAATCTAGCGACTCGGTTGCGCCGAGTGTATATTATTTACCTGATGATTTTTCCTCAACTAGCGTTATTATTGACCCAACGTTGCCTGCATCTGCCCCAAAAGCCTAAGGATTTGTGTTAATGCCGTATGTGATTATCAACAACCAACGTGTGCCTATCCGCCTCGATAACAGCCAACAGATTGGCGAGGGCGGTATGGGCTTGGTTTATCGGCTTGGGCAGTTAAATGCAAGTAATCGACAAGAAAAGCTTGTGGAAGAAAAGCTAGTTGCTAAGATTTTTAAAAATCCGGCTGATCCAAAAAATCCGAGCCGTGAAAAACTGACCACCATGATTGAACGGCCGCCTGAGCATGTATATGAGGTTATCAATCGCGTGGGATATACCCAATTTGCTTGGGTGCGCTATCTAATAATGGATGATAATGATCAGCTAATCGGCTATGCCATGCCAGAGTTGGATTTTGATCGCTCCATATCACTCAATCCGTTTATCTACCCAAACGAAGGTAAGCGCCTAACCGCCTATCAAAACAGCCTGAATTATCGTGTCCAGTTGGGCGCAAATATCAGTGCCTTGATGGCGGATTTGCACGCCCATGGTCATGCGTTTATCGACTTTAAAGAACCGAATATGCGGCTCATGCCCGAGCCGGTGTCGTATCATGCACCTAGTGCTAGCGATGAATATCGTGGCTTTATTGTAGGCTTTATTGACTGCGACAGTTATCGGATTACGCGCGCTGATGGCAAGGTCTATCCAAGTCCAGTTATCTCGCCTGAGATGACCAGTCCAGAGTACCATGAGCACAAGAACATTGCGTTGCTTGATGAAAAACACGACCGCTTTGTGCTAGCGATTGAGTTGTTTAAGATTCTTAACAATGGCATTCATCCGTTTTATTTTATTCCATTATCCGATCGGCTGAAAAATATGCCGCATCGCAATACCGATCAATTTATCAAAGAACGTCTATACGCCTATGGGCAACAGCCGCATTCGGAGATTGCACCATTAAAGAATAGTATCCATGAAGCGTGGGATGATGTTACCCGCACGATGTTTGACCGTGCGTTCTTATCGACAGACCCAGCTCAACGTCCAAGCGCCAGTGAGTGGGAAACCCATTTACGCGGTTTGGTGCAACATCGTCAATTTGTCGCCTGTGATAACTTTCCCGAAGATGCGAGCCATATTCATTTTATTGGCAAACCCTGCCACAAATGTGGTTTATTAATCAATAAAAATAAAGCCGCTGTCAATGCGACGAATGTCCCACAAAACGCTAATATCAACACCAATAGCGTAACGTCAGTTAATGTGTGGCAAACGCCTGTGAGCCAACCAAATAACGTTAGCTCAGCGACCCATTCTGTCCCTAATACTGATGCCGTATCAGTAATCAACCCTGTTGATGCTGAATCCTTAGAACAAAATAGACGTTGGGAACAATCGCTTAACCAACAAAAAAATTATCCATCAACGAGTCAACCGTTGAGCGAATCGTCAGCAAACGTGTCACCGGTGGCAGCGGCTAGTGTACTTGTTGCATCAGCCAATACTAATAGCGAAAATGGCTATCTCAACAGTGGCTATCCCAACGAACCGCAGCCGGATGTCAATGATAATCATGCGAGTCAAGCCGATACTACCGTACCAACACGCGCACCCGCGGTGAAGCATTCGGGAACTGCAGTGAAGCACTCAGGAAAAGGTTGGTTAGTGCCAGTCATCATTGGTGCCATTGCCTTGGGCGGTTATGGGGCATCGAAGTTATTGGGTAATAACGGTACGACAACCGCAAGCACAAATAACACAGCCAGTGCAAGTGCGAATGGTAGTGACAATAATACGAGCAATAATACCAGTGATTATCGACAAGTGATACGCCAGTTACCAGAAGCCAAAGCCAATATCGATACCCAACTAGCCAAGCAAGGCGGTCTATTAGGCCCTTCGGCAAAAACCTTGTACCAAGATACGTTAGGCATTGCGCCAGAGTTTTTTAACCAAGTTCAAAGCGTGGCCAAGCAAGGCACCTCAGATTTGGATGCACTCACGGAATTGGCCAATAGCCATGATATAGTCGCCGTCCAAACCAATGCTTTGACCGCGTTTCGTGACACAGATATGCGCTACTTTGCTGAGCAGCCTGTTAATAGCAAATTGGCCAAGCAATTTAATGAAGCCGCCAAAAACTATTATTGGAATAAAAACGATACCAAAGGCGCGTTATACTTACAAGCGCAAGCGGTCAAAAATGCGCCCAATCAAGGCGAATATGCAGCGAATTTGGCATTTTATCTGTTTAAAAATGATTACCCCAATACCAAAGATTTTGTCTTATACGCGCTACAAACCCCACGCGATGCGGGCAAATACCCAAATACTTATATGATTGAATTAGCGTCAGCGTTAGCGATTCAGCAAGGCAAGACCGATGCTGCCGTTGGCGCGCTATTAACCCAATATTATACGGCTGAAGATAGGGCGAAACGCTGCCAAAATATGCTACGCTATCCCAAAACTTACCCTGAATTGGTGCCCGTGGCTGAGCAAGTATTTGCCGTGATTAATGAGCAGCATATCAGTGGTAAAAGTGTGGCAGCCAATGCCTGTTTACCACCGTATCGTTGGGTCAAAGCTTAGCGGTTAATTAAATTGGTTCGTGAGTAAAAAACCGTTCTATCACTGGGGAAACTCAGTCTATTATGTTAAAAGGTTGTTGAATGAAAGCACTCTGCCAAACCTGTGGTCAAATCCTTCCAAAAACTGCAGTCATGTGTCCCAATTGTGGGGGTCGTAGTTTTGCGCCCGTGGATGATACTCAGGTCGACCAACATCTTCACTCAGTGAGCGGCCAACCGATGGCGAGCAATGCCACGCCAACCAATCCTTGGCACGCACCCCAACAAATCGTGCAGCCCCCAGTCATACAACCAGTCATGCAACAGCCACAGATGGGTTATGTCTCTAATACCGGCTATCAAGCAATGCCAAATCAGCCGCCTGCTTATCAACCCAACTATCAAAATCAGCCGGGTTATATGTCGCCTGTCGCACCGCCTCAGACGCTGCAACCCCAACCGGTAACAACCCCGCCGATTGCGCCCCAAGCGGTCGAACCGCAGAGCAGTTATCCCGCGCCAGCACCAACCTTGCCGCAAACCTATGGCAAAAAACTGGCAAGTAATATGCAATATGCCGGATTTTTGCGTCGTGGTTTTGCTTATGCCTTTGACCTTGTACTCATTGGACTACTATTAGCACTTGGCTATCAGCTCGGTGTGCCCGAACTTGAAAAACAGCTTGGTATTCGTAATTTTACTGATCAAAGTTTAATCGCAGCAGGCGTGGCGATTTATCTGTTTTATATGGCGTTATTTACCAGTTTGGGACGTCAGGCGACTATCGGCAAGATTATCATGGGCTTGTGGGTGTTTGGGATGCAAGGACAGCGAATTAACTTTTTCCAATCGTTGTTTCGTGAAGTGATTAAAGTACTGCTATTGCCGCTGTTTTTTATTATGTGGTTTACCGCGCGTAAGCAGACATTCGCGGATTTTGTCGCGCGTACCGTGGTGTTATATGACCCGAATTGATGTAGAGTTTAAAACATGGATTATTTAGCGCTTTTTTCAATGCCAAAACCAGTAAAAATTACAGGTCGATCATCAAGCATTACAAATTCATTTGTTAACTCAATTATTCCAGTCGTGCAACCAAATGCAGATGAAGTAAAACAGGCGCTCGAAATTCTTGGTATGAACCAAGATAATTTCCAGTGTGTGTATTGTGGCTCATTTCCCACCGAGTGGGATCACCTGCGTCCACTGGTTGAAGATAAAA
>CALJUC010000238.1 GCA_937975585.1 uncultured Moraxella sp. | reverse complement strand
GGTTTTTTGCGCTAAATGGGTGTAAGGTTAATTCACCAATAAAACCACCTAAACCCTTTTCTTTAATGCTATAAGCAATAATCAACGCAAATACTGAGAATGACATACCTAAGGTTACGTTCGGGTCAGTACTTGGTACAATTTTCATATAAACATGATGTGGGTCATGACCTAACGCTGCGCCAATTTTTTGTGCCAAGACTGGGATATAGTCAATTGGTAACAAGTCCAAGGCATTCATTAGGAAAATCCACACAAAGATTGTTAGTGCTAACGGCGCAATAACTTTTGAGGTGCCGTGGTAGGTATCACGTACGTTGCTGTCGACAAAATCAACAATCATCTCTACAAACGATTGTAATTTGCCAGGTACACCTGATGTCGCTCTTTTTGCAACACTATAAAAGATAGTACAAAAAATGATACCGAGTAGAATAGACCATAACATGGAATCTAAGTGAATGGCACTAAAACCCATTTCAGAAGCTTGTTGTTGCGTTTCTGCAACGATCCAGCCTTCTGTCGGATGATGGCCAAACGTCCAGTTGGTCAAGTGATGCTTGATATACTCATTGGAAGTAATTTCTGCGTTTGCTGCCATAGTCTTCACTTCTTATCTTAATCGAGCCAATAGATAACCAAGTTTGTCTTGGTAATCACGATTTACTGTTAAAAATACCAATCTTGGTAGGCGTCTAGTTGCCTACCGATAACCATTTTTGACAATAACGCGTGTCTAAGAATGGGGGACCCTGAAGCTCAGCAATAACCACGTTGCAAAGTAGCTGTAAATTTACGTCCATTTATGTATGAGGAAATGAATAGTTTATTTCACTCAACGCCTAATAGATCGTTTATTTATTACACTGACTGGGGCGTTGCTTGACTCAATAATTAGGTCAAATTTTACATAAAACAAAGCAAGATAAGTACACAACACTAACAACGCCTATCCGTAGCGCTCGCAGTTCGTCCCTTATCTTGCTTGCTAAAAATCCTGTCTATATTAAAGCAACTGTTACCTTTTTGTAAAGGATTAAATGAATTAATTTATCATTGATTTGCTTTTTTTTGCAGAATTAGTCACAGAAAATCATAATTTTATGCAACATTCATGTCATATAATGCAGCTGTACTTAAGTTAGTCGGTTTTGCGTTGTTGATACATTAAGAATGTGTAACTTACCTGTAACAGCATAAAGCCGGTGAATACCCACATTGCGCGTAATGGCATCAAAAATTTAAAAATCATTACAAAGCCAATCAGCGTGAGGACCCATTTGATTAAGTGTGCCGCATAAAAGCGATGAATAATTTGGCGGCGTTGGCGGTAACCGGATAAGCTCAACGATATTTTGGCGAAAACCAACTGCCCTACCCATGCTAACACGCTACCGGCCAAGATGTTTTTACTGATAATCCAATCAGGGTGTTTGCTATACCAATCAATCAGCATACCGATTAATAGTAGTAATAATATTAACCAAGCTTGTTTTCGCACGGCTTTCTGTAATGGATACGCTTGAAATGGCTGTGCTGGACGACTCGTCGGCGCGATAGCAGGTGACGATTTGGGTTTTGATAGTTTAGACATAAGGATTGGGTATATTCGATTCGCGTTAGGCGTACATTGACTATGTTAAGGTAACGTATTAGCTAATACGTTAATGAATGATGGCATGCTTGAGTGACTGAGACCCTATGCGGGTATACTGACATCGACCTATACAGGTTCGCCAGTTTTGATAAGGCAATTTTTTGTTAAATTCAAATTATTATAATCAGTTGAGATAGGTGCATCAAGTCGCCATTGACTATATATAACGCTATACTATTTTATGGTTTGTTAATAAGATATCTAAATAGGGTCACTATGACTATATAATATTTGGCGTATCTCTCTATTATCCCGCGTTTGCTTTGCTTAGTTTGTACCATTACACCATCGTTAAGGTATTTTTATGACAGCTTCTCATTCATCCTCTGATACAGATTATGCTTGCAACCCTAAAGTGACTCCCCTACCCGATTGTAGTCATCATTCAATGCCTGATTCTGACGTAAGTGTGAAAGATAATCGTGATAGTAATGTGCAAGCTTTGTCTTGTCACTCACAGGTAGATTCGACAGTGCTTGAGCAGCGTATTGCCATTGCAAAGCAGACTTGCCAATCGCAAGGTATTCGCTTTACCCCATTACGTGAGCAAGTTTATCGTCTTATTTTGCAGGCACCGACACCGATTGGTGCGTATGATTTGTTGGCACAATTACAAAAACTGAGTGACAAAACCGTTGCACCGCCTACCGTCTATCGCAGTTTGGACTTCTTGCTAGAGTATGGGTTTATTCACCAATTAAGCTCTAGTAAGGTTTTCTTCCCATGCTGTCAGCCAGATGATAAACATGTGGCTGCGTTTTTGATTTGTCAGCAATGTGGCGATGTGCAAGAGTTTAGCCATAGTCCACTGGACAGTGTGATCCAACAGGTCGCAAGTCAATCACAGTTTGATATCCAGTCAAGCGTCATTGAGCTATTAGGTTACTGTCAGCAATGTAAGGAAAAATCGGCTACTAAACGCTCAATTGGATAATTTATAACCACTTAATAGTTAATGATAATTAGTTACACTTTAATGATACGAAATTCGGCTTTTCTATGCGGTTTTTAATAGTATTAGTTGGTATTGTGTGCTATAAAATACGCTCATTTTAGACTTATGTGCGCCTATATGGCTAGCGCTAGCATATGCTTAATGATTGGTTAGTGATGCGATAAGACGACCTATTTTTAGGTTAGCGTATCACTTTAGTAGCAAAAGCCTCTGTATTCATGATAGTTGTTCGCTAGCGTAAGCTAATGCCACAGATTTTAAAGGACAGTAAGTTATCTATGGTTACTGAACTTACCCAAAACCACAAAGATTATGTTTCGTTGGTGCAAATCAGTGATTTGCATATATTTGATGACCCCAGTCACAGTTATGGTGCCATCAATCCTGCCAATACGTTAGACGCTGTAATGCGATTAATCCAACGTGAATTCAATGATACTGACTTGCTGGCCGTAACTGGCGATTTACTGCAACAACCCTCCTATAATAGTTATAGCCATCTATTTCGTCACTTAGCCACCTTAAATCTGCCATTTGTGGCGATTGCTGGTAATCATGATGTGACCATGGAATTAGATTCCCACCTACCGTTTGAACAACGACGTCATATTTCAGTCCTACAGGATAAGCGTTTAGTCAATCGTCACGTGACTCGATTGCCACATTGGGATATTTTATGGTTGGACTCCAGTGTACAGGGGCATATTGCTGGCTGTTTTTCTGCGCCTACCTTAGATTGGTTGGTGCAGACCTTAGAAAACTCTGAGCGTCCTTGTATTATTTTTACCCATCACCCTATGGCTAAGTTACGTTCACATTGGATTGATAATCACTGGTTAAAGAATGCGCAAGTATTTTGGGATACCATCGCGCCGTATACCAAGCAGATTAAAGGTATCTTCGTTGGCCATGTCCACCAAGAAGCGCAGCTGTTAATCAATGGGGTATCGGTATTTACCTGCCCTTCGACCAGCATTCAGTTTAAGCCATTTTGTGAAGATTATGCCGTGGATGATATTCCGGCGGGTTTGCGTTGGTTAACGTTATATAACAATGGAAAACTTGCCACCGGCATTAAAAGAATAGATAATGTTTGACCTTTTAAATAGGCAAAAACGGTAAAGCGCGCCTACACCAATTTGGATGGTAATGCCGCGTTTATTGTATCGAGTTGGAAAAGTCGCTGATTTAAAAGATTGCTTTGTTGATTAAGAGATATTAGAGGATTTTTCATCTTACTGTCATGCCAAGCTTATACAGTGAGGCATTTTTGTTGAGTCATCTACTTACAATCGTTAATTAATAACGCTATCTTGAACCAATTATCGCCTTTATTTAGCGTGATAGTTGGATTAGAGACTTGAAAACAAAAAAGTTGTAACCATCTTGTGCTGCACCTTTATAAAGCTTAGGTTGCGTAGCGCTTAGGCAACAGCCACATGGTTGCTCGCATATCGCTCAATGACCTTAGAGGAAATTGTCATGAACATCACTCAAGAACGCGATTATATTTTTACGCCTTATCAGCCAGCTGATGGCGAAGAATATATGAACGATGCCCAACTTGCACACTTCAGAAAAATCTTATTGGCTTGGAAAGAGCAGTTACTCAATGAGGCGGAATCTACCAAGTCATATATCCAAGATGAATCAACGGCAATGCCTGATATCAATGACCGTGCAACCCAAGAAGAAGAGTTTGCCTTGGCATTGCGCACGCGTGATCGTGAGCGTAAGTTAATCCGTAAAATCGACAAATCACTGGCTGAGCTTGAAAATGGCGATTACGGTTTTTGTGAAACCTGTGGTGTTGAGATTGGTTTACGTCGCTTAGAAGCACGCCCAACGGCCACCCAATGTATCGACTGCAAAACCTTATCAGAAATGAAAGAAAAACAAGCTTGGGGACATGCCTAAGTCAGTTCTGCAAAGCGGCAATTTACAGGGTTATCGTATGGCACTTACCAAATGCTAACCCCTGTTATTGGTCGTTTTGCGCCCTCACCTACCGGTGAGTTGCATTTAGGCTCGCTCATCACTGCGGTGGCGAGCTTTTGTTTTGCCAAGCGCGAACAGGGTGAATGGCGCTTACGTATCGAGGATGTCGATACCGAACGTTGTCGCCCTGAGTTTACCCACGCCATTTTAAAGGAACTTGTCCGGCTTGGACTTGAGTGGGATGGCGAGGTTTGCTACCAGTCCCAACGCCTTGATAGCTATCATGCGCTGCTTAATGATAGGCTCATACCTTATACTTACGGTTGTGATTGTACGCGTAAAAGTATTGCACAATTTATCCATAGCCATTCTGAATGCCAATCAATAGATTCCCCTCACCGCTACCCGCAATTATGCGCAACTAAGCATCTGACACGTGATAACGCGATTCGATTACGTTTGCCTGACCAGACCACGGTGTTTTTTGACCAGCTACAAGGGATAATTTCGGGTAATCCGCAGCGGCAACATGGGGATATTATATTGCGTCGTCGTGGTACTCAGCACCACCTCGGGATGATTAATTATATGTTGGCCGCTGTCGTTGATGATGCGTATCAAGGTATCAACCAAGTGGTGCGTGGGCTGGATATCTTGCCGTTGACGATTCCACAGTTAATCTTATCTGATTATTTACAACTACCGCTTGTTGCGCGCTATTATCATCTGCCATTGCTGTTAAATGAACAAGGACAAAAGCTGTCCAAACAAACCTTGGCAGAGCCCATTGCCCCGTATTCTGCGCAATCGCTCATTCAACTGGCACTAAACTTACTGGGTCAGCCAGCTGTCGATATAGATGACCCGCGCGTGATGCTTGCTCAGGCTATTGCCCAATGGGATAGTCGACCTTTAATAGGCCAGACTGAAAGAATCTGCCCTACAATCCCTACCTTACTTGAAAACTTATCACAATCATAAAAAAACCCGTCGATACTGACGGGTTATGAGTTTAATAGTAACGGCTTTCATTGGGTGGGATGGCCGGACTTTCTTTTAAAACCCGCAGCAAAATGCCGACAATGATTAAGTTAACCACCATTGACGAACCGCCATAACTGAAAAACGGCATGGTTAGCCCTTTGGTCGGCAACATGCCCATGGTCATCCCAGCATTCACAAATACCTGCCCAAAGAACAACACGCCTACCCCGAATGCAAAGTAGCTTAGGCGGCTTTGGCGACGCTTTAACGCATTAAAGCTAATGCGCATCACGGTAGCAATCAAGCACAGTTGTAGGAATAGCAGGAACATCACACCAAAAAAGCCCAACTCTTCACCGGTAATTGCAAGCAAGAAGTCAGTGTGCGCCTCCGGCAAATGCGACAATTTTTGCACGCTTTCACCATAACCCACGC
Source organism: uncultured Moraxella sp. (assembly GCA_937975585.1). Taxonomy (GTDB): domain Bacteria; phylum Pseudomonadota; class Gammaproteobacteria; order Pseudomonadales; family Moraxellaceae; genus Faucicola. The sequence goes on along the minus strand of CALJUC010000238.1, from coordinate 12,689 downwards.
CAAACCACTCACCACGAGCAAACGCCACAATACTACGACCTAACTGGTAGTCACTATTGCGTAAGTCATCAAAGGGATCTAAAAATGACATGACACGTTTTAGGCGATATTGCGCACTGGTGATACCAATAAACCCGCCAACGGTCATGATACCCATGATAATCATCAATAAGCGTTTTGGTAGCCCACCGACAAACATCATCGCCGCGGTACAGCCCATAATCACGACCACCGAACCAAAGTCTGGCTGTAGCATAATGACGAGCGATAGCACCCCGGCAATGCCAGCCAGACGCAAAAAACCCGCCATACTGTAACGCACTTCTTCCGAGCGTCTTACCAAATAATCCGCGGTAAACAAAATCATCAGCAACTTCGCCATTTCTACCGGCTGAAAGTTAATACCGCCAATCTCAATCCAACGCCGACTACCATTAATCACCGAACCGGCAAGTACGGTATAAATAATGGCAAGCACACACATAAACATGGCCACCAAGATAATGTCCAAGCGGAACGTGATTTTAAGTGGCGTCTTATACATCACATACCCAAACATCATCCCAATCACGATATAGGCTAACTGATGGGTGAAAAAGTAAAAATCGCCTAAGTTTTTGCTTTGGGCAAATGGAATGGACGCGGAAGACACCATCAACAAGCTCATGACCAAAATCATCGCTACCGTGGTCATCAAAACCGACCGCAGCGATGGCATCCATCGCGAATCATCTGCTTGGATATTGGGTAACAATGGACGATTGGTCTGATTGGCAGTATCGCTAAACAATCGAGATATCGGCATGACAACACCTACAACTTAACTAAGTCTGCTACTTAGTAAACAAACGCAAAAATGCACCTTAGGCTGACTTCACCAAGGCTTGAAACTGCTCACCACGATCGGTATAACCACGGAATTGATCAAAACTGGCACAGGCAGGCGATAACAATAAGACACCAAGCGCTGGTGCTTGGGCGGCGTGTTGCCAACCCAAAGCAACGGCATTGGCTAACGTATCACACGCATGCAACGTAACACCTTGTGAGCCATCGATACTTAAGCCTGCTGCCACCAAGTCTGCCTGAATCTTATCGGCATCTTGACCGATGAGATATACTTGGCTGACGTATTGGCGAATCGGTTCAGCAAGCTCTGCAAAGTTTTGTCCTTTGCCTTGCCCGCCCAAGATTAGACCTAGTTTTTTGCCTTTTGGGGCATAGACCTTGCCTAGACCATTAATCGCAGCAATGGTAGAGCCAATATTAGTACCCTTTGAATCATCGTAGCAATCAAGGCCATGAACCGTGGTCACAAACTGACAGCGGTGTGGCAAACCATAAAAACTCTTTAACGTATTGAGCATACTCTCTAATGGTAAACCCGCTAACTCACCCAACGCCAATGCCGCTAACGCATTGACCAAGTTATGCTGTCCTTTAATCGGCACGTCACGCTCGCTAATCAGGCGCTGACTGCCGCGCGCAAGCCAGACCTCACCATTGGCATCGGTAATCAAACCATATTGGTTGATATCAGGCGCATTACTGCCAAAACTAATCATTGGCGTCGCATCGGGCACCAGTGGACGGCTGAGTAAATCATCACGATTGACCACGATTGATTTAACACCTTGGAAAATTCGGTGCTTGGCTTGGTGATAGCCGAGCATATCACCATGACGATCCAAATGATCCGGTGACATATTCAACACCGTCGCCACTTGGGCGGATAAATTACTGGTGGTTTGTAGTTGGAAACTCGACAGCTCTAACACCGCTAATTGCATCGGCTCTGCTAACAAATCCAATGCCGGTGTACCCAAATTACCACCCACACCCACGGCCAGTCCGGCATCTTTGGCCATTTCACCGACCAAGGTGGTCACGGTACTTTTGGCATTTGAGCCGGTAATCGCCACAATCGGGATTTGACGCTGCGCACATACTTCATGGAACAACTGAATATCGCTGACCATCGGGATATTTTTTGCGCGTGCGGCATCAAATACCGGCAAATACGGGTCAATACCCGGACTCATAATAATGCGACTAGCGCTTGCCAAAAGTTCGGCATCCAATCCAGGAAAACGGGTAATCACATCCGCAGGCAATGCACTAGCGAGTTTGGGTTCGCCACCATCTGTCACTGCCACACGATAGCCTTGTGTCGTTAAATAGTTCACCACTGACAAGCCTGACCCACCTAGACCCACCACAACTTGCAAGCCATCCCCACGTTGGATAACGTTAGGATTAGCGTTGGACTGTGCGGTGGTTGTTTGATTATTGGTGTTGGCTTGATTTGGCTGATATGCTTGCGGGCTGGCTATCGACATAAGAATTTTCCCTGCAAAAACTGGCGGTTAAAAGACGGATTATCATAGCATTTTCTTGATTAAAATAGGGCGATTGGCACAAGTTTTACACAGGTTTTTTTATCTTGATGGATGACGCTTACTTTGACCCTGACCTACACTTAAGTATATTGCACTAAAATAATGCAAAACTTCCTGAGTAACCCTCGCAAAAATCTAGCAAATTGACCAACAAACTTTTTTGCCGCCTACTGTCCCTATATTTGGTCGATAAACTGATGATGAACCTAGCTTTTTCTAGATATGAATACAATTTTTCCGCTATAATGAGGCTGACCAAGCTAAGCAGCCATGACGGTTGTATGCGCTATTCATCTCGATAAGTGGACAAAACTTGATGCCATTATGCTCAAATTTGCTCTATACTATCCTTTTAATCGCATTAAGCATTGCTAACTTGGCACAACTTTTGAATATTCTTTTGAAGAATACAGTAATTTGAATCGTTTAAATCATCGCATTGGATAATTTCCAACGCCGCAATCGTGGTAACGGCGCGTTCGTATCAGCGATATACAAACTGATACTGACGTTGATTTGGTCAAAAGGACATGAGTATGAAATTAATTACGGCAATTTTAAAACCTTTTAAGCTTGATGATGTACGTGAAGCATTGTCAGAAATTGGTGTGCAAGGTGTGACTGTGACTGAGGTCAAAGGGTTTGGACGCCAAAAGGGTCATACCGAACTGTATCGCGGTGCAGAATACGTGGTCGACTTTTTGCCAAAGGTAAAACTTGAAATCGCTGTCACGGATGAAATGGTTGAACCTGCTATTGAAGCCATTACTCGTGTTGCAAGCACCGGCAAAATCGGTGATGGTAAGATTTTTGTCACCAATCTTGAGCAAGTGATTCGTATCCGTACCGGTGAAACTGGCGCAAATGCGATCTAATTGACCAACGCTAAGTCTAACAACACCACGTCTTACTGCCTGTTGAATAACAGCGATAGGCGAAAGTGCTGATTAGACCCAATGCGTCGTTATAAAAAAAGCCAACATCACGGTGGCTTTTTTTGTATCTATACGAATGATTAACGGATTTTTTTCCAAGTTTGGGTACGGCTAAATGGGCCTAAGTGACCTGACAAATCCAAGGTGTTGCCTGAGATTTTAGCGGTTAATTTGTATGACTTGTTTTTTGCTGGGTCAGTAATGGTACCTGCACTGTATTTACCGCCACCATCGGCTTTTAAGCCAGCGATAACGTTACGGCCAATAAAGGTTTTGGCTTTTTCGGTATTACCTGCCACGATTTTACCTGCGAAGGTTTGGCCGTTTTGGACAACTTGAACTTGGGCTTTTGGTTGACCATCTTCATAGGTTTGCCAAACACCGACAATTGGGTCAGCTGCCATAGCAGCCATACTTGCAGTCGATAATGCTGCACCCATTGCGATTGATTTTAAAGTAATTTTCATAACAGCTTCCTTGTGTTGATAACCCAACTGCACAATGCTTGGGTCTATGATTGCCATTATAATCAAAACCTATTTGCGGTAAAGTGATTTTTTACATGGACTACTAGTGCAAAGTTACCAAACCTTTCTGAATTCAGAGAACACGAATCAACCCAATAATAACCCATTGTTTTGTATCAATAATTTATCAATAAAACCAAGTTAAATGTTACTGTTGTATCATAAATTTAATATGACTCTTTAGTCATTTAAAAATAATCGTGATATCAGGGAATTTAAGCTTACATTAAGTTTTACGGTTTATATATGAGAGCTAACTTGGAATAAATAGATTGCGATTATTGCGTGTAGGCAAGGTTAAGTAATATTTTTACTAAGATTCTGTAACAATACGATTCTGTGGCCTATGCTACCCTGAGACCTTTAATTGAACCATTAGCAGTGTATGGCGATTTACTATCTTGGGTCCTCATAAGCGCTACTTAATTACTGCTACCATCATAATTTTGTCATCAACCAATGCGAGTTAGTGTAATAAACAGCTTGGCAACGTGACAAACTAATCTTTAGCTATATCCGTATAAAATACGAAACAGTCCAATCGCGATAAGGGTCAGGATGGCCAGTTTATCTTCAGCGATATGGGTTTGCTGTGTCTGTGAGAGAGGTCAATCGGTATAGAACTGGCGCGTATCGCTGAGTTTGAATACTGGGGATGAATATCTCGATAGGTGGGGTCAGCGTGTGTTAGTGCAGATTACACTCAACACGCTTAAATACAAGGGCAACGAAACTGCTTTGGCATATTGGCCAAGAGGTGTTGTATGATTAGTGAACATTTGGTGGACATTTCCCGCTTACAATTTGCGGTAACTGCCCTATATCATTTTTTGTTCGTACCATTGACCTTAGGTATGGTATGGCTACTCGTCATTATGGAATCGATGTATGTGATGACGGGTAAAGAAATATGGAAAGATATGACCCGATTTTGGGGTAAGTTGTTTGGGATTAACTTTGCCTTAGGGGTCACGACTGGTATTACCATGGAATTCCAGTTTGGTACCAACTGGGCCTATTACTCTCAATATGTGGGTGATGTGTTCGGTGCGCCATTGGCCATTGAGGGTCTAATGGCGTTTTTTTTGGAATCAACCATGGTGGGATTGTTCTTCTTTGGTTGGGATCGCTTATCGCGTGGCCAACATCTCTTGGTGACGATTTTGATGGCACTCGGTACCAATTTATCAGCGTTGTGGATTTTGATTGCCAATGGTTGGATGCAAGACCCGGTCGGCTCAACGTTTAACTACCATACCATGCGTATGGAAATGACGGATTTTGCGGCGATTATCTTTAACCCTGATGCACAAAACAAATTCGTCCATACCGTGTCTGCCGGTTATACCGTGGGTGCGATATTCGTGTTGTCGATTTCGGCCTTATATCTACTTCGCGGACGCGATATTGAGTTTGCCAAGCGCAGCTTTCAGGTCGCCGCTGCGTTTGGCTTTGCCTCTGTGTGTAGTGTGATTGTACTCGGTGATGAGTCTGGCTATACCGTGGGTGAAGCACAACAAACTAAGATGGCCGCGATTGAGGCCATGTGGGAAACTGAACCCGCGCCCGCCAGTTTTAACTTAGTGGCCAATATCAATCAGGCCGAAGGCAAAAACGATTGGTCGATTCAAATCCCCTATGTGATGGGTATTATCGGTACACGCTCGCTTGATAAGCAAATCATGGGTATCCATGACATTATCAAACTCAATGAACAACGCATTATCAATGGTCAACAAGCCGTTGTACTCCTCGAAGACCTGCGAAACAATCCTAATAATGCCCTTGCGGCTCAACAGTTTGAACAAGTGAAAGGCGACTTGGGTTTTGGCTTATTGCTAAAAAAATACACGGATAATGTGGGTACTGCCACACCAGAAATGATTGCCCAAGCCGCAAAAGATACCATTCCGCCGGTGTTTCCAATATTTTGGTCATTCCGAGCGATGGTCGGGTTAGGCTTTTTGATGTTGGCATTGTTTGTGGTCAGTCTTTGGTCAAGCATTAAGGGTAACTTTCTACAAAAACCTTGGCTATTGCGTTGGGCATTGTTTATGCTGCCTGCGCCTTGGTTAGCCGCAGAGTTCGGGTGGTTTATTGCTGAATATGGCCGCCAACCTTGGACAATCTATGGGATGTTGCCAACGCACTTGTCTGTATCCAATCTAAGCGTTACCAATATTTGGATGTCTTTGGCGGGGTTTGTTGGTTTTTATACGATTTTATTAATCGTTGAAATGTACTTGATGATTAAGTATGTCAAGCTTGGCCCTGCCAGCCTTGGCACAGGGCGTTATGATGGTGAAACACCTGAACCTCATATCACCCTACAACCTACTCGCCAGTCTGCGGAGGTGAACCATGTTGTTTGATTACGAAACCTTAAAGCTGATTTGGTGGTTACTGGTCGGCTTGCTGTTGATTGGCTTTGCCATTATGGATGGCCATGATATGGGCGTGATTACCTTACTGCCATTTCTTGGCAAAGACGATGAAGAACGCCGCTTGATTATCAATACGGTCGGCCCACACTGGGAAGGCAACCAAACGTGGTTTATCACCGCAGGTGGGGCATTATTCGCCGCATGGCCGATGGTGTATGCGACTGCGTTTAGTGGGTTTTATTGGGCATTGATGGCGGTATTATGGGCGCTATTTTTCCGTCCGGTAGGGTTTAAGTACCGCAGTATGCTCAAAGATGCACGTTGGCGCACCACATGGGATTGGGCGCTGTTTGCCGGTTCAGTGATTCCGGCTATCGTGTTTGGCGTGGCGTTTGGGAATCTATTCTTGGGTGTACCCTTTAGCTTTGATAATACCCTTCGCTCGACTTACACGGGTAGTTTTTGGGCGCTTTTGCACCCATTTGCCCTACTGTGTGGCTTGGTCAGTGCGGCTATGTTAATCATGCAAGGCGCGGCTTATCTCGCTCACCGTACTGAAGATGTTATCCAAGTGCGCGCGATACGTGCAGGCTCACTGTTTGCCGTGATTATGGTGGTATTATTTATCATTGCCGGTGTTTGGATTCAGTCGATGCCGGGCTATCTGATTACATCGGCTATTGATGGTCAAGCATTTCCAAATCCATTGGCAAAAACGGTGGTACAACAAAGTGGTGCTTGGCTCACCAATTACCAACGTTATCCGCTACTTTGGGTATTCCCATTACTCGGTGTTATGATGCCGTTATTGACTATGCTACTGTTAAAAACCCGCCATACCCTACTCGGCTTTATCAGCTCAAGCTTGGCGGTATTGGGCGTTATTATGACCGCAGGGGTGGCATTATTTCCCTTTATTATCCCCTCATCGAGTGACCCACGTTCAAGCTTGACCTTATGGGACAGTGTTTCAAGTCATTTAACCTTGATGGTGATGTTGTACGTGGTGGTGATTTTATTGCCGATTGTGGTGGGTTATACCAGTTGGGCGTATAGCGTGATGCGCGGCAAGGTGACCAAAGCCTATATCCGCGAAAACGACCATGTATTGTACTAATAAAAAAGGAGCAACCCGATGTGGTATTTTGCTTGGATATTGGGCTTAGGTTTTGCCGTATTATTGGCGATTTTGAACGCATTATGGCTCGAAAATGAACAAGGGCGACGTGATGCCTTTGGTGACAAACTGCCTGCGAAAAATCCGGCTGATGGCACCGTGACAGAAGGCAATCCGACTGAGGATATTCACAAGACTGGCAAGCCTGCTGACAATGAGCCTTAATATGATATAAAAAATTGTCCTATAAAAAATCCCGCCATCACGATGAGAGCGGGATTTTCTTTGTCGTTAAAATTGAACGTATCGTTATGGATTGAGTAAGACACCATCGGCGGTAATCACGGTTTTATGTGAATAGTCGCTACGATTTGGTAAGCTAACGGTTTTTACCGATTTGATATAGTCAATCAATGACTGGGTATATAACAGTTTGGTGTCTTCGACCTTACTTGGGTCTTTTGACACCTCGGCCAACGTTGCATAACCATCTTTGCCACTTGCGATATAATCGTTGGTAACCATGATATAGGTCTTGTTCATATCAATCGGTGACCAAGTACCTGTTTTACGGTCGCGTACTTCGACACTTTTGACTCGACTGCCTCTTGGCTGATTGAGTTGTAAATCCCAACGTAGACCATCGGCATATGGATGCGCACCGGTCGACGGTTTTTCACCATTCACGCCAAAGCTGGCATTTTGTACCGCATCTTCTAACACCGCAACAACTTGACTACCTGTCATGCTAAGATTTACCAAGGTATTGCTAAACGGCAAAATGTTATTGGCAGTTTTATTGGTAATCTCACCGGCTATCAGCGGCTCACGCACGCCACCGGCATTTTGTAATGAAAAATCCGCGCGTAGGCTTGCGTTCAAGAAGGCTTTAGCAACTAACTGCGCTGCATCACTCCCACGGGCAAGATTGGCACTATTTTCACAACCCGCTACCCCGGCAGATTGGCTCGTACCTGGCACACGTACTAAGCAGAACGTATCTGCAGCAACACCGATTTTTTCCGCCAACTTTGTATCGAGTTGGTCTTTGTAGCCTTTTAATACTTGTACGGCTTGGGCATTTTCTTGGATTGGGTAAATCACGGACTTGGTACCAAAATCGGCTTTACCTATCAGATACTGATTAAGATAGCTTTGGTTTAACGCAGTGCTAACGGGTTGGTATTGCTTAGTCATTGCATCGTACTGAGTAAGTTGCTGACTGACTGGAACAATGGTCGAACCACCACAACTGGCAACCGCGCCTTTTGTGTCAAATTTTACTTGCATTAAGCCCACCGCCTTGGCGTACTCCCACGCTTGACCGATACACACGGTTTCACCGTCTTTGTTGCGCGTAATCGTAGGGTAGCTGCCTTGGGTAGTTAAGCTCGCGCTCGTGGTCGCGGTATTATATCGACTAAAGTCACCCAATAACGTATGTGAATCACCACCGATAATAATATCGACACCGGTCAACTGACTCGCCAATGCTTGGTCTTCGCCATAGCCTTGATGGGTCAGCAAAATAATATGCTCGATACCTTTATTTTTTAACTCATTAATGTAGTTTTGCGCGGTCGTTTTTTCTTCTAGGAGCTCAGTGGTATCAAGTGGTCGCGATGAATTTTGGGTTTTGCCTTTGATATTAATCCCGATAATACCGACGTTTACCCCTTCTTTGGTGGTCTTGATGATATAAGGTTTGATAACTTCGTCCACCGCCTTTTCGGCAAGTGGCGTGCCAATTTTTGGCTTCACATTCGCGCCCAATACTGGCGTTTGGCAACTACCATTATGCAGTCGATCAATAAAATTTCTTAGATTAGCATCGCTGTCATCGAACTCGTGGTTGCCCAATTCAAAAGCATCAAAACACACCGTATTCATCATATCGGCATCGGCAGCACCTTGGTAATAGCTGTAGTAGCTGGTGCCCGTCAACGCATCACCAGCATGAAGCTTGAAGAAATTACCGTTACCATACTGCGCGGCCAAATCAGCAAATAACTGACTCACTCGGGCAAAGCCACCACGATCGGCATAGTAGGTTGCACCATTAACATCAATCTCTTGTTTGCCATCGGCATCAAGGTGCGAATGGTGGTCATTGATATGCGCAATATTGAGCTCAATTGCCGCAAAATTCTTTATCAGGGGTTGCGCCGTGTGAGAAGAATGACCGTTATTACACGCGGTCAAAGTCATAATAGCCGCAACCATTGCACTGAGCGCTAATAGTCGTGTTGGTTTAGAACCGATATAGTGCGAAGTATTTTTGATAGTAGATAGCATAATAAGTGACCAGTCAATAAGTGGATGAAAAATACCAATAGCCAAAGCGTTTTAAGAATTTGCAACACCATTGCTGAGTATGCAGTAAGCAAATGACACCACTATGAAAATGGTATGCAATCTTTAAATCCCAACAATTCACCATAAAAAAAGCCAATCGCAATGGATTGGCTTTTCATGACTAACAAAATATTAAGCTAAATCACGCACTTTCGGCTCACGTGCCCATTCACGTGATTTGGCTTTTTCGATAAAGGTATCCACCTCTTTTAACGCCACGACACTGGCATCTTTTTCGATATGATACGGTGTCAAAATATACTCATCGGTGGCACCACAATAAGCAATGGCTTTTAGATGGGCATACGCATCGTTAAACCAACCAATCGCTGCACTGTCTTTCGCCAATTTCTTGGCTTGGTCTGGCATGATGATACTTACTACTGCATCAAATATCACTGACGGAGAACCAGCCAATTGACCATCAATTTTAGCAGGTTTACCATCATTCAACGTGACATGCAACTTTGGCGCGACCACAAATGGTGTGGCTCCGGCCTTAGTAATCGCATCTTTGTATTTATTGAGCATCTCAGCATTTGAACCTTCCGCAATTAAAATACCCACTTTACGGCCTTCTAGCGTTGGTTTAGCCTTACCAATCAGCTGAATGGCTGGTGACAATGGCAAATCTTGCACAGGCACAGTTGGCGCAATCGGTTGTGGTAACTCAGTCATACCTAAACCATCCGCAACGCGTTTTCCCAAGCTTTCATCCACTGTTAATAACTGCGCGACCATACGCTCACGGATATATGGCGTTTCTACTTTAGACAGCTCAAACACGATAGCAGAGGCGATATGCGCTTGCTCGACTGGCGTTTGGCTACGGTAGAACATACGTGGTTGACTATAATGGTCGGCAAAACTCTCTGAACGGATACGACCTTTGGCATCATCGGTATTCGACTCAGCAAATGACTTAAAGCCTGCTTGTGGATTTTCGCGGGGTTTTTCAGGTTCCAAGCTTTGGGGTTCATAAGCGACACGGCCTTTTGGCACTTGCATCTGCATATGGCCATCACGTTGCATGTTGCTAAACGGACATTTTGGCGCATTAATCGGCAACTGAGCGAAGTTTGGTGAGCCAAGACGTGACAGTTGGGTGTCTAAATAACTAAACAAGCGACCTTGTAACAAAGGGTCATTTGTAAAGTCTAAACCTGGTGCCAAATGCGATGGGCAGAAAGCCACTTGCTCAGTTTCGGCAAAGAAATTATCCGGATAGCGGTTTAACACCATCTTACCAACGAACTTAATCGGTACCAACTCTTCAGGAATTAGCTTGGTTGCATCTAAATGGTCAAATGGAAATTTGTCAGCTTGCTCTTGGGTAAATAACTGCACACCAAAGTCCCAAACAATCTCATCACCTTTTTGTAACGCTTCAAATAAGTCACGACGATGGAAATCTGGATCAGCACCGGCTACTTTTACTGCCTCATCCCACACGTGTGATTGCATTTCCAAACGTGGACGCCAGTGGAACTTGAAAAAGGTACTTTCGCCTTTCGCATTAATCATACGGAAACTATGGATACCAAAACCTTCCATCATACGTAAGCTACGCGGAATCGCGCGGTCACTCATCGCCCATAAGTAGTTATGTAAGGTTTCAGGGCTTAGCGAAATAAAATCATAGAAAGTATCATGCGCTGATGCCGCTTGCGGGAAGCCGCGATCCGGCTCCATCTTAACCGCATGAATCAAATCTGGAAACTTCATCGCATCTTGAATAAAGAAAACGGGGGTGTTATTACCCACCAAATCCCAGTTACCTTCTTTGGTATAGATTTTAACCGCGAAACCACGAATGTCTCGTGGGGTATCCACTGACCCTGCCCCACCGGCAACGGTAGAAAAACGCGCAAATAAAGGCGTTTTTTCACCCACTTCGGTTAAAACCTTAGCCGTGGTGTATTGTTCTAGGGATTCGGTTAGCTCAAAATAACCGTGTGCTGCACTACCACGTGCATGCACGATACGTTCTGGAATACGCTCATGGTCAAAATGATTAATTTTTTCGCGTAAGATAAAATCTTCTAATAGCGTTGGGCCGCGACGTCCCGCTTTAAGTGAATTTTGATTATCTGAAATAACCACGCCCTGTTGGGTGGTCAAACTTTGTGATTGGTTATCAGCTTGTTGATGAGTTTCGCCTGCATTTCCTTGCGTGACATTCATATCTGGGGCATCATTTTTTGTGTGATCTAAGTTCTTTGGCATATGCGTACCTACCTTCTTATTGGCTTAATTTATGAATTTTCATATAAATATTATTAATAACAAAGAATTGGCATTAGATTTTAATAAAATATTCTCTAGTTGCTAACTATAGTAAGTTTACCTGAGTCCATCCTAGACTCTGTGTATTTTCAGTTAAAAGCAACAAAAAGCAAACGTTAAGTTAGATTATGGGATAATTGATGATTTTTAATAGCCCAAGCAAAAACCCCCAGTCTTCTGACTGGGGGTTTTTTTAATAAGGCGCTGACGATGACCTACTCTCACATGGGCGAACCACACTACCATTGGCGCATTGTCGTTTCACTTCTGAGTTCGGGAAGGGATCAGGTGGGACCAACAAGCTATTATCGTCAGCAAAGGGGGTAAACAACTGGAGGAATGAGTCTATTTGTTTGATTTAACATCAAGATGGAGCTTGAATCAAGTGTCGGTGACAATCGTTAATTACATATACAAACCATTTAGGCGTTGTATAGTCAAGCCAAACGAGCAATTAGTATTGGTTAGCTACACATATCACTATGCTTCCACACCCAACCTATCAACGTCGTAGTCTACAACGGCTCTTTAGGGAAATCTAATCTTAAGGTGGGCTTCCCGCTTAGATGCTTTCAGCGGTTATCCCATCCGAACATAGCTACTCGGCAATGCGACTGGCGTCACAACCGAAACACCAGAGGTTCGTCCACTCTGGTCCTCTCGTACTAGGAGCAGATCCTCTCAAA
>CALJUC010000237.1 GCA_937975585.1 uncultured Moraxella sp. | reverse complement strand
AGTTCAGACGTGTGCTCTTCCGATCTGATGACGCGTTTATTATTTAAGGATTTGACCCAAGGTATCCAAAATAACAATGTCGCAAAAGGCACGTTTTTAGGGATCCTTTCATTAAGCTTTGGTATATTAAATGCCGCTTGTATGACCTATTAATTGGATTTTACAACAACAATCTGACACAATCTATTAACATAGACTCCAAGTATTGGAATGGGACGTGCTATACTTGATTTCCGTATCGTGGTTTGAGTATTTTTATTGACGTGTTTTGTGGCATGGTTTTAGGGTAAAGAGGAAGGCTGTCGTTATGGCACTTGCATTAATAGTAGATGATGAAGTGGATTTGTGTCGCTTAATGCAAATAACGCTAAAAAAAATGCAGATAGACACGTTAGTGGCCTATGATTATGCCACCGCTGTTAATTACTTGGCACAGCAACCTGTGGAGTTTTGCTTAACCGACTTACGCCTACCTGATGGCTCAGGACTCGATATCGTTAAACTGATTGCCAAACATTATCCCAGCATCCCTGTCGCCGTGATTACTGCGCATGGCAACATGGACTTAGCGATTGAATCATTAAAGCTCGGTGCATTTGACTTTGTGAACAAACCGCTTGAATTACCGCGTTTGCGCCAACTTGTCGAAAATGCGCTAAAAGTCGCCCAAGATACCCAAGCACAAAATGCTGACACGCCAACTGACCCCTTCTCAACCAAACTCATTGGCCAATCTGAGTCGATATTAACCCTCAAAAAAACCATCCAAAAACTCGCGCGTAGCCAAGCGCCGGTGTTTTTATGCGGTGAATCTGGTACGGGTAAAGAAGTGGTCGCCAAGTTTATTCACCAATTAAGCCCACGCAGCCATGCCAATTTTGTACCTGTCAACTGTGGTGCGATTCCCTCAGAGTTGATGGAAAGCGAATTTTTTGGTCATAAAAAAGGGAGCTTTACCGGTGCCACGGCTGACAAAGAGGGCTTATTCCAACAAGCTAATGGCGGCACCTTGTTCTTGGATGAAGTGGCCGATTTGCCCCTTGCCATGCAGGTTAAGCTATTACGCGCGATTCAAGAGAAAAAAGTACGCCCTGTGGGAAGTACGCAGGAAATTGCCGTTGATGTTCGCCTACTGTCAGCCACACACAAGAACTTGGTGCAATTGGTTGAATTGGGGCAATTTCGCCAAGACTTGTATTACCGCATTAATGTGATTGAGGTAAAACTACCCAACCTTAATGAGCGTAAAGCGGATATTCCGCTATTGGCCGAGCATTTTTTACAGCTCATTGCTGAAGATTGGGGGTTATCATCACCGCTTGAATTGACCGCAACCGCGATGGCGGCGTTATTGACGCATCATTATTCGGGCAATGTGCGCGAGTTACGTAATATCCTGGAACGCGCTATCACCTTAGCCGATGACCATGTAATCGATATTGAGCATTTAAACTTACCACCATTAAATGCCAATACTAATGTGTCAGCGGTATTATCGAATGAAGTAACCCAATCGACCCTCACTGCAAATACTTTATCAGCGTATAGCCATCACAGTCCTGACGCTAACATTACAACTTACCCAAGCATTAACCCTCTCAATGCGGTTAATGGCATGAATATAGCGACGCTGACTTCCACCACAGCAGCGACCCCTATAAAGCCAGCAACGGATGCCATACCAGCGAATATTGGCGCAGATATGCTAGCTGATACTGACTGCGATAATTTACCACCCGAGGGTTTGGAAGAATATCTGACCAATCAAGAGCGTCGACTCATTCTCACCGCGCTTAACCAAAGCGGTGGCAACAAAACCCAAGCGGCCAAACTTTTAAACACCTCGTTTCGTTCATTACGCTATCGGATGAAAAAGCTGGAAATTGGCGGCGAGGAAGATTAGCCGCAGCGGTTTGAGAGGACGTAGCAGATGACACATAGCAGATAACTAAGTGACGTCCTTAGACCGTTATGTTGACTGGGTCAATAAATCGCTAAAGTCGCTAGGATACGGCAAGGGCAACTGGGTAAGGCCATATTGGTCATAGTTGGCCAACGGCAACCGCCGCGCCAATGCCAACCAACTATTCCCTATCGCTGTCCAAGTTGTATCACTACTAGTGACTTGCGTCTGTGCTTTTACCGCTAACAGGTCAACATCCAAGGTCACTAATGGCTTAGTCTGACTTGCGCGCCCATTGGCTTGTTCTAACTGCTTGGCCAACTTTGCCAAAGCTTGCGTGGGCATAGGGTGGGTTAAGATTAATACCGCCATTTGATTATGGTAAGCTGGTACGATGATACCATCCGCCTTTTTTTGGCATTCATTGATAAAAACAGGGCTTAACACCAACTCACCGAGCTGTCTAAGTGCGTGTCGACAAGCGGCCAAATGGGTTTTAGCATCAACATTACTCGCGAGTGCCAATAAACAGGCACTCACTAAAAAATCCGAATCGGTCACATGATTGGTTATAACGACTGGTTCTGTGGTTGGCATAACCCGCTCATATTATTGAATGACTGGTATCAATTACTGACTTTGCTGGCGAAACCGCGTGATTTTAACCCCGACGCTATCGGCCTCTTTAATCGCGGTCGGCTTATGAATGGTTACCGTGACTTTTTCTGGGGCAAATTCAGTTAAAATCATCTCCGCAACCAAATGCGCCAAGCGCTCTAATAGTGCTACTTTATTAGCAAGGCTCACTTCAGCGACACGCTCACTCACACTTTTATAATTAATCGCGTCTTCAATGGCATCCGTCTGGGACGCTTGGTATTGGCAGCCTACCATCTCGATATCATAAATCAAGGGTTGCTTAATTTGTTGTTCCCATTCGTAGACACCGATTACCGCATCAACTTTTAGCCCTTTGATGAACACCGTATCGGTCGAATTGCCGGTCAACATAGCGGGCGCAGGTTGTTGAGCTTGGGCATTGGCCACTTTTGCCAATGCGTCAGACGCCGAATATAAAGAATCATGCATGGTCAAATCACAGCCTATGGGTTACTGTTTGCGATGTCTAATGAGGTCATAGCTAAAAAACACCAAGCCTGCCCAAATAAACGCAAACGTTACCAATTTCGTTATATTAAAAGGTTCATGATACAAGAAAATCGCCAATAAGAAAATCAGTGACGGTGTGATATAGTTCATAAAACTCAATAAACTATAGGTCACCATCTTGGTTGCCTTATTAAACATCAAAAGCGGAATCAAGGTAATCGGCCCGGCTAACATGAGTAGCCAAATATCGGTGGAGAACCAAAACGTCAGCTGACTACTTGCCACCTCATGCTTGGCAAACCACACCATAAAGACCGGTACTAACAGTATGGTTTCAATAAACATCGCCGATAGGGCATCCAATGGCGTACGCCGATGCATTAATCCATATACCGAAAAAGATGACGCTAATACCAAGGATACCCACGGCAGTTTACCAAGTAGTACCAGCTGGATAATCACACCCACAGCGGCCAACACCACAGCCAGCCATTGCATCGGGCGCAAGCGTTCTTTTAGCACCACCAATGACAGCAACACGCCCACCAACGGACCAATATAATAACCCAAACTGGCTTCCAAAATCCGGTCATGATTGACCGCCCATACATACACGAGCCAGTTAACGCTGATAATCGCCCCTGACACAGCCGTATATAAAATCAGCTTGGGATTTTGCCGAATGGTCGTTAACCATTGCCAACGCTGTGTCACTGTCATGATGGCTAAAATAGCCACAAACGTCCAAATGATACGATGACCGATAATCTCAACGGCATCATAGTCTTTTAACAGCTTAAAATATAGCGGAAAAAATCCCCAAATCAAAAATGCCGCCAATGCGGTCATCACCCCTTTTGAAGTGGTAACAATACTATTGTCAGTGATATCAACGGCTTGGGTGGGTAATTCACTATTGATAATGTCAATAGTTTCGGTAGGTGGGGTATTATTAGTCATTGTTTATAATACTTATTGGTATTTAAGAAAGCCGATAATTCTACCATAAAATTGGTAACCAAATTTTACAATTCACCACCCGACAGCTAAATTTTGACTTTAATGCTCTATCGTTCAATCAAATCATTTTAAGCCAATTATCTTTAATAGACTTAAAAACAGTAACGCTAGGTAATGGACACTGCCATCGACCTAGCGTATTTTTTTCTCTCAGTTAAAAGCTAAGTGTATCGCGTGTTATTCAACGCTAACGTTTAGCCCTGCGCTATTGGCCAACTCAGCAAAGCCCGGGAAACTGGTATTCACGGTTTCAGTCCCATGAATGGTAATGGTGTCGCTCGCGCGTAGACTTGCTACCGTAAAGCTCATGGCAATACGGTGGTCGTGATGGCTTTCAATCTCGCCACCACCAAATACATGGTCGATATCGCCACGGCCTTCAATCTCAATACCGTCTTCTAACACAGTGCAGTTAATACCCAAGGTTTTTAGCCCATCGGCCATTACTTGGATACGGTCAGATTCTTTAACGCGTAACTCTTCGGCACCATGTAACACGGTTTTGCCTTCGGCACAGCTGGCCGCGACAAATAACACAGGAAATTCATCAATCGCTAGCGGTACTAGATGCGCTGGGATTTCGATGCCTTTGAGCTTTGATGACTTCACCACGATGTCAGCCACTGGCTCACCGCCAACAACCGCTTCATTGGTCAAGGTCAAATCCGCGCCCATCAATTTTAGGATATCAATCACACCAGTACGGGTCGGGTTAATGCCCACTTGCTTGATGGTGACGTTTCCTTGTTGGGCAATCGCGCCTGCGACCATAAAGAAGGCGGCTGATGAGATATCCGCTGGTACGGCAATATCCGTTGCGGTCAAACGGCCGCCACCGGTGATGCTAATCGCGTTACCGTCTTTGGTCACCGAATAGCCAAACGCGGTCAACATACGCTCAGTGTGGTCACGCGTGATTTCTGGCTCAACCACGGTTGTCGTACCTTTCGCCCAAATACCAGCCAGTAGCAAGCACGATTTCACCTGTGCAGAGGCCATAGGCATATCATAGTGAATACCGGTCAAGGTTTGGCCGCCAGTAATCGTCATTGGTGGTGTGCCTTTATCACCCGTGGTTTGGATTTTTGCACCCATCTCACGTAAAGGCTTGGCCACGCGCTCCATTGGACGTTTTGATAAACTTGGGTCACCAGTCATCACGCTATCAAAGTTTTGCGCCGATAAGATACCGGACAATAGACGCATACTGGTACCCGAGTTACCCATATAGATGGCTTTTTTAGCCGGTTTTAACCCGTCAACACCTACCCCTTTAATCATCACTTTACCATCCACCGGGTCAGTAATCTCAACGCCCATGTCACGGAAGGCTTGCAAGGTTGCCAAGGCATCTTCACCTTGCAAAAAGCCCGTCACGGTGGTCACGCCATCAGCAAGGCTACCTAGCATGATTGAGCGGTGCGAAATTGACTTATCACCAGCGACAGTATGCGTGCCAGTAAATTGCTGTGATGGGCTGATAACATAAGTTTGGGTCATAAGGGTACGTTCCATATAAGCAGTTTTATCAAGCATATGGCCAAAGTGGCGACGGGCAAAACGCGCTTGCGCCAAGCGGTCAATCATATGCGCTGAATCATCCTCAATAATGAGTTGTTTAAGGTCTTCTAAGTGTTGTTGATAATCATCAATCGCGGTGAGTAAAGCCGGTTTATTGGCCAAGAAAATATCATGCCACATGGTCGGGTCGCTGGCGGCAATCCGGCTAAAATCGCGAAACCCACCTGCCGCATAGCGAAAGATATTCATGTTGTCATTGTGATTGGTCAGCTGATTGACCAAGTTAAATGCCAGTAAATGTGGCAAATGACTGGTATGCGCCAAGATACGATCGTGGTCTTCGGCTGACATTTCGCTGACATCCGCGCCCACCGCTTGCCATAGTTGACGGATTTTTTTAATGGCATCCGGATTGGTCTGTTCTTCAGGACACAAAATCACATGATGGTGCAAAAACAATCGACCATTACGCGCTTGCACCCCGGAGTTCTCCGCACCCGCAATCGGGTGACCTGCCACAAAGTTAATCGGCTCGATACCAATCGCTGCACTCGCCTCACGTACCGCTTCGATGACGTTCATCTTGGTGCTACACACATCGGTGGTAATACAGTCTGCGGCTAATACACCGTCTTTTTTGGCTTGGGCAATCTGGCGAAAAATCGGCAATACCGCCTTGACCGGCACGGCGATAATAATCAAATCACACCCAGGCAGCATCTCCGATAGCTGTTTCGCGCCATCTGTGATTAATCCCTCGATTTTGGCAATTTCTAAGCTTTGCTGATTAAAATCACAGGCCACGATATTTGAGGTTAGGCCTTTATCGAGCATGGCTTGTGCCAAACTTGCCCCAATCAGTCCTAAACCAACGACACATACTTTTTCAAACATTTACTTAACCGTTTTTTTTCGCATTGGCGAGAACCACCGCCAGTGTAATTAAAAGCCCGCCCATCACGGTCATCCACGTGATGTGTTCTGCCAATAGCCAAACGCCTAGCACCACCGCAACCAACGGCATAAAATACAAATACAAGGAAGTCTGCACCACGCCCAAATGATGATTCGCGCGATTCCACAACACATAGCACAGGGCGGAGGCAATCACACCCAAAAAACCCAAGTTTGCCAAGTTGAGCGGCTCAAGCGCGGCTTGATTAACGAAATGCTTACCTGTCACGAGCATATACACAGCGGTAGTGATGATACCGTAAAAAAATACCTTTTGGGTGCGTAAAATCGGGCTTAACGCATCGTCAACTTTTTCCATCGCAAAATTATAAAATGCCCAAACCAAGCCAGCGAGCAAGGCTAATAGATTACCAAATAGACCTTGTGACAGACTTAAACTTTGATTGGCGAGTACCATACCGACACCGAGTAACGCAAGTAAACACGCCACCAAAATCCGCTGATTAAAAGCCTGGGTCTTAAATACAAAACTGGCGATCAGTACTGTAAACAGCGGTGATGCGGTCACCAATAATGCGGCATTACTACTGTAGGTGTATAACAAGGCCACATTTTCAAAGATAAAGTATAAGGTAATCCCGCATACCCCTGCGATTAGATACAGCAACTCAGTCTTGACACTGCGCCAAACTAGTCGCGGCCGTGCTAACAGTAATAATAGCACTAGCGCAATCAATGAGCGATATAACAAAATCTGCTCAGGTGTTAAGCTATTCAGCAGTATTCTCGTGCTGGCAAATGTCGAACCCCACACGATGACCACGAACAATGCCACTCCATGCCACAAAATTTTTGCTAGCACAGGTTCAGACGGATTAGTAAGGGATGACGCGATTTTCATAATTTTTTTACAACATCATCCATTACCACAAGTAGCTCAACACAATAAAATTTATCATTTAAAGTAGCAATAGTCTTTAGCGCCAAATCTTTAGTAGCAACATCAGGCTAATACTTGACCCAAGGTATCTAAAAAGCGCAAATTCTCTTCCGGCAACCCAACACTGACGCGAATCCATTGCTCTAGACCGTAGCCTGCCATAGGGCGCACCAATATGCCCTGCTCTAACAACTTGTGATAAACCTCGACACCATTACCGACATTCACCAGTATAAAATTCGCCGCCGACTTAATAAACTCTAACCCTAAGCTATCAAAGCCGTTATACAGGACTTGTTTTTGCTCATCGTTCATGGCGACATAGTCTTGCAAAAATCCTTGGTCGCGTAATGCCGCCATGGCCGCTGCATCGGCTAGCACATTGGTGTTATAAGCTTGGCGGGTTTGGTTGAGTTTCGCGGCCAGTCGCGGATGTGCAATGGCATAGCCCATGCGTAAGCCCGCCAGACCATATGCTTTGGAAAAGGTACGTAAGATTAATACGTTATTAAATTCTTGCATCAACTCAAGGCTGCTTTCTTGTGGGCTAAATTCAATATAGCCCTCATCAATCACCACCAATATATTGCTTGGTATTTGCTTGACAAACTGACGAATTTCATCGCGACTTAATAAAGTGCCTGTTGGGTTGTTTGGATTGGCAAGGTAGACCAATCGCGTCGTTGGGCTGCGCTGGATCGCATTCAACATCGCCGGCAAATCATAGTGAAAGCCCTTGGCCGCCACTTGAACCGGTGTTGCTCGGGCTGGCAATGAAGACAATTGAAAGCGAGAGACTGAATACTGGAAAAAGACAATCGCGCCTGCATTATCGACCACGGTATCAGCGATGATATCTAATAACTCATTGGCACCATTACCCAGTACAATCTGCGTGGCATCTAAACCATAAAAATCAGCCAAGCCTTTTTTTAGTACCATTCCGGTTTCATCCGGGTAGCGTGATAACTCGCCTAACCGCGCGGTAATCGCGAGCGTCACATGCGGTGAGCAACCTAATGGATTCTCATTACTAGCCAACCGCACCACATCCGCCATCGCACAGTCATTATTACGCTCGCCTAACCCAAGATTTGGCTGGTTCGCATCACTCGCGTGGCTATTTGCTGGTTGCCCTGAATAGGTTTGATGTGAAGGATAAACAGACATGGGAACTCCTTGGGTGTGGTGACTAGGCATGGCTGCCTTACTTACCAATTGTTGAAGATTGTAGCCTGTCTACACACCTGAGTAAAGCCATTTACCCGTATCTATCATGGAAAAGCAAATTTAACCAACCAATCGTTGCTAACCCAATCTTTTAGTACCGTTAAAAGCGGTTCTTTAGCTCGCGTAAGGCACTAAATACCTCAAACGGCGCATCGCCCGTACCCGGTAACTGCGCATTGACTTGGGTAATTAACTCTGTCGTATTCGGGTTATCAATAATCATCAT
Organism: uncultured Moraxella sp.; assembly: GCA_937975585.1. Classification (GTDB taxonomy): domain Bacteria; phylum Pseudomonadota; class Gammaproteobacteria; order Pseudomonadales; family Moraxellaceae; genus Faucicola. The sequence goes on along the minus strand of CALJUC010000237.1, from coordinate 11,451 downwards.
AAACGGATTAATTTTACGCTCTTCTGCTAAGCTGGTTGGCAAGGTTGGCAGCCCTTGGGCGCGTTTTTGGCTATCACTATCAATCGCTGCTTGGATATCAACATTGGTTGGGGCGACGCTTTGCGCAAATTTCAGGTTTGACAAAGTATATTCATGTGCCGGATAAAATAACGTATCGGCATCGTGTAATTCATTAAAACGGTCAAAACTGGCATAAAGCTCATCAATCGTACCGGTAAAGACACGCCCGCATCCGGCACGAAATAACGTATCACCGCAGAAGATATTTAAGCGGTTATCCCATGTCAACAGATAAGCAATATGGTTTTCGGTATGCCCTGCGGTTTGCCAAACCTCTACGTTATGACCCCAAGCATTTAACACACTGCCCTCACCAACGGCTTGTAGGTTTGTCACATTAATCAGTGGGTGAATATTCGCATGCGCATACACCACAGCCTCAGGAAACTGATTAGCCAATTCACTCGCGCCACCGATATGGTCATTATGATGATGGGTAATCCAAAGTTGGCTTAAGCTCAGATGATGTTGCGTTAAGAAATCCAACACAGGCGCGGCATCGCCCGCATCAACGATAATTGCTTGCTTGGTATCGTTATTAATAATGGCCCAAATATAATTATCATTAAAGGCGGGAATCGGGTGAATGGTTAGCATGGTATGTCCTTATTTGATCGTTTGTTATTCAATGTTCAGCGCGTTAGTCAATAGTCCATTATGGGTTACATTAGCGGCCTAAATAGCGCATAACCTCAGCTTGTTTTTGTGGGTTGACCCACCAATAGTCCAAGCCCACGGCATTGGTCGGTAGCGTGCCATGTTCATAAAACTTCCAATACGCCATATTATCCGTGCCCTTGCCATAAGTCGGTACGATATAGTAACCCGCGCGCAGTAGTCGATCGAGCACATGGGTGTATAACACAATTTCTTCACGGTTTTTTGCGGCAATTAGCTTGGCAATCACGCTATCAATCACTGCGTTTTTGATACCTGCCGTGTTTTGGTTACCCTGCTCATCTGCCGCTTTTGAGCCCCAGAGATAGGCCTGTTCTGCTCCCGGTGATAGACTTTGGGCGAAGATATCAAGAATCATATCATAGTCAAACTTGCGGGTACGCTCAAGGTACTGTGGCATGTCAGCTTGGCGCAAATTGGTGTCAAATCCTAACCGCTGCAAATTGCGTAAAAACGGCAAAATAATCCGCGCACTTTTTTCATCATACGATAAAAACTCAATCTTAGCAGGTTGTCCGTTTGGCTGATACAAGCGCATATTTTTATAGGTAAAGCCTGCTTGCAGTAGTAACTCACGCGCTTTTAATAAGTTATCACGGTTAAAGCCATCGGCCTTTGAGGCAGGCGCTTGCCAGTTGGCCAAGACCGCTTGACGCTGAATCGGCTCTAGACTTGATAACAATGGCTTCAATACCTCAAACTCTGCCGCGGATGGCGTGCCTTTGGCTTCAAGCTCAGAGTGGTAAAAATAACTTTGCAAGCGCTGATATTGACCATAAAACATGGTTTTATTGAGCCATTCAAAATCATACGCCAAGGTAATCGCTTGGCGCACACGAATATCGGCAAAAATCGGACGGCGCAGATTCATCACAATGCCTTGATACGGCACCGGATTGCTGTTATTGATTTGTTCTTTGACCACCATACCTGCTTGGATTGCCGGAAACTTATAACCAGTTGCCCAAGTGCGCGCTTTATTCTCCGCACGAAATAAATATTCGCCCGCCTTAAAACCCTCAAACGCGATTTCGTTATTTTGGTAATACACGTATTTGATTTGGTCAAAGTTATAGCGGCCGATATTGGCCATCACGCCTGCTTCAGGCTTTGCCCCCCAGTAATTCGGGTCACGTACATAAGTTATCGCCCGTCCCGCCTCGATATTGCCGACTTTATACGGGCCACTACCCACGAGCGGCACGAGGGTGACTTTATCAAAATAGGCGTCAATGGATTTCTTCGACCAAATCGGCATTTGCGCAACGGTCATACTGATTTCTTTGTTTTCCTTGGATTTAAAGATAAATTTGACGGTATGTGGGTCAATGACTTGTACGGTTTTGACATCGGCCATATAACTGCGCATACTCATCAAGCCTTTGGTCAAAATCGCATCCATACTGGCTTTGACGTCCGCTGCCGTCACGGGTGAGCCATCCCAAAACGTTGCCTTTGGATTGAGATGATAAATAATCCAACTGGCATCATCAGGGTCGTAAGTGACTTTTTGTGCCAATAGCGGGTATTGAACGAATGCTTCATTCAGGGAACCGGTCATCAGGCTTTCAAACAGATAATCGGTACCTGCCGCTGGCGTTCCCACATCAATCCATTTATTGATACTATCAAAAGTACCTAGCGCGACTAAGCTTAGCGTACCGCCTTTGGGGGCTTGTGGATTGGCATAGGGAAAATGGACAGCACCATCAAACTGTGGCTGACTGTTATGTGCAAGCGCAGTCACTGTGACAGGTGCCGCATTGAGATGAGTGGAAGCACTGGTCAATAACATACCGGCGAATACCGCATTCGCTAATAGCTGTATTAACCCAGTGCGATGACGTTGACCTGAAGTATGAAAGACTTTATAACACTTGATACGCATAACCACCGGCTTCCTGCTTGTTTTCACTGCTCATCTAGCTGCTCGTCTAACTGCTCGTCTAGCTGCTCATTTACTTCGCCCATTCTAGCATGAGCGATTAGTCTTCGCACTTAGGTTAATTGTACAGTTATCAATGACCCGGGCTTTCTTTTTGCCTTAGTCATCACTCATAAAAAAAGCCTGACATAGTATCAGGCTTTTTATTAATGGCTTTATTCAACCGATTAAGCTTTTGCGGCAAATTGCTGCATAAAGCCAATCAATTGCTGTACCGCCGCCAAATCAATGGCGTTATAGATACTCGCGCGCATACCACCCACACTACGATGGCCTTTTAGGTTTAGGAAACCTGCGGCATCCGCTTGTTTCAAGAATGCTTTATCTAAGCTGCTGTCATTTAAGGTAAATGGTACGTTCATGATTGAACGATGTGCTGTGTTAATTGGGTTTTGGTAAAAACCACTGGCATCGATGTAATCATATAGCATTTTGGCTTTGGTCAAGTTCTGCTGATAAATTGCATCAACGCCACCATTTTCTAGTAACCATTCGAACACAAGACCTGACAAGTACCATGCCCAAGTTGGTGGGGTATTGACCATTGAATCGTTGTCCGCTTGGCTCTTGTAATCCAATAGGCTTGGACATACCGCATTGGCGTTACCGATGAGGTCTTCACGTACGATTACCAAGGTCAAACCCGCAGGTCCGATATTCTTTTGCGCGCCCGCATAAATCATACCAAACTGGGTCACATCAATTGGTTGTGACAAGATGCAAGATGACATATCCGCCACAATTGGCGCACTTACTTGTGGTACATCAAACATGGCCAAACCGCCAATGGTTTCGTTCGGGCAGTAGTGAAAATAGTCCGCATTGTCTGACAACTGCCAAGTGCTGATATCAGGCACATCGGCATAATTCATATCTTTACCACTGGCAACGACGTTAATTTTGCCAAGGCCCGCTTGTTCATAACGTTTGGCTTCGCTCAAGGCTTTTTTAGACCAAATACCGGTATCCAAATAGTCCGCCGTGCCTTTTAGCAAGTTTAACGGAATCGCAGAAAACTGTAAGCTTGCACCACCTTGTAAAAACAACACTTTGTAGTTGTCAGGAATATTCATTAGCTTGCGTAAGTCTTGCTCAGCCTTGCTCGCAATCGCCACAAATTCATCACTGCGATGGCTCATTTCCATCACTGACATCCCAGTACCATGCCAGTTTAATAGCTCGCTTTGGGCTTTTTGTAGTACTGCGGTTGGCATACTCGCAGGACCGGCACAAAAATTGGCAACGCGTTGGTCAAAGGTTACGCTCATCACATCATCCTTATTGGTTACAAATTACAACTCATTAAAACCGGGGTAAACGGGTGAAACTTTTGAAAGTTACATTCATAAAATCACATTCATTTAGCTTTCGGTTAGCAATCGCCACAATTGACGCTTTAACCGATAATCTTCTACCATTTCATGCAAATACGGCAATCGCTCAAAGCTCAACGATTCCAAACATTCTGGCAATGGCGTCAACGCGCCTAATCGTGGTGTTTGAATGACAGATTTATCGCTTAGCGCTTTATTGACAGATTGGTGCATCAAACCATGCAAAAACCCATGCAAACTTGCCCAAGCCATTTTATAAGTGGCCATTGATTGTAAAGCCGCATTTGGTAAATTCGCCTCATTATCACACAGCGGAAAATCAAAATACGCGGGTAGCTGTTTGAGGTTAATGGTTAGCTGTGACCATAATTGCGCATCACGCGGGTCTTGTTGTAATGCCTGACTATCGACAAGCAACACCCAATTAAACACCCGTATCGCTTGTAAGCCAAAGCGTGACACAAGACTTGAGCTAATATCAAACGTACTTGCACCGTCTTCACCAAGGTTTGGTACCACGGGTGCAATATACGATTTGGCCTCTTGTGACACCAAATTATTCGGTAGCACGGGACTTTTTGGCAGTAAGGCTGTTGGTGATACGGGCTGTTCTAAAGATTCGACAGCGTCTGTCGATGCCGTGGCTAACGATGGACTTACGTTATGGCTATCGCCTGTTGGCATTACTGCTGTTGAAGATGGACGAGGTTCTACGACCTGCTCAGCTTCAGTGGTAAAAGTTACTTGATCGAAAATCGTGTTATCAAGTGTCAGCACAGGTGAAGATTGGCTCACCCAACGGTCAACTCCCATCGCGGCAAGCAATTGCCCTTGCCAAGCCAGTTGTTGCTGTACTGCACGCGGCATAACTTCTTCACCACGCACTACCACAGCAGCGCGCTCTAGCACTGCTGTCTGGGTAACACCTGGTGTGATAACTGCCGTTGGCATCGCTTGCCCCACAGGTTCTCGATAGCCCATTAATTACTCAATGGCTGTCATAGGTGGTACGACATCGGCATTTTGACCGCGATGACGCAGATAATGGTCTAACAGTACAATCGCCAACATCGCTTCAGCGATTGGTGTCGCACGTACACCCACACATGGGTCATGGCGACCTTTGGTTAGCATTTGCACAGGATTGCCATGTATATCAATACTTTGTCCGGCGGTTGTAATACTGGCCGTTGGTTTTAATGCGATATTGACTTTGATGGTTTGTCCGCTTGAGATACCACCTAAGATACCACCCGCATGATTGGACAAAAAGCCATCCGGTGACATCTCATCACGCGACAAATGACCGAACTCGCCCGCCACAGCCATACCAGCACCAATTTCCACGCCTTTTACCGCGTTAATACCCATCATCGCATGGGCAATATCCGCATCTAACCGGTCAAATATCGGCTCACCCAATCCCACTGGTACACCCGTTGCGATAATCGTTAGCTTCGCACCGACACTGGTACCATTTTCGCGGCATTCCGTAATTAACTTTTCATATTGTGGCAACGCAGCGCCATCGGCACAGAAAAACGGATTGCTATTGACATAATCCCAGTCAATTTGGCTTTCAGGGATATCATTGGCAATCACATGACCAATTTGACCGACAAAGCCATGAATCTCAACACCCAAGCGTTCTTTTAAAAACTTTTTGGCAATCGCACCTGCGGCAACGCGCATTGCGGTTTCACGTGCTGACGAACGACCGCCACCACGATAGTCACGAAAACCATACTTCATAGTATAGGTATAATCTGCGTGATTTGGGCGAAAGGTATCTTTGATATCACTATAATCTTTGGATTTTTGGTTAGTGTTACGAATTAATAACGCAATTGGCGTACCGGTGGTTTTGCCTTCAAACACGCCAGAGATAATCTCGACTTCGTCATCTTCACGACGTTGGGTAGCAAATTTTGAGGTACCGGGTTTACGGCGGTCGAGGTCACTTTGCAAATCTGCTTCACTCAATGACATCCCAGGCGGTACACCATCAACAATCGCAACCAACCCTGCCCCGTGCGACTCGCCTGCGGTAGTAACGGTAAAAAGTTTTCCTATGGTATTGCCTGCCATTGTCATCAACCCTTGTGTGTTATCTTCGATATTATTCTTCAACCAATACGGCCAAATCCGAGAGTAATTTGGCCAATTATTTACTACTTAGTTTTACCCATCGTTATTTATAAATTGTTAACGTACTCCGCAAAGTATTCGCGGTATTCCATCAACTCATCAAAATCAATGGCAAACACGCCACTACCACCATGCGCAAAGGTAACCCAGTCAAATTGAATTTCTGGATAAGCTTGGCGTAATGCCCACTCACTATCACCGACCTCACACACCAACAAACCATCTCGGTTCAAATAATCTGGCGCGTAATACAAAATCTGATGTACCAAGTCTAAGCCATCTTGACCGGCCGCTAGCGCATGGTCTGGCTCATGCAAGAACTCAGGTGGCAAATCGGCCATCGTCGCAGCATCCACATATGGCGGATTGGTCACAATTAAATCATACTGATTTTCGGCAGGAATTTTTTCAAACAAATTCGATTCAATCAAATTCACTTGATGCAGCATGTCATTGTGCTCGACATTCACCGCAGCTACCGCGAGCGCGTCTTTATCGATATCACTGGCATCGACATTGGCATCCGGGAAACGACTCGCCAATGCAATCGCAATACAGCCTGAACCGGTACACAAGTCCAAAATACGCTCTGGTTGAGCCAATTGTTTGTCATATAAGCCGTGATTAAAGAAGTGTTTATTGCCATCGGTACCGGCCAGACGCTCAACCAAATCATTACTGTCAAAATACGGATAGAACTGCTGACGAATCAACTCACCAATCGGTGAGCGTGGAATCAACACACGCTCATCTACGTAGAATGGCAAATCACAGAAATACGCCAAGTTAATCAAGTAGCTAAGTGGCTTACGCTCAATAATGCGACGTTGTAATAAGGTCAATACTTCTGATTTTTCACTTTCAGTCAAACGGCAATCCAAAATCTGATCATCAGCCGACCAATCTAACGACAAGGTATGTAACACAATCGCGGCCGCTTCTGCAAACACATCGGTCGTACCTTGTGCCACAACCACATCATACTCGCGCAGTTTTGTCACACAAAAACGGATAAAATCACGAATGGTTTTGAGAGAAATTTGGGCTTCATTAAACTCATCATTCATTGCTTGGATTTGCTCATCTTCTTGCAATGTGCCAAATGCCGCTTGCTCATCATACAAGTCATCGTCACTATCAGCCAATGCCGCATTGGCATTAACCGCATCTAATAATGCACTGGCATCGAGTGGCTCATTAAAAGCCATACCATCCGTGACTTGGTTTAAATTAGTTGGTGAATCGGTCGCAGGGACCATAGCAGGCGATGTCATAGGCGTATGAGATTCCGAACTGGCTGGGTTCATGGCAAAAAAAACCTTGGTTAAATGAACGGCTAATTATAATACATTTTGCCTTTTTTATAAATGACTATCCGTGGCTATCGTGACACTAAACGCTTGGGCACAAAAAAACCAATGCCATGACGTTGACATTGGTTAAACTTAATCGAACGGGTATAAGCTTTTGCAAGGATATCTCAAACAACTACATATACTAGTAGAACACTGGCCACAAACCTGATTCGTGTTTAGATTGATTGTTTTTATTATTACTTATTCTTATTATTGGTAATATCAGGCTGTGACCAATTTTTAAACAGTCGCTCATAGTTGACTATTTACTTATTTCTACCGATGGCTTATGAGTGTGATGGCTTACCGGGTTTGGCAATTCCCAAAGCTTGCATTTTTTTAGCAACAATATATGAAATAGGCACTGATAAAATCAAACCCGCAATACACACAGCAATAATGTGAGGGATCTCGTCAAAACCGATAATTAAGGCAATTGTCATTAAAACACCAATCGTGGTACCAGAAGCAATGGTAAATACCGCACTAAATAATGCCCAATTCATAATAACGCCCTCTCAACTGTATGGATATAATATAGTTATACGCCTATTCCACACTGATAACAAGGAAAAAAAAGATTGTACTGTTGTTAATTTGCAAACCTTTTTTTATAGGACTTACTAACGAATCTTTGCTAATATGTAATGTTGTGTAATCGCCTTTTTATCCGCATCGTACCGCTAAGTACCGCCAAATTGTTATCTTTTTGCTCAAGATTCTGCTAAAATTTTGTGATTTTATCCCTATCTGCACCGATTGTCTGTCTACTTTACTTCATTAATTCATAAGTTATTAGGAGTTTGCCTTGAGCCTTCCTGTTAGTTCTGCCCCAAAATTCACGTCAGCACAGCTGCGCCAAGCGTTTATTGATTTTTTTGCTGAAAATGGTCATACCCCAGTGGCATCTTCAAGCCTAGTGCCTTACAACGACCCAACGTTGCTATTTACCAATGCGGGTATGAACCAGTTCAAAGACACGTTTTTGGGTTTGGAAAAACGCGATTACAACCGTGCTGTATCATCACAAAAATGTGTACGCGCAGGCGGTAAGCATAATGACTTGGATAACGTCGGTTATACCGCACGTCATCATACCTTCTTCGAGATGTTGGGCAACTTCTCATTTGGCGATTATTTCAAAGAAAAAGCAATTCCATTCGCTTGGGAATTTTTGACCTCAGAAAAATGGTTAAACCTGCCAAAAGACAAACTCTACGTTACCATCTATCACACCGATGACGAAGCCTTTGATATTTGGCATAAAACTGTCGGTCTTGCGCCAGAGCGCATTATCCGTATCGGTGACAATAAAGGCGGCCCATTCCAGTCAGATAACTTTTGGGCGATGGGTGATACTGGTCCTTGTGGTCCATGTACCGAAGTATTCTACGACCATGGCGAGCATATCTGGGGTGGTTTGCCTGGCAGCGCTGAAGAAGATGGCGACCGCTATATTGAGGTGTGGAACTGCGTATTTATGCAGTTTAACCGCCAAAAAGACGGCACGCTTGAGCCACTACCTGCCCCAAGCGTCGATACCGGTATGGGCTTAGAGCGTATCAGCGCGATTATGCAGGGCGTTCACAACAACTATGAGATTGACCTATTCCAACACTTGATGAACGCTGCCGCTAACATCATCGGTATAACCAACGATGCACAAGCCTCATTAAAAGTACTCGCTGACCATATTCGTGCCGTGGCATTCTTAATCGGTGACGGTGTGTTACCAAGTAACGAAGGTCGTGGTTATGTGTTGCGTCGCATTATCCGCCGCGCGGTACGTCATGGTAACAAGCTAGGCGCGACTGAAAACTTCTTCTACAAACTGGTAGCGCCTCTTGCCGAAGTCATGGGCGACGCTTACCCAGAGTTGCGCGAGCGCCAAAGCTATATCGAACAAGCGATTCTAAAAGAAGAAGAACAATTTGCTAAAACCTTATCACAAGGCTTGCGCTTACTATCAAATGAACTTGAATCGCTAAAAGCTGGTGATACTTTAGCGGGTGAAACGGTGTTCAAACTGTACGACACTTACGGCTTCCCAGCAGACTTAACCGCTGACATCCTACGTGAAAAAGACATCTTAATCGATGAAGAAGGCTTCGAGCGCAGCATGAACGAACAACGTGCGCGTGCACGTGAAGCAGGCAAGTTTGGTATGGATTACACCAAACTGATTCAAATCGATAGTGCGACTGAGTTCTTGGGTTATGATGAGTCAGAGCATCAAAGTGATGTGACCCACCTATACGCAGAAGGCAAAGCCGTTGACAGCCTAAATGAAGGCGACGAAGGCGTATTGGTACTTGCCAAAACCCCATTCTATGCTGAAGGTGGTGGTCAAGCCGGTGAACTGGGCGAAATTCAAACCGAAACGGGGCTTTTTGAAGTTTTAGACACCAAAAAATCGGGCCAAGCTATCATCCATCATGGCGTGGTCAAAATGGGCCAAATCAAAACGGGTCAAGCCAGTGACGCACGTGTTGCAAGCCAAGTGCGTGCGATGAGCGCCAAAAACCATTCAGCCACTCACCTACTACATGCAGCATTGCGTCAGCATCTCGGCACAGGTGTAACCCAAAAAGGCTCATTGGTAAATAGTGAATTGCTACGTTTTGACTTCTCATACGACAAGCCACTGACCGAGCAAGAGATTATCACCATCGAAAACACCGTGAACCAACAAATCCTTAGCAACCAGCCCGCCACGGCTGAACTGTTGAGCATGGAACAAGCGCAAGCTAAAGGTGCCATGGCATTATTCGGTGAAAAATATGGCGATACCGTCCGCGTATTGAGCATGGGTACGATTGACAAAGACGGCAAACCTTTCTCAATCGAGCTGTGTGGTGGTTTACACGTAGAGCGCACGGGCGATATCGGCTTATTCAAAATCATCAGTGAACAAGGTATCGCTGCGGGCATCCGCCGTATCGAAGCCGTCACCGGTATGGGCGCAGTCAAATACGTGCAACAAGGCGATAAACAGCTAAATACCTTAGCGAGCCAACTTAAAGCCAAACGTGACGAAGTCGCTGACCGTGTCAACCAAATGGCGGATAAAACCCGCGACTTAGAGAAACAACTCGAGCGCTTACAGCAAAAACTAGCCAGTAGCCAAGCCAAAGACTTGGTTAACAATGTCCAAGATATTAATGGTCAAAAAGTGCTGATTGCAAGCTTACAAGGCATGGACGGCAAAGCACTGCGCACCCTATCTGATGATATGAAATCAAAAATCAGTGACGGTGTGGTGATTTTAGCCAGTGTCGATGGCGACAAAATCGCGGTTACCGCCAGTGTGGCTAAAGACTTGACCAGTAAAGTAAAAGCCGGTGACATCATCAAACACGTGACCGAACAATTGGGCGGTAAAGGTGGCGGTAAGCCTGACTTTGCTCAAGGCGGTGCTAGTGACGTGGCAGGATTGCCAAACGTGTTAAACGCACTACCAACTTGGCTTGGCGAAAAGTTGGCTTAATCGCTTCAATTCACACTTGTTATAAAGCAACCGACTTTTTTATTCATTAATTGATAAAAACCGAGTTTCCATGAAGCTCGGTTTTTTCTTTACGTGTCATTATTCACCGCACATAAAGGGGATTTTTAGTTTTTTCACCGGTTTGGTATCAACGATATTGGCAGTCACTAGCAAGGCATCGCAACCGGTATTATTCAGCCTGCTTGGCAAATAAAACGTATGCTGAGTCCTCAACATCCGATTGGCTAACCACAAATAGTCAAAAATTGCCGTCAGTTTTTCATTTGCTTTGCCTTATAGGGTTGATAAGATATGCGTTGTTTAATATATGTTTAAACCAAAACCATTAAGATCATCATAACCAAAATAATCCACACAAATGTACTGACTCGTTTGGCAATGTGTTTATCTAAAGTATTCGAT
>CALJUC010000236.1 GCA_937975585.1 uncultured Moraxella sp. | reverse complement strand
TTTGCTATGTGGTTGATTATAAAGCATTATATCATTTTAACGAACTTTTGTGTATCTGTTCGTGCAAAGGTTTCAGTTATAAATTAGTGGTTATTAGATAACGCGTTAATACAAAGGTACATTGAGATCACTTGAAATGTTGAACCATTGTAGGAAAATCCCCTTCGATACTCTGTGTAATCCTTGCAAGCTTTTGCAAATAGGGTGTTTTTAGTGTTAACCATCTGTGAAATCGTTTCGAATAGCTAACTGATTGTAGTAATCAGAAGGTGTGTTTTCTAAGTAAGGGGTCGCGTAGATTGTGCCCCAAGTTGCCTTGTTTGGTGTTATAATAAGCGCAATTTTTTTTGTATTTTCTTTCTTTCTTTTGCCCAAGCAAGCGGAACTCTCCTATGACCATCATTGCCGGACATCCATTTTTAACTGACTTCCAAACCACGCAACTGATTAACCGTCTGAATACAACTACAGACCTTGCTATCACTGCGTTGTCTAGCCAGCAAGTCTATATCTTTTCAAAAGATTTGGCTGAGCATGATTATAAAAAAGCCATTGATTTGCTAAATCACGGTGACGATGTGGCAATGCAACAAGCGCAAGACGGTCAGTTGCAAGTGATGGTCAGCCCACGTTTTGGTACGATTAGTCCTTGGGCGAGTAAAGCGACCGATATTTTTAACAACTGTGATGTTAATATCGACCGTGTTGAACGCGTGGTGGTGTATACCTTAACAGCAAGTAAACCACTGCCTGCAAAGCTACCGCATGACATCGAGATGATGTTATACGACCGTATGACCCAAAGCTTGTTCTACGATTTGGCAAAAGCACAGCATTTGTTCGACGACCAAGAGCCAGCACGCCTTAACCATATTGATGTCATGGGCGCGGGCAAAGATGCATTGGTTGAAGCAAATACCAAGTTTGGCTTTGCTTTATCGGCACAAGATATCGACTATCTCACCAATGCCTATGTCAATGAGTTAAAACGCAATCCAACCGATGTTGAATTGATGATGTTTGCGCAAGCCAACTCTGAGCATTGCCGTCATAAAATCTTTAACGCTGAATGGACGATTGATGGTGACACTCAGCCAAAATCACTATTTGGCATGATTAAAAACACGTTCCAAAAAAACCCAAACGACATCCTATCAGCCTATAAAGACAACGCGGCAGTGGTCAAAGGTTTTGATGGTTTACGTTTTTACCCATTATTAAACAGCGAAAACAACCACTTAGAATACGGCTTTCATCAAGAAGCGATTGATATCTTGATGAAAGTCGAAACCCATAACCACCCAACCGCAATTGCGCCATATTCAGGTGCGGCGACCGGTTCGGGCGGTGAAATCCGTGATGAAGGCGCGACTGGCCGTGGTGGTAAACCAAAAGCGAGTTTGGCAGGTTTTCATGTATCACATCTACAATTACCGGATATGCCAGAAGCTTGGGAACAGTCAGGCAAGGTATCTACCGAGGCTTATGGCAAGCCAGAGCGTATGGCGTCAGCCCTACAAATCATGACTGAAGCACCATTGGGTTCAGCGAACTTCAGCAATGAGTTTGGTCGTCCAAACTTGGTCGGTTATTTCCGTTCTTTCCAATTGGACACCTCAGCCGAGCAAGATGGTAGCGAAATGCGCGGTTATCATAAGCCAATCATGATTGCGGGCGGCTACGGTAATATCAAACGTAACTTGGTCGAGAAAAACCCAATTCAACCCGGTGATTTACTGATTGTGTTGGGCGGGCCTGCAATGCAAATCGGTCTAGGCGGTGGTGCTGCGTCATCGGTGGATAGTGGTGAATTGGACGAAGGCCTAGATTTTGCCTCAGTACAGCGTGATAACGCTGAGATGGAACGCCGCTGTCAAGAAGTGATTGACCGTTGTTGGGCAATGGCCAAAGACGGTAATGACACCAACCCAATCGTATCAATCCATGACGTGGGCGCGGGCGGTCTATCAAACGCGATGCCAGAATTGGTCAATGACCATGAATTGGGCGCGGTGTTAAATTTACGTAAAGTACCATCGCTTGAGCATGGTATGTCCCCAATGGCGATTTGGTCGAATGAAGCGCAAGAGCGTTATGTATTAGCCATTCGCCCTGAGAGTGCGGAATTGTTTGACAGCATTTGTGACCGTGAACGCTGCCCGTATGCGATTTTGGGTGAAGCGACCGAAGTGCGTGAATTGGTCGTGGATGACCCACTGTTAAATACTAAAGGCGATGCGCAGCCGGTTGATATGCCAATGCAAGTCTTGCTAGGTGGTACACCAAAAATGCAACGTGCGTTTAAACGCACTGAGCCAAATCTACGTCCATTGACCCTAGACAGCGTTAACCTAACCCAAGCGGTAAAAGATGTACTACGTCATCCAACGGTGGCGAGCAAATCATTCTTGATTAGCATTGGTGACCGTTCGATTACCGGTATGGTTGTGCGTGACCAATATGTGGGTCGCTACCAAGTACCAGTCGCTGACTGTGCTGTGACGGCATCAGCGTTGGTTGCGCTTGACGGTCAACCAATGACCGGTGAAGCGATGAGTATGGGTGAGCGTACCCCAGTGGCGCTGATTAACCCATCTGCCTCTGCGCGTCTTGCAGTGGCTGAAGCGATTACCAATATCGCGGGTGCCAATATTGCCAAGCTATCAGACATTACCTTATCGGCTAACTGGATGGCGGCAACCGGTGAAGACAAAGAAGACCAAGCCTTGTACGAAGGTGTGATGGCGGTTGGCGAAGCGTTGTGCCCTGCGCTGGGTATTGCGATTCCGGTGGGTAAAGACAGCTTGTCGATGCGTGCTAACTGGACGGATGAGGCAGGCAATAAATCAGTGGTATCGCCAATGTCGTTGGTGATTACCGCTTTTGCCCCAGTACAAAATGTCAGCAAAACCTTGACCCCAGAATTGACTGCCGGTGAAACTGCGTTTTACCGCTTAGACTTATCAAAAGGTCAGTTCCGTCTAGGCGGTTCGATTTTGGCACAAACCCTAAGCCAATTGGGCGATAGCTGCCCTGACTTGGATAACCCACAAGACCTCATCAATTTCTTTAACTTTATCCAACAAGCCAATAACCAAGGCTTAATCGCTGCTTACCACGATATTGGTGACGGTGGTCTATTGGCGACTGTGGCTGAAATGCAGTTCACTAGCCGCCAAGGCGTGAAATTGGTATTGGACGATGCTAACTTATTGGGTCAACTGTTCGCCGAAGAATTAGGCGCGGTGATTCAAGTTAAACCAGAAAATGTCGAAGCATTATTAGCCGTGGCGGAACAAACAGGCGCAAGCGAATTGTTAAGCCTTATCGGTCAAAGCACCGATGAAGATAGCTTACTGATTCAAACTGCTAGCCAAACCTTGACATTTGACCGTGCTGAGCTTGAAACCGAATGGTCAAAAGTAAGCTACCATATCACCAAAGGCCGTGATAACCCAGAGTGTGTTGAACAAGCTTTTGCCTTGATTGGCGACAAAAATCACCAAGGTCTGATTGCGCAAGCCAACTATGACTTAAATCAAACCATTGAAGCGCCTTACATCAATAGCCGTAGTGTACAGCCAAAAGTGGCAATCTTGCGTGAGCAAGGCGTAAACGGTCATGTTGAAATGGGCGCAGGCTTTACCCGTGCCGGTTTTGATGCCGTTGACGTCCATATGAGTGACTTATTAAAAGGTCGTGTCAACTTACGTGACTTTGATGGCTTGGTTGCTTGTGGTGGCTTTAGTTATGGCGATGTATTGGGTGCCGGTTCTGGTTGGGCAAAATCAATTCTGTTCCATGATGAGTTACGTATGCAGTTTGTGCGCTTCTTTACCCGTCCAGAAACTTTCTCACTTGGTGTGTGTAATGGCTGTCAGATGATGAGCCAGTTAAAAGACCTGATTCCGGGTGCCGAAAACTTCCCACGTTTTGTGGCGAACAAATCAGCACGTTTTGAAGCCCGTACCGTGAATGTGAAAATTGAGCGTACCAAGTCTGTGCTATTAAAAGGTATGCAAGACAGTATCTTACCGATTGCCGTGGCACACGGTGAGGGTTATGCAACCTTGTCGGATACGGATATCGCAGGTATGGCGGCGCATGGTCAAATCGCAATGCGTTATGTTGATAGCCAAGGCGCACCAACTGAGCATTACCCACTCAATCCGAATGGTTCACCACAAGGTGTGACCGGTATCTGTACCACAGATGGTCGTGTGACCTTGATGATGCCTCACCCTGAACGTAACTTGATGGCATACAACCACAGTTGGAAACCAGAAGAGTGGGATCAGGATGGTGCGTGGATGCGTATGTTCCGCAATGCACGCGCGTTCTTGAGATAAGACATATGGCAACGTTTTTATCTTTACTTGGTACACTGTTTTCTAACTCTACGAATGCTAAAGGTAAGCGCGGTGAATTAAAAACCAGTTTGCTACTAAGTATGGGTAAAAACAGTAAAGACTATGACATCTTTGATGATGTGACTTTACATACCGCTGATAATGCGACTACCCAAATTGACCATATCGTTATTAGTCAATTTGGGGTGTTCGTATTAGAAGTAAAAAATTATGCCGGTTATATCTATGGCAAGGTCGATGATTATCAATGGACGCAAGTACTAAATCCAACAAGTAAATTTCGATTTTATAATCCTATCTTACAAAACCAAAAACATGTAGAAGTAGTGCAAAGGTTATTGAATGTTCATGATAATCAAATCTTTTCGATTGTGGTATTTATGGGTAAGGCGACATTTAAAACCCCTATGCCTGACAATGTCATTCATTTGATTGATTTAAATCGTAAATTGCGTAGTTATACTGACGTTCAATTCACCCCACAGCAATGCCAAAGTTTTGCTAATAAGATTCATAATCGAAGATTATCACCGGGTGCATTAGCTAATACGGTACACCTAACGCATATCGAAAATAAACGTCAATCAAAATTATCTGCGCCAACCCAGTTATTATCAGAGCGAAGGGAAGTGGATATTAATAATCCATCCCAAGCTTTAGAAGGCGATCATCATTTAACTTGTCCAAAATGTGGTAGGAAACTTGTCCAAAGGACAGCACAAAAAGGTCAATATGTCGGAAAAATATTTTATGGTTGCAGTAACTTTCCTAAATGCCGCTTCACCATAAATGATATTCAAACTTAAAACTGTTTAAAACTCGCCAAAATAATATCTAATCCTATTTTCAATCATCCCATCATTTTTCACAAAAACCAAACACCGGTACACAAAACGTTAATTTACACAAGTTAGACTTCACGACATAATGCAGAAAACCTTTACAAAAACTACTTTAAAATTTTGAGGAAAACTGCATGAAAACTATGAAAAATGCGCTACTTGCAACTGCTATTATTGTGGGTTCGGCCAATTTAACTGGCTGTGGTTATAACACCATGCAAGCCCAAGACGAGCAAATTAATGCCTCATGGTCTGAAGTAGTTAACCAGTACCAACGCCGTGCCGACTTAATTCCTAACTTAGTAAAAGTCGTTGAGCGTTATGCCCAGCATGAGCAAGCAACGCTAACCCAAGTGACACAAGCGCGCTCAGCGGCAACCTCTATCCAAGTGACACCAGAAGTATTGAATGACCCAGCGGCATTCCAACGCTTCCAACAAGCACAAGATCAATTGACTGGGGCATTATCACGTTTGATGGCGGTATCAGAACGTTATCCTGACCTAAAAGCCGATCGTCAATTCCAAGAATTACAAGCGCAGCTTGAAGGTACAGAAAACCGTATTGCCGTAGCGCGTGGCCGTTATATCCAAGACGTTCAGCAATACAACACCACCGTGCGTCAATTCCCAACCAACTTGACCGCCAAAGTATTTGGTATGCATACGCGTCCAAACTTTACCGTGGGTAACGAAGCGCAAATCTCGACCGCACCAACGGTTGATTTTGGTAATAACGCAACTGCGCAACCCAATAATGTCACGGTACAACCAAATGCGGGTGGTCAACCTGTCGTGGTAAATCCTAATACCGCAAATGCTGGCGGCCAACCTGTTACTGGTAACCAAGCCACAGCAACGGGCAATTAATGATAGCTTTATCCAAATAAGCAAATCATATACAAACATTAGCCAGTCGCTAAAGTACACTATACTAAAAGGTTGGTAGGTTGGGTAAGCTAACCTACCAATTTTTATAACTGGACGTTTTGCTAATAACCATAAAAAACTGGTAAAAAAGATAATGATAGGATGCTTGGGGCTAAAGTAAGTTTAACACGGTGACAAATTGGCTGAAGTTTTCAGCAATTGTGGGATTAAAATACAATAAAAATAATGCAAAAAGTGGGGTAAATCGTGGCAGCATTGATTACACATAACCAATTAAACAAGGTGATAAAAGCAAGTGGGGTATGGACGCTACCTGTGATTATTGCATTGGGTAGTATGACTTCTGTTTCAGCAGAAACAGTGACCGCTACCCCCACCAATAGTGCAACTGCTACCGCCAACAATGCGACAACTCAAGCCACAGCTCGAGCGACTGACCAAGGGATTGAAGATGCTGTCGTTTTGTCAAAGATGGCACAGCAAAATGAAGCCGTGAACGATGCGATACTAGGTAATGAAGCCATTCGCGATACCCTTAATAATGATGCGCTACCATTTCCCAATAGTCGTGCCACAGCGAACGCGTCCGCCTCTGCAACGGTCACTCAAACCGCACCCGCACGTCCTACAACGTCAAGCCGTGCCCCTGTGGCGGCCGATAAGCTTATATTAAATAACCCTGTTATTGATGAAGCACAGATATTGTCTGCCAGTGAAAAACAAGCATTAGAGCAAAAACTCCGTAGTATCTATGAGCGTGGCTTGGCGCAAGCGGCCGTAGTGATTGTACCGAGTACCAATGGCGAGGATATTTTTGATTATTCGATGAAGGTCGCTGACCGGTGGCAACTGGGTAATAAAGATACTGATAAAGGTCTATTGATGGTGGTCGCGGTAAATGACCGCAAACTGTATATTTTGACCGGCTATGGACTTGAGGGGACGATTCCCGATGCGATTGCCAAACGCATTATTACCGATGAAATTACCCCATATTTTAAACAAGGCGATTATGCAGGCGGCATTAATGCCGGTATTAACCGGATTGAAGAACGCTTAACCACCGACCCGACTATCCTAAAGCAGGCCGATGCTGAGCGACAAGCCAATACCCAACAGCAAGCGGCACAAGATGGCGGTCTGCCACCAATTGGGTTGGGGATTTTTGGCTTTGTCTTTGGCATTATCTTAACGCGTATGTTAGGACGATTCTTGGGCTCAATCTTCGCTGCCGGTGGCGTGGCCGTGGGCGGTATGCTATTGGGTACGGGTATTGTGGCTAGTATCCTAGTCGCGATCGTTCTATTTGTGCTGTTATTAATGTTTGGCGGTCGTGGTGGTGGTAGTGGTCGTGGCGGTCGCGGTGGTGGTATTGTTATTTTACCGGGCGGCTTCGGTGGTGGCGGTGGTTTTGGCGGCGGCGGCTTCGGCGGTGGTGGTTTTGGGGGCGGCGGCGGTGGCTTTGGCGGTGGTGGTGCCGGTGGTTCTTGGTAAAACATCATAGCTAGTGTGTTAATAATTTAACGGATGTTTTGAGGATTTTTTAAATTTGAGCCAAAAGGTAAGCGTATTATGACATTTTTTAATCCGCTAAAAAAACGTAAAACACAAAGCGAATTACCGACTTTTGATAGTATTGTAGAAAGCTACAAATCGAAAATTGGCAAAGATTTTAATGGTTATCGCAATCACTGTTATCGCGTGTTTCAGTTTTGCCAAGCGTTATCAGATAAAGAATTGGGCGAAGAAGATAGCCAAAAATTGCAAATTGCACTCGCTTTTCATGATTTGGGGTTATTTACGGATAACACGGTTGATTATTTGCCACCCTCCATGACGTTAGCTGATGAGTATCTTGCGCATACCAAACAAGCAAAATTTCGTGATGAAATTCTGCTAATGATCGAACAGCACCACAAAATTACCGCATTTGATAGCACAGTTTATCCGCTAGTGGAGTTGCTACGACAAGCAGATTTGGTCAATGCTTCATTAGCCATGGTTAAGTTTGGACTAGATAAAGACTATGTTAAGCAGGTGAAAAAAAGCGTATCCAAATAAAGGCTTCCATAGAATGGTCGCGATGCGTCAGATATTGGTTAACCAAACATTCGAATAATCCATTTTCTATTTTTGAACTATACAAAATACTATGACTGATACTAATGTAAAACTCGAACCACTACATGATGCCGCTTCACCAACCCGTGCGCCTACGACGAATCCTAGTTGGGCGCGGTGGTGGCGCCAAGTTGCCTTTATCCCAATGTTACATAATCGTTGGCTAACACCTGCTAATTCTCAGCAATTGACTGAGGCTGTTAGCAAAGCTGAAGCAGGGCACCGCGGTGAAGTCGTGTTGGTTGTAGAAAACACGCTACCACTTGATATAGCACGTCATCATGATAGTCGTGATAGGGCGATTGACTTATTTGGGCTTTATCGCGTTTGGGATACTGATGACAACACAGGGGTCTTGGTCTATCTGAATGTGTGTGAGCATCGTCTAGAAGTGGTGGCAGATCGCGGTATTAATGCCCAAGTAATGCCAAGCATGTGGCAAGCCATGTGCGATAAGGCGATTGAAGGTATCAAAGCCGGTAAGCAAGTTGATAGCTTATGTGGCTTACTTGATGATGTTGGTCAGTTATTGCGTCAGCATTATCGCTTGTCGCATGACCCACGCGGCAATGAGTTGCCTGATAAAGTGGTGTATTTGCGTTAAAGTGTTTGTAAATAACAACGTCAATTACCTTCACACGTTTTTACAATTAATAACGATAATGTCCTGTAATCGGAAAGCGGTACAAGATATCGCTTTCTTCGGCCCCACGTCCAATGTTGTGGATGATTAACGGTGTTCCATCCACAGTTTTTTTGTCAGACACAATCCCGATATGCGGCAAATCTTTGCCATTTTGTGGTAATCGCCAAGTTACCAAATCCCCTGGCTCAAAACCACCCTTGTCTGTGAGGGATAAGCTGTTGTCGTGGCGGCTGAAGAATACTTCTAAGTTCGGTACGCGGCGGTGGTCAATATTGGTGTCAGGCTTACTCAGCCCCCAAATTTTGGGATAGGCGTGCCAAGCTTTTTTCATATCCGTGTTGACCAGTTGTTGTAAGTCTTTGCCTTGGTCACGATAGGCGCGAATCACTACATCCGTACAGACGCCTGTGGATTTATCAACATCCCCCATCGGAAACGCAAGATTGCGATAGCTTGGGTCATAGCCCACCGTAACGCCTATCTGTGAGCGTGCAGAAGCCACCAATGGAGGCGTATTCACCGCATTCTGCGATTGCACAGCGTTAGTATCGTGTGAAGTAGTTGAGATATCTGTTGTTTTGCTTGAAAGATTTTCCGGTAGTGTAGGTTGGCACGCAGTCATTGTCATGATGACTAGAAAATTGACAAAGATACCCGGAAAACGTTTATTTATCATAGATATTCCTAAAGATTGTCAGAGATTAACGTCAATAGTAACATTGTGCCAAATTATAAAAGTAAAAAAAAGATGAGTTTTTTACAAATCTGAGAGAACCTTATAAAAAAACAAGTCGCGATAATCAAACTTTATAAAGCGATTGGCATAATTTTTCCTTATAATGAGGTGAATATACAATAATTTTATAACCTGTATTCACAACGTCTTTATACGCAAAAATTAACAACAATCGACTAAGTCTAATGAAGAAAACGAACTAGAAGGAACTCGTATGGCAACACTCACCAATAATATCGCCGATAATATCGGACAGTTTTATTTGGGTACGGATGTGTATCCAGAAAATGTCAAAGGTCAACCGACCCTATATGATATGGCGGATTTGACCACCCATGCGGTAATTATTGGGATGACGGGTTCTGGTAAAACAGGTTTGGGGATTAGCTTGCTAGAAGAAGCGGCACTGGATAATATCCCGATTATTGCGATTGATCCAAAGGGGGATTTGGGTAACTTGGCACTCACATTCCCTAATTTGGCGCCCAGCGACTTTGAGCCGTGGATTGACAGTGGGATGGCGACCCAAGCAGGCGTGAGTGTGGCAGACTTTGCCAAGCAAACTGCCGAAACTTGGCAACAAGGCCTAGCCAATACCAGTCAAACTCTAGAACGTGTCCAAGCCTTAAAAAACGCCAACCGTGTAAATATCTACACGCCTGCCAGCGAAAACGGTCTACCGATTGCCTTGTTAGGTAATCTTGTGCCACCGCCTGAGAGTGTCAAGTCAGATGGTGAGGCTTATGTCGAATACTTGGATGCCACTGTTTCTGCCTTATTGGTACTGCTCAAGTTTGATAGCGACAACTTAAGCCCTGAGCATGTGTTTTTGGCGCAGCTACTCAAGACGGCATGGGATAACAACCAAACATTGACCTTGGTTGACTTGATTACCCAAATTCAGACACCGCCATTTGACAAGATTGGGGTGATGCCGCTTGAGCAAGTATTTGCGGAAAAATCACGCAATGCGTTGGCAATGAAACTCAATACCTTGCTGGCATCACCGGCCTTTGCGGCATGGCTCAAGGGTATGCCTCTCGATGCAGGCGCGCTGTTTTATGGCAAAGATGGTAAACCGCAGACCAGCGTGATGAATATTGCGCATCTATCGGATGATGAGCGCTTATTCTTTGTGACCTTGTTGCTGACTAATTTGTTGGGTTGGATGCGTCGCCAACAAGGTACTTCGACCTTACGTGCGATTTTGTACATGGATGAGGTGTTCGGCTATCTACCGCCCAATGGCAATCCACCGACCAAGGTGTTACTGCTAACGCTACTTAAGCAAGCGCGTGCCTTTGGCCTTGGCATTGTGTTAGCGACCCAAAACCCTGTGGACTTGGACTACAAAGCGCTCTCAAATACAGGTACTTGGTTTATCGGTCGTTTGCAGACGGCACAAGACCGCGAGCGCGTGATGGATGGTCTATTATCGGCAGGTGGCAACAGCTTGACCAAGGCGGATTTGAATACCTGGTTTGACCAGTTAGGCAAACGCCAGTTCCTACTCAAGAACGTACATGATGCCAGTCCGGTGATTTTTGCCACGCGTTTTACCATGAACTATCTATCAGGGCCGCTGAGTAAACAAAGCATTGCCAAGCTAAAAGCTGAGCAAATGGCGAGTCAGAGCGACCAAGTAAGTAATACGCCTGCGCAAGCCAGTCCGGCACTTAGCCCATTGGATAGTAGTATCAGTCAGCCACCGGCCTTGCCAAAAGATGTGGGTTTGTACTTTTTGCCCAAAGACACTGTTAGCGAAAGTCAGACCTTTTACCAACCCAATGCCTTCGCCTACGCGCGGGTCTTTATCAATGACAAAAAATCCGGCGCCAATACCCAACAAACTTTATTGCTCGTGACCCCATTCGCAGAGCCACCGTTGGTCGTGGATTGGCATAATGCCGTCATCAGTGACGTAAGCTTTGAGCAGTTACAAGCCAATCCGCACCAACCCGCGAGCCTAAAAGAATTACCGACACAAGCGCTTGATAAGGCTTGTTGGAAAACATGGGAAAAAGACGCCAAAGAAGCCATTCGTCAGCAGCCACTACTCAATCTTTGGTACGCAGATAGTGCCGGGCTATATAGTGATGTTGGGGAAAGTGAAACCGCTTTTCGTAACCGTATTGCGGTGCCGCTACGTGAGCAACGCGATTTGGCGATTGCCAAGCTACGTGAAACTTTTGCCAAAAAACAGGACAACTTAGCCAAAAAAATCCAAGCCGCCAATGAGAGGTTTGAAAAAGAATCCAGTGAGGCTAGTAAAGGCTGGCTTGATGCGGGCATGAGTATCGGCTCAGCCGTATTGGGTGCTTTTATGGGGCGCAAAACCTTGTCACAGACCAATATCGCACATGTCAAACGCGCCATGAATTCTGTCGGCGATATCAATGCCAATAAACAGACGGTGGCTGAACTCGATAGCATGCGTCAGCAGTTGCAAGCAGAATATACAGCCTTGGAGCAAGCGTTACAGGGACAGCTTGATAGCTTATCTAGCCAGTTTGACCCACAGCTTGCGGCACTCGACAGCGTACAACTTACCCCAAATGCCAAAGATATCAGTATCTTACTTGTGGGCGTGCTGTATCAGCCCATTTAACAGAAATCAACGCTAGGTTAGCCAAAATTTTATCTAGCATAACATGGGATGCTGTCCCTACAATCTGTATGGGATAGCATTTATAGTCTTTTAACGTCACTTTAATACTACGTCAATCTCGCTCGCTGTACTATTTGTACTACCTTCGCTCGTTTTCCTTGTCTTAAAATGAATTTATTTGACTATCCCTTTTTTACCCTTATTAAGTCCCTATTTAAGGCAGTAACTTAATTAAAGTGTCTTAAAATAGCGTTATCATGTAATACTCAGTAATAGGAAACGGTATGACCCCAGTGGATATAATTACCAGTAAGCAAGTCAGTGACATTAAGCAAATCGTTAAACAAGATGATATTCAAGTACCGCTCATTGCGGTGTATTGTGGTTCAAAGGTAGGTAACGCGCCAATTTATCGCGAAACGGCCTATGAGCTTGGGAAGGCGTTGGTTGAAGCCAATTATGGCTTGGTATATGGTGGGGCGGTAATTGGTTGTATGGGCGCGGTGGCCGATGGTGTAATTGAGCATGGCGGCGTGACAGTTGGTGTGATTCCGGAATTTATGCTCGGTCGTGAGGTCGCACATAAAGACTTAACCCGATTGCATTTGACCGATACCATGCACACCCGTAAGGCGTTGATGGCCGAGTACGCCAGTGCCTTTATTACGTTACCGGGTGGTTTGGGTACCTTGGAAGAAATCATGGAAGTCGCGACATGGCGTCAACTTTACCAACATGAAAAGCCGATGGTGATTTTGAATGTGAACGGTTTTTATGACCGCTTAATTGAGCATTTGCATTTTACCGTTGAGCAAGGTTTTATGAAGCAAGAAGATATGGATAGATTGATCGTGTGTGACAATGTTGAACATGCGATTAGCTTGTTAAAGCCAATCGTGCATATGCCTGATAATATGGATGTCAATCGTATCTAAAGCTAGAATTTACGCGCGTGGGTGATGGTTCGCGTGAAGTTGTTGTAAGCGTGCGGTCGCCACATGGGTATAAATCTGTGTGGTCGACAAATCACTATGGCCGAGTAACATCTGGACACTGCGCAAATCTGCACCATGATTGAGTAAGTGGGTGGCAAAGGCATGGCGTAAGGTATGCGGTGAAATATCCGCCTCAATCCCCGCTTGTCCGGCATAACGTTTGATAGCATACCAAAAGTTTTGCCGCGTCATATAGCCGCCTTGTTGGGTCAAAAACACCGCCGGACAGTTACTATATTGCCCACCTTTATTAAGCGCTAACTCGGGACGCGCCACCGCCAAGTAATCCTTTAATGCCTCAATCGCTACTTCCCCAAGCGGTACGAGTCGAGTCTTATCACCTTTACCGGTAATTTGTAGCCAGCCGGCATTTAGATTGACCTCATTCATGGATAAGTTCATCAGCTCTGAAACACGCAGGCCGCACGCATACAGCACCTCAAGCATGGCTTGATCCCGCATGCCGAGTGCCGTACCCGTATCTGGACTGGCTAGCAAGGCTTCCACATCCTGTTCTGATAAATCTTTGGGCAGTGAACGTCCGATTTTTGGCGCGCGAATGTGTTCGCAAGGGTTGTCCTCGCGCAAATTGGCATTGATTTGCCACAAGAAAAATTGCTTGAGCGATGACAATGCTCGCGCTTGACTGCGTGCGGTTTTGCCTTGTTGATAAAATGCGCCCAAACACGCTAGCACATCCTCGGCTTGCCATTGGGTCAGTGCTTTGGGATTGGTGGTTTCGCAGCTTAACAAATCGCGCACGTAGGCGTTACGCGTATTGGTCGATAAGCCACGCGTGAGCAAGTCTTGACGAAATTGCTGAATATACACCGGTTCATCGCTAATATTGACGGCTTTGGGTTGGCGAGGTTTACGGGCGGCTATTTGCGACATAGGGCAGTTAATCGTTCACAGGGGTTATTTTTTTTGTAGCCAATAATGATACACATTGGCATACGGGTCAGGGTCGGCAAGGTTATTTGGGTTCATGATATCTTGTTGTGCGACCAGTTTATGCCCCAAATGACGGCAAAAATTCGGAATATCACGCGTGGTCGCCGGGTCATTGGCGATCACATGAATCAGCTCGCCCGATTGGGCTTTACGCACCGTCTTGTGCAGTAGCATAATCGGCTCAGGACAAATCAATCCCAAGGTATCGAGTTCATAATTTGCCGTAAGAGTACTAGGGTTTAAATCGTTATTTTCTGGATTTTGCATGACAGTGTTCATCAAACATTAAGGTTGTTCAAGAAAGTTAAAAAAGCGGGTGAGATTGGCCTTAAACATAAATGCCACGCCTATCCAAGCGGCCAACGCCACATAACTACTAATTAAAAATAGCCCAAAGCCCACGCCAAGGCACAGCGCCAACATACTTGGCTGACTTAAGCGATAGCGAAACAGGATAAAGGCGACATAGCAAGATACAGGAATGGTCAGACCGACCAAGGTATAGGGTAAGTAGTGAAACAGGGTATACATGAGCTCGCTATCATGAAATACCGTCAAACTCTTTAACGTACCAAAAACCAAAAATGCGCCAATCGCCAAGTATATCAGATATATGCTAGCTTTGTTTAGGGTGCGAGCTTGGGCAATTAATTCCAAGACCGGCGCTGGTACACTATGCTTCGGTGCTAAGTGAGTGATTGGGTCGGCTGAAGCAGTCGGCGTGCTGGTATCTTGTTGGATATTGCTCATGCTAAAACCTCGCCCTCACCACTGCGTAACCAACTACCCAGCATAATGGCAGATGCGATACTGTCAATCGGTTCTTTTTCACTTTTAATCAAGCCATATTCCCAGGCCAAGCTTTTGGCCTCACGGCTACTTAGACGCTCATCGGCTAAGATAACCGGACAGCCCCTATGTGCAGCTTGGAGTTGATGATTGAGCCTGCGAGCGAATTTTTTGGCACGATTGCCCAATTCAGAGGTCGTACCGTCCATATTAAGCGGCAAACCGACCACCACGCGCGCAACTTGCCATTCGTTAATCAGGCCGAGTAGCTTGTCCCAATCCGGTTGACCATTATTCATGGGAAATTGCATCAAGGGACTGGCGGTTTGGGTCAAGGTATTGCCAAGCGCGATACCCATTTTGACAACCCCAAAGTCCAAACCCATCACCGTTTCTACCGATGTTTGCGCGGTTATAGGGTCTTGTGGGTGCGGTTGTGAAGAATTATCAAGCATGGCCAATATCCGTACTCAAGCGGTCAAAGTCAATGCCCAAACGTTCACTGGCAATGTGCCAACGCTCTTCATAAGGCGTTTCAAATAACAACTGCATATCACCCGGCAAGACAAACCAGTCGCCTTGGTTGATTTCAGTTTCAAGCTGACCTTTCGCCCAACTTGCGTGTCCCAAACATAGCTCAAAATGCTCGACACCCTGACCCGATGCAATGCTTTGTAAGATGTCTTTACTGGTGGTGATACACACGTTTTCGGTAATCGCAAACGACGATACCCAATCCGGCTGTCCAGTATGCAATACAAAACCCACTTCTGGGTTCATCGGCCCGCCATCGAGTGGGTGCTTTTTGTGCAAGTTATTAGTAGTGACGTTGATATCAAGCTCCTCGAATAACTTACTGACATTGCTATGATAGATAGGTTTATTCAGTACCAAGCCAAGTACCCCATGCGGGTCATGGCGACAGATATACACCAATGAGTGCTGAAAAATCCCAGCATCAATATTGGGCGTGGCAATCAAAAAATGATTCGTAAAGTTTTGCGTGGTTGACATAATCGTGGTTTCAATCGCTGTATTCAGTATTCAAAAGGGTAGTGCAAAGCAAGGGTTATG
Organism: uncultured Moraxella sp.; assembly: GCA_937975585.1. Taxonomy (GTDB): domain Bacteria; phylum Pseudomonadota; class Gammaproteobacteria; order Pseudomonadales; family Moraxellaceae; genus Faucicola. The sequence continues at coordinate 19,366 of CALJUC010000236.1, read as the reverse complement.
TATTAGATGGTAGGTTCGGTTCACGCTTAAGTAACACTTGCTAGTAAGCTACGCGCGTGCTCTAACGTGGTTTCGGTGATATTGACGCCACCGGACATCCGCGCAAGTTCTTGGACTTGGGCATCACCGCTTAGGTTTTGTAGGTGTGATTGGGCTTGGTCGTGTTGGGTTTTGTAGACCAAGATATGCTGATGCGCCTGTGAGGCAACCTGTGCTTGGTGCGTAATGGCAATGATTTGCTGCTCAGTACCAAGCTCGCGCAATAACTCGCCGACCACTTGGGCAGTACCACCACTGATACCGACATCGACCTCATCAAATACCAATAATTGACGCGGAATGGTTGAGGCGGCCTTCGATGATGCGTTGGTGCTATCTTGAGCGGTGCGGCATTGACCTTGCGCGTCGATTACTTGCATCACTAAGGCTAGGCGTGATAACTCACCACCTGAGGCGATTTTGTGCAAGGGTTGCATTGGCATACCGACGTTGGCACTAAATACCAACTCAATATTGGATAAACCAAAGCTTTGTGGCTTGTCCAACGCGGTAAATTGAAACTCAGCCTGGACGTTTGGTAATGCGAGTAGTTTTAACCGCTTGACTAAGGTTTCAGACAACATCGGCGCAACTTGTTGACGCTTATCATCAAGCGCTTGGGCTTGGGTGAGGTAAGTTTGATACGCTGCCTCAATTTCTTCCGCGAAGGCTTCGGGTGACAAAACAGCGTTTAATTCATCAAGTTCACCTTGCCATTCGGTCGCATCCGCTAGCAAACGCTCAGGCGTGGTTTGATACTTGCGCGCCAAACGATGGAAGGTGGATAGCTGTTCATCGAGCTGTGCTAGACGTTCTGGGTCTAAGCTTTGGCCTTCGGCATAGTCGGTCAAGGTACTTGAAACCTCACTGACTGCACTTTGTGCTTGGTACAGTTGTTCGACACAGTCGGCATAGGTTTGGCTGATACCTGATTGTGCTTCACACAGTTTAATGGCTTTGGCAAGCAAGGTGCTGACATCTGGCTCGTCGCTGTCATTATTAAGTAAACCTACGGTTAGGCTGGCTTGCTGCATCAAGCTTTCTAGATTAGACAATTCATCGTATTCAGCTTCTAACTCATGGTAGTTAATAGCCGCAATCGGCTCAATATCAGTAAGTTGGTTATTCAGTAATAAGATTTGCTGTTGGCGTAGCTTCTCGTCACGCGCCAAACGCGAAGCTTGTTGTTTCAGTGACTCATAATGGCTAAACGCACTGCTGACCTGTTCGGCAAGTCCGGTTAAGCCCGTCGCACTATCGAGCCAATCAAGGACAAATTGCGGGCGTAATAAGCTATGTTGGGCATGTTGGCTATGGATATTAACCAATAAGTTTCCCAAGGTTTTTAATTCATTCAAGCTAATCGGTGAACCATTTAACCATGCCTTGCTACGAATCGTGCCATTTTGGTTAGCCAGTTGACGGCGAATCAGTAGGGTATTTTCATCGATGGGATAGTTTTGCTCATTTAGCCACGCTTGTACTTGTGGTAACTGACCGATATCGAACTCAGCAAACGCCTCAGCCGTGGTATGACCATGCCGAATGAGTCCACCATCGGTACGCCCACCGACACACAACTGAAGGGCATCAAGTAGCAACGACTTACCTGCACCTGTTTCACCGGTGATGACGTTAAAACCTGGGTGCATATCAAGCTCAGCCTGTTCGACCAACGCAAGGTTTTGCAAGGTTAACTGTGTTAGCATAGCAATCCTATCAGGGTATCCCAACGTTTGACAGCCTAATGAGGCTGAGTCATCGCGTGATGATGAATATATAGCGACGTCTAGTGCAAGGCCTGACTATTCATTTAATATCCATGAACAATCGAACCACTGGTCGCAATATTTACGAATAAGGGTAGACAATCAGCAAAAAATCGGTAAAAATCTAACGACAATTTTGCCAAGTAAACAATAGCATAATTAGGGCAAATGGTAAAATAAGCAAATTATTTGGATAAGAAATTTGCCGATACGTTGCACATTTGAGGAATCAAACATGACCACATCATCGACCCGTTTTGACCATGTTTCAGTAGAAAAAATTGCCAATATGTACTACCAAGGTCGTACCTTTAGCCGCACTGTGTGGTTCGAAGACGGGCGCAAAAAAATGCTTGGTATTGTGTTACCTTGTGACAGCGATATTCCGCTATATGAGTTTAAAACAGACTCCTCTGAGCGAATCGAGATTTTGGCAGGCGAGTGCGAAGTGAAGCTGGAAGGTGAAGAAGGCTTTACCTACTATCGAGCGGGTCAAGCATTCGTTGTCGAAGGTCATAGCAGCTACGAAATGAAAACCGAAGAAATTGTCCAGTATATCTGCCATTTTGAAGGCTAATTTGATAGCTAGACAAGTGTGCTAGTTTTAAGGGCAAAAAATCACATATTCCTATGGGCTGATGAGTTGCGTAAGATTCACCAGCCCTTATCATTTTCACGATTATTATTTTACCGATTGAGCAAACCAAACTTATGGCAAAACCCGTGTATTTTTATGGCATCCATGCGGTGCAAGCGTTACTTGAGCAACGTGGTATGGATGGCGTGGCGTTGTTTGTCCAAGACAGCAAACTTGACAGCAATAAGCCAGACGATAGCGTCCAAGCGATTTTGCAACTAGCGCAAGATTATGGCATCAGCGTGCAAGCCACGGCCAAAGACAAGTTGAGCAAATTGGCCGATAGCCCACAGCACCAAGGCGTTGTATTACAAGCGCGTCCGGCGACTTTGGCCGATGAAAAAGACTTAGCGGATTTGATTAGCTCGCACCAAGCGGCAAACAAGCCGGTGTTATTGTTGGTACTCGACCAAATCACAGACCCTAATAATTTGGGTGCCTGTATTCGTACCGCAGTGGCGATGGGGGTGTCAGCGGTGATTATTCCAAAGCACAACACCTCAACCATCACGCCCGCCGTTGCCAAAGTTGCGGTCGGTGCGGTGGAGCTGATTCCATTTGTGCAAGTGACCAACTTGGCACGCACGCTCAATGACATCAAGAAGCAAGGCGTGTTCGTGTTTGGTACCGCACTTGATGAAATGGCAAAACCTGTGCAAGACTGTGACTTGACCGGTGATGTGGCTATCGTCATGGGCTCAGAAGGCGATGGTATTCGCCGCCTAACGGCTGATACTTGTGACCAGCTTGTGTATATCCCGATGTCGGGCAATGAGCATGGCCATATTCAAAGCTTGAACGTGAGTGTTGCGACCGGCATGATGCTCTATGAAGCGAGTCGGCAGCGCCAAGCTTAAATATACAAGAAAGATAATGCCATGCTGTACGCAGCCGCCACAGTATTTCCAGTAACCCCAATAACCCATAACGACATGAATGCGCGTTAAGCGAGTACCAATGGCCGTGCCTCATTCAATCAAGCCTGATAAGCAGGCATTGCAACTATCGCCCCCAGCGATTTTATCGTTGGGGTTTTTGTTCTTAATTGTGTTAGGTACCAGTCTATTGGCCTTACCAATCGCCAGCCATCAGCCGATTAGCTTACTGCAAGCGGCGTTTACCGCGACCTCTGCGGTGACGGTGACCGGTTTGACGGTGGTGGACACCGCGAATTATACGTTGTTTGGTCATATGGTGATTATCGGGTTGGTGCAGTTTGGTGGTTTGGGGTTTATGACCTTTGCGATTTTGGTGTTAACCACCTTACAAGGCAAAATGGGCATGTCTGGGGCACTGACCGCGCAAGAAGCGATGGGTGGCACCAGTCTTAGCCAAGTGGTCCATACGGCAAAGGCGGTTATCAAAATCGCTTTGAGTGTTGAACTTATCGGCTTTATCGCTTTGGTGTTATGTCTAGCACCACTAAAAGGGCCATCTCAGGCGGTCTATGAGGCATTTTTTTTATGTATCTCTTCATTTAATAATGCCGGTTTTGCGCTGACCGGTGATAGTTTGATGCCGTATGTCAATACGCCGATTATCAGTACGGTGATTAGTGGTTTGGTGGTTATGGGTGGCTTGGGTTTTTTGGTGGTGCTTGATGTGCTTAAGCGTCGACAATGGCGCAGCTTTAGTACCAATACCAAAGTCATGCTCACCGGTACGGTGGTGGTCAATGCGATTGCCTTTGGCTTGTATTGGCTGATTGAGCGTAATAACGCAGCAACCATTGGCGAATTTGAATTGATGGAGCAATTAGCGGCAGCATGGTTTATGGCGGTTACCACACGCAGTTCGGGCTTTAACAACATGGATATCGCCCAACTTGATAATGCCAGTACCTTGTTGACCTATTTTTTGATGTTTATTGGGGCAGGGTCGATGTCAACGGGTGGGGGAATTAAGCTAGGCACTTTTATGATTATCCTAGCCACGACTTGGTCGTATTTGCGCCAACGTCAGCAGGTTATTTTGTTTGGCAAAGCCATGCCGGATAAACTGGTCAAAAAATCCTTCGCGCTAATGAGTATCTCGATGTTGATGGTGTTGGTCAGTGCCTTTTTGCTAAGCCTAACTGAGCCTAAAGGCGAGATTGTGGATATTTTGTTTGAGGTGATTTCCGCCTCATCTACGGTGGGATTATCGCGTAACTTTACTGCGCATTTAACCGAAAACGGCCAGTTGATTATTATGTTTTTGATGTTTATGGGGCGGGTAGGGCCGTTGACCTTGGCGTATTTTATTGCCACACCAAAGCCAACGCGGATTCGCTATCCTGAAAGCCATACCCTTGTTGGCTAGAGCTTGGACTTGATTCAGATTTTAAAGTAAAGTATTAAAATTGCGGTTTGACAATCACCAAGCACACGACAATGACCAAGGCAATCGTCGGCGCTTCGTTAAACCAACGCCAAAATACATGGTTTTTGTAATGTGCATTGTTAATCAATTTCTTGCGATAGTAACCACAACAGAAATGATAAATCGTCAATAAAACTACCAACGCTAATTTGATATGTAGCCAACCTTGGGTTTTATACGCTGCCCAATTCGGCATTAGCATCAATAGACCAAATACCCAAGTCGCAATCATGGCGGGATTCATGATACCGCGATATAGCTTACGCTCCATCACCTCAAAGCGCTCATGGCTGAGTTTGTCCTCGCTCATGGCGTGATACACGAACAAGCGCGGCAAATAAAACAACCCCGCAAACCAACAAATCACGCTAATCACGTGCCATGCTTTAAACCACAAAAAATACTCGCCCATTCCTATCCCCATGAGTTGCACAATATCTAGTCTTTTAAATTCACTTTAATACTACGTCAAACTCCTTTGCTGTACTACTTGTATTAGCTGCACTCGTTTTCCTTGTCTTAAAGTGAATTTATGTGACTATATTATAAAGGGTAAAAAAAGCCCACATCGTTATTGTAGGCGTTGCATTACTTGAAGTAAATCCGCAATCTGCTGTGAACTGTGCGCGGCGCTAACACAAAAGCGTAATCGCGCGGTACCCACGGGTACGGTTGGCGGTCGAATCGCAGATACCCACATACCTTGTTGTTTAAGTTGCTGCGATAAATAAACCGCTTTGTCATTATCACCAATCATCACAGGGATAATTGCCGTGTTAGGCACTTTATCATCAATGCCGACTTGCCAGCCTTGGTGACTTAAGCCTTGCGTTAGCTGTTGGATATTGGCAAGTAATTGCTGATGGCGCTTAGTATCAGCTATCGCTACTTGGACGGCCGTTTGCGTGGCTTTTGCCAAGGCAGGTGGCGTGGCTGTGGTGTAGATATATGAGCGGGCAAAGTTAATCAGATAATCAATCAACGCATGACTACCAGCCACAAAGGCGCCACTGGTGCCAATTGCTTTGCCTAATGTGCCGATATAGATATCAGCTTTTGGGATAGCTGCGGAAGTTGCTTGATATGCCTGATACGGTAGACCAAAGCCATGCGCATCATCCACCATCAAGGCACAGTCATAACGCTGAGCCAAATCCTGTAATATCGCCAAATCCGCCAACGTACCATCCATACTAAAGATATGGTCAGTGACGATGAGTTTTTGCTTGGCGCCACTGGCTTGTAAGCGCTGCTCAAGACCGACATAATCGCGATGATTAAAGCGCACTACTTGTGCACGGCTCAAAATCGCGCCATCAATAATCGATGCGTGATTGAGCTTGTCACTGAAGATAGCCGTATCTTTATTACACAGTGCCTGAATCACGCCGACATTGGCCATATAGCCGGTGCTAAAGGTCAATGCTCGCTCATAGCCACTGGCTACGGCTAAGGTCGTAGCTAGCTCATCGTGCCAAATGTGATGACCTGTAATCAGATGTGATGCACCGCTACCAACTTGTCCCAGCTCACGTGTCGCATCAGCCAAGCTTTGTACCACAGCGGGATGACTTGCCAGCCCGAGATAATCGTTACTGGCAAAGTTCAGATAAGTATTACCGTCAACCGTTAGGGTCGGGGTTACGCCTTGGCTGACATGGGTCAGTGAGCGGTAACGGCCTTGTTCACCTTGCTCGGCAAGCTGTTTGGCTAAGTTAAAGTGATTGAGCATAGAGTGAGGCTTATACTACCGCTAAGCTACCAATACGGCCACTGACGGCATTGGTCACAGGGATTTGCTTTGGCTCGGCTTTTTCAGCAATCAGACCCAAGTCTGCCATCAACTTATCATCGTGATTGGTGGTGGCATTATCTGTGGTCAACAAGCGATCACCATAGAAGAATGAGTTCGCACCGGCCATAAATAACATGGCTTGCTCAGTATCGGTTAGACCTTCACGACCCGCAGCGATACGCACATAACTGGTTGGGCAGGCAAGGCGCGCTACCGCAATCGTGCGAATCCATTCAAGAACAGGCAAACGCGTGCCATCGAGTTTATCGTGAATTGGCGTACCCTCAATCGCAACCAACATATTGATAGGAATTGACTCAGGTGGTTTTGGCAAATTGGCCAATTCGTGCAATAGATTGATACGGTCTTCACGACCTTCACCCATACCGATGATGCCACCTGAACAGATATTGATACCCGCTTGGCGCACATGGTCAAGGGTGTTTAAACGGTCATCGTAACTACGCGTACTCACAATCTCATTATAGTATTCGCGTGAGGTGTCTAAGTTATGATTGTAGTAGTCAAGGCCGGCATCTGCCAATAGTTGGGCTTGGTTGCCACTTAGCATACCCAAGGTCATACAAGTTTCTAGACCAAGCGCTTTGACTTCTTTAATCAATTCAAGTACGTATGGCATATCGCGGTCATGTGGGTGTTTCCACGCAGCGCCCATACAAAAACGACTTGAGCCAGATTCTTTGGCTTTTTTTGCCTCTTCGATGGCTTTTTCAACCGCAATTTTCTTTTCTGGCCGTAAGTCGGTGGTGTGGTGGCCTGATTGTGAGCAATAACCACAATCCTCTGGACAGTTACCCGTCTTAATCGATAATAAAGTACTGACTTGAACAGTGTTTGCAGGGAAGTATTGACGTAGGGTGGTTTGTGCTTGCATTAATAAGTCAAGCAAGGGCATATCAAACCAAGCTTGAATTTGTTCACGACTTGGACGTGGTAGGGTCGTTGCACCCACAGCCGGTTGGGCAGCTAAACTGGCGGAATTTGAGTGGGTATGTGAAAGGTCTGCCATGACGAGATTCCATTATCAATGAAGTTGTAACAAATAGTTGCCTCATCATAGCATAAATCACCCTTATCGGAAATGCCATGCAGGCTGAAACACATAAAACTGCAAAATCAACGACTTAAATTTATTCTGATAATAAAAAATGGTAAGCTTTGAAAAATATGAAAGTGAAAAACAAGCATAAAAAAAACGTAGCCTGAGATAGCTACGTTTTTGATGAATACCTAAATCGTTTTAACAACGATTATTTGCTCTTGTAAGCATTACCGTCTTTGTCCTGAACCACGATAGCAGGTTTGCCAGATTCTGATTTGGTATCAGCTTTGTCGTCATGTTCATGACGCGTTACTGTGATGTTGGTAATCGGCGAGTCATCGCTTTTTACCGCATCGGTTTGTACATTACTTGCGATGATTTCATCTTCATGCTCAGGTTGAGCTTTATCATCAGCTTTGGATTTAGCCGCTTTATCTTCCTCAGTCGCAGAACTTACCTTGTCTGCTACGTCAGTCTTAACCGTTTCAACCTTTTCAGCGACTTGTTCTTTCACATCTTGCGCTGTTTCTGCCGCTTGGTCTTTGACATCGGCTAATTTTTCAGTAACTTGGGTTTTGACTTCATCGAGTTTTTCTGTCGCTTCGGTTTTTAACTCGTCAACTTTACCCACCAATTCATCTTTCAGTTCAGTTGCTTTGGCTTTTAACGTGTCAATTTTGCTATCGCCATCAGTCTTAGCCTTATCTGACTTAGTATTGTCAGCATTAAAGTACTTGCTTTGCTTGGCACTTGAAGACCCATCCACCGTTGACATGACTTTGTTAAACAAGCCTTGCGCCATTGGTAGCGCTTTTTCAAGCAATGGTTTCACTTGCTCTACCACAGGTTTTAGCTGTTCAGGTACTTTCGGTACGATAAATTTGCTGATTTGGTTGAACCACATGATAAGCGAGTAGTCACCTGACATTTTTAAGTCGCCACTTTGGATACCTTTCATAAATGCGGTGGCATCACCTTTGGTCAATAACTTCACACCCGTCATTGAGTCTTTAAAATTAATGGTCAATGTTGGGCTCTCTACTTCCCCCGCTTGTTGGCTAAATACGCCATTTTTGACGGTGTAAGTACGCGCAGTTTTTTCCGCATCGCTACCTAGTTGAATCGTAAAATCACGATTTTCCAATAGCTGGGTAAACTTTTCGTCTTTTGATTTGGCAAGTTGGGTTAAACGCAAACCCACCGCAAATAATAGCACGTCTAATGGGTCAGATTTTAAATGGGTTAATTGTGAAAACATGGTCATTCCTCGCAAAATATCACGCATATCTTAAATTTTTATAATTGCTCATTCATTGAGTATACCCTTATTCACTGAGCATACTAATGGTAAGCGCTGAGCTTGACTGATATCGCCAACTTCCTTTAATTAACGTGTTGCTTATTTTTGGAAAATTAAGCGCTTCAGAGTAACTCAACGAAACACTCAATATTATACGAGGTTAAATGCCAACTTACAGTAATGTTTCGCATCGCATTGTAAATAAAGCGTGTGATTTGTGTATACCCTGCGCGCCCTATCATACCGTGGGCTTATCGATGATTTTTATTATGATGGTATGACGGGCAAATTGTGATTTCAAGTTATGATTTCAAGTTACGATTTATAGTGTCTAAGATTATTTATCAGTAGCTGATATTATTTATCTGTAATAGAGGCATGACGAATATAATGTTGGTTAAAATCGGTGTCTTTTTCCAACACAAACGGACGATGACCTGCGCCAAAGCGATGCAGCTGTTGAGTGTAGTGAGAAGATGGCTGCGGAGTGGTTTTTCTCATTAACAACTGTTTTGGTTGCCAAATCAATAAGCCCAAAATCGGTACCAATGACATACCAATGGCCATCACATAACTATTGGTCATACCCATATCCGGCATGATATTTACCACAAGCCAATGTAAGGCTTCGACCCCTAACCAATACACCATCCCCAAGGCAAAATACCCAAGTAAATATCGATAGTTGGTTAATGCCAAGCCTATCATGCCTACAATAATCAAGCCAATTAACCAACCGTAGCTCATCAGCCAATTTGACGCTGTTGAGTCATTAGCCAGCGTCGAGGTCACACCAACAAGCAATAAATTTACCGCAATATTTGGGGTTGGCATTACTATCTCCTTTTGGTAAAAACCTTAAATATCAATAAATTAATATATGGGGCTAACAATCCATATGACTATTATCGCGTTATTTGGGGCAAAATAAAACCCACTATCAAACACTAAACGACACCACTAGACGTTTTAAAAAATTTACTATTAATTTATTTTAATAAAGTAAATTGAATTATTGAGCTTAATTTTTATAATCATTACTATAAGTACAAGCTAAACTTAACGGAATTTTCTGACAAAAATTTGACGCAGAGATTGACCGTATTATCAGTGGTCTTCTGACTTTAATGCGTATAGGATTTTTTGTCAGTCTGCTAAAAAAATGCTAAACTGCGGTCAATCATAATCACGGCCATTTTAGCAAGTTTGATAGGTGGTTTGACCCACTTGGATGAGACTTGACACACAACCATACAGTAATATAACAGGGTATTTGCGGATGATGACTTTTCAACAACTGATTTTAACTTTACAAAGCTATTGGGCGGATAAGGGCTGTGTGGTACTACAACCTTATGATATGGAAATGGGCGCAGGTACGTTTCATACAGCGACTTTTTTACGTGCGTTAGGTCCAGAGCGTTGGCACGCGGCCTATGTCCAACCCTCGCGTCGTCCGACCGATGGTCGCTATGGTGACAACCCAAACCGCTTACAACATTACTATCAGTTTCAGGTTGTGTTAAAACCAAATCCACCGGATATCCAAGAATTATATTTGGGCTCATTAAAAGCCATTGGTATTGATACCTTGACCCATGATGTGCGCTTTGTCGAAGATAACTGGGAATCACCAACCTTAGGGGCTTGGGGGTTAGGCTGGGAAGTGTGGCTCAATGGTATGGAAGTCACCCAATTTACCTATTTCCAACAAGTTGGCGGTATTGAGTGTTTCCCAGTGACGGGTGAAATCACCTATGGTCTTGAGCGACTTGCCATGTATATCCAAGGCGTTGATAGCGTGTATGACTTGGTATGGACCGATGGTGAGTTTGGTCGGGTGACTTATGGCGATGTGTTCCACCAAAACGAAGTAGAGCAATCGACTTATAACTTTGAACACGCCGATGTGCCAAAGATGTTTGAGTTGTTTGATTTTTATGAGCAGCAAGCCGATAAGCTGGTTGGGTTAAATCTGCCATTGCCAGCCTACGAAATGGTATTAAAAGCATCACATACCTTTAACTTACTCGATGCGCGTGGCGCGATTTCGGTGACTGAGCGTCAACGCTTTATCTTACGTGTGCGTACCTTGGCGCGTAAAGTGGCACAATGCTATGTCGAAGCGCGCGCGCAGTTCGGTTTCCCATTGGCAGATGATGACCATAAAGCCGCTGCGTTAGAAAAATATTTGCCTAAGACTGACGATACTCAGGCAGCAAGCCAAGCGAGCCAATAAGTAAGTTAAGTCAATAAGCCAACCGAACATACTACTAGATACCAAAGATTGAGAATGACCATGACCACCATTTTATTTGAACTTGGCACTGAAGAACTGCCACCAAAGAACTTAAAGACATTACGCGATGCCCTAACTGACAACGTCACAACGGCGTTAGACAACGCTAACATTAGCCATGACAGCCTAAAAAGTTACGCAGCACCGCGCCGTTTAGCGATTCAAATTCAAGGCATCAGCGATAAACAACCCGACCGTACCGAACAAAAACGCGGCCCTGCGGTAAAAGGCGCGTATGACGCAGAGGGTAACTTAACCAAAGCCGGTCTTGGCTTTACCCAAGGTTTGGGTATTGGCAAAGATGATTTAATTACCATCAGTACCGATAAAGGCGATTATATCGGCTATAACTTAACGGTAAAAGGTCAAACGACCAGTGAATTATTGCCAACGATTTTCCAACAAGCACTAGATGATTTGCCAATCGCCAAACGGATGCGCAGTGGCGCAAGCCGTGACGAATTTGTCCGTCCTGTGCAATGGGTGGTATTGATGGCCGATGACGCGGTGATTCCGGCAACCATCCAAGGACATACCACCAGTCGTCAAACCCGTGGTCATCGCTTCCACGCGCCTGACTTTACCATGATTAATCACGCCAATGATTATGAAAGCTTACTAGCAGAGCGTTTTGTCGTGGCTGATTTTGACAAACGCCAACAAGCCATTAGTGAGCAAGTACAAAAATTGGCAGACGAGGTGGGTGCCAAAGCGATTGTACCGCAAGCCTTGCTTGATGAAGTAACGGCATTGGTCGATTATCCGGTTGCATTACGCGCAAGCTTTGAAGAGCGTTTCTTGCAAGTACCACAAGAAGCCTTAATCAGCACCATGCAAGCTGACCAAAAGTATTTTTGTTTGACGGATGACGCAGGCAAGTTGCAGCCGTATTTTATCTTTATCAGTAACATCGATAGTAAAGATAAAGCCCAAGTTATTTCGGGTAATGAAAAAGTGGTACGTCCACGCTTGGCTGATGCGGAATTTTTCTTCTTACAAGACCAAAAACAGCCATTGTTTGCGTTGACCGAAAACCTAAAAACCCGCGTATTCCAAGATCAATTGGGTACGATTTGGGACAAGTCTGAGCGCATCGCCAAGCTTGCGGCATTCATCGCCAGTGTTAGTGAGGGTGATGTAGAAGCAACCACGCGCGCGGCGTTGTTATCAAAAGCGGACTTGGCCAGTACCTTAGTCGGTGAATTCCCAGAGTTGCAAGGGATTGCCGGTACTTACTATGCGCGTCTGAATAACGAGCCGCAAGCCGTTGCTGACGCCATTGAAGAACAGTATTTACCAAAATTTAGTGGTGATAAATTGCCTGCCACGCCTGTGGGTACTGCCTTGGCATTGGCTGACCGTCTTGACACCTTAGTCGGTATTTTTGGTATTGACCAAGCACCAACCGGTTCAAAAGACCCATTTAGCTTACGCCGTGCTGCGATTGGTGTATTGCGTATCTTAATCGAAAAGCAACTACCGCTAAATTTGGTGGTGCTACTTGAGCAAGCGCTATTGGGTTATGTTGGCAAAATCGCTGATTTACCCAAGACCTTTAAGTCGGTGATGGAGTTTATTAACTCGCGCTATCGTGCCATGTACGAAGACCAAGGCGTGAGCGTCGATACCATTTTGGCAGTACAAAAGATGCAACCAGCCGTGCCACTAGACTTTGACCAACGTATAAAAGCTGTGCAGACTTTCCGTGATTTGCCGCAAGCCAAACAACTGGCCGAAGCCAATAAGCGCGTTGCCAATATTTTGGCCAAAGCCGAGGGTGAAGTGGCGAAACAAGTGGAAACCGCCTATTTGCAAGAGCATGCGGAAAAAGAACTTTATCAAGCTGTAACACATGCGCAGCAAACCGTAGCACCGTTACAGCAAACTGCCAATTATGCGCAAATCTTAACCACTTTGGCTGCATTACAACAACCATTGGATGATTTCTTTGAGCATGTCATGGTCAATGCCGATGATGCCAACCTGAAAAATAACCGCTTGGCATTGCTACAGCAAGTGCGTAATTTGTTCTTGTCAGTGGCTGATATCAGTGAGTTACAATTGTAATTACGACTTACCTATAGCTGAATGGTAAAAAGTGGGTTATCTTAACTGGATAACCCCTTTTTTTATGTCGATTCAATATGTTATTTCAATCAAGCAGTCAAAATTCTAATCCGACCAAGCTGATACCTATATTGCGTAATGTCATTATGTATACGTTGGTATTTGTGGTGATTTATAGCGTGGTCAATTGGTGGCGCAAACCAGTGATGCCCGTTGCGCCAAACTTGCAACTACAAACCCTCAATGGTCAAGCATTAAATATACAGCAGTTAAGTCAGGATAAGCCGGTACTCATCTACTTTTGGGGCACTTGGTGTCCGGTATGTCGTCAGACCTCGCCGAGTGTGCAAAAAATTGCCCAAACCAGTGATTATCCTGTGGTTAGTATTGCAGTAAGTTCGGGTAGTAATCAGGATATTCAACAATATATGCAGCAAAAAGGGCTAAGCTTTACCACGGTCAATGACCAAGAGGGCGAGTTATTCAGCAATTGGCAAGGACAAGTCACACCCTCATATGCGATTATCAAAGATGGCAACATGGTACAAGGCTTTACTGGTATCCAACCGGCTTGGGTATTGCGTTTACGCTTAGGGCTGGTTAATTTTTCCTAATACTTTTTTCCTGTCAATTAATAAAAAAGCCCTAACGAGAATTAGGGCTTTTTTATGAGTAGTAGCAGTTAGAAATTTAACTTCCTGTCCATGTAGGTTGGCGCTTATTAATAAAGGCATCAATGCCTTCTTTGGCGTCATCAGCCATCATATTTTCGGCCATGGTCTGACTGGCAAAGGTATACGCTTCATCAAGGGGCATATTAAGTTGTTGATAAAACATACGCTTACCGATATTAATCGCAAGAGGTGATTTGGCGACAATATGCTGTGCCATCGTATTTGTGGCATTATCAAGCTCATCTTGCGGTACGACTTTATTGATAAACCCCAAGTTTGCTGCCTCATCGGCTGGCATAAATTCACCTGTAACGAGCAGTTCAAAGGCTTTTTTGGTAGGTAAACTGCGACTAATTGCCACTGCGGGCGTGGAGCAAAACAGCCCAACCCGAATCCCTGAGGTGGCGAACATCGCCGTATCCGCAGCAATCGCCAAGTCACAAGTGGCGACTAACTGACAACCTGCAGCCGTCGCGATACCTTGTACTTTGGCAATCACCGGTTGTGGTAATTGACGAATTTGCTGCATCACGCCCGAACAAGTGGTAAACAGGTGATGTTGGTAGTCATAATCGGGGTTGTCTTGCATTTGCTTGAGGTTATGCCCTGAGCAAAAAGCTTTACCATTGGCGGCTAGAATCACCACGCGCACGCTATCATCTTGGGCAATATCGGTCAGTAAGCGACTGAACGCATTTAACATATCGAGCGATAACACATTATATTGTTGCGGACGGTTTAGGGTGATGGTCGTGATGCCCTGATTATCATCGCGTAATATATAGGGTTCATGTTCTGTAGTCGATTGGGTAGGGGTATTATTTGAGTCAGACATAGGGCTATTTCCTTTTTAAATTTAAAATCGTCTTTCCATGACATTAATGACTGTTCTAGCATAACAAAGCCGTGTGAATCGCTCAACCATGACTTTGATAAAATCCTGTTAAATCAGCGGCATAAAAAAACGCCCTAATGTTCATTAGAGCGTTTTGATAAGACTGCAAAAAATTATTTTGCAGCAGCGGCTTGTGCAGCAGCAACTTCAGCAGCGAAGTCTTCTTGTTTTTTCTCGATGCCTTCACCAACTTCTAGGCGTTTGAATGCTTTAACAGTCATGCCTTCAGCTTTTAGTACGTCACCAACTTTTTTGTCGTTGTCCATAACGTATGGTTGGCTTAACAAAGTTACTTCGTTCAAGTATTTTTGTAGACCACCAGTGATCATTTTTTCTACAACAGCTTCTGGTTTGCCAGACTCTTTTGCTTTAGCTTCGATGATGTCTTTTTCGCGCGCTAGGATATCAGCAGGTACGCTAGCTTCGTCAACCGCTAGTGGATTGAATGCGGCAACTTGCATTGCAACTGATTTACCAGTCGCTTCGTTACCAGCTTCGTATGATACCACAACACCGATACGGATACCGTGACGGTAAGTTGCTAGATTAGCACCTTCGATGACTTCAGCGCGACGTACTTGGATGTTTTCGCCGATTTTTTGTACCAATTCAACGCGAGCTTCTTCAACAGTTTGGCCATTGCCGTATGGTAGTTGAGAGATTTGCGCCACGTCAGTGGTGTTGTTTGCCAATGCTAATTTAGCAACTTGGTCAGCAAATGCCGTGAAGCCAGCATCTTTAGCAACGAAGTCAGTTTGGCAGTTTACTTCTAATAATAATGCTTTGTTACCTTCTTGAGCGATAATGATAGCACCGTCAGCAGCGATGTTACCTGCTTTTTTAGCAGCTTTAGCTTGACCTGATTTACGTAGGTTATCAATGGCGGTTTCGATGTCGCCGTCAGCTTCTTGTAGGGCTTTTTTACATTCCATCATGCCAAGACCGGTACGGTCACGCAATTCTTTTACTAGTTTTGCACTAATTTCTGCCATGAGAATACCTCAATTATGGTTTTTTGATAAAAGCTTATATTGGAGAACTTGCATTCAAAACATCACGCTGTAAAATTTGTGATGAATTTTAAAAACAGTCATTTGCTTTTGCATGAAAAATGGCTAAATCTTGTCTTTCATCGTCAAAAACTTGCTTGATAGAATGACTATCCATCTGCATTTTTTCCTTGAAAGACTGGCGATTTATCTTATTTTTCAAGGCAAAGACGTTATGAATACAGGTTCTGATGAATGCTAAAAAACTAAAACTAAATGGCAAAAAATCTAAGACGGTTATCTAGGACTTTTCACCATTTAGTTAGTCAAAATCTATATACGTTCGCATTCAGTATGTAAAGATATTATTACAGCCACATAACAGTTGACCTGATTTAACTGTGGCTGTCAAGTATCGCTTGGTAAGTCAGCACAGCACATAAGCATCCATGCTGACTTAACTATTACTCTGCGGCTACTTCAGCAGTTTCTTCTGCAGGTGCTTCTTCAGCAGCAGCTTTACCACCCGTAGTTTTTGCGTATTCTTTACCAGCGATGATAGCATCAGCCATTGAGCTTACGTACAAAGTAACAGCACGAATAGCGTCGTCGTTGGCTGGGATTACGTAGTCAACGTCGTCTGGGCTTGAGTTAGTATCAACGATACCGATAACAGGAATACCTAGGTTTTTAGCTTCTTTGATAGCAATCGCTTCGTGGTCTACGTCAACAACGAAAATTGCGTCAGGTAGACCATTCATGTTTTTGATACCGCCAAGTGCGCGCTCTAATTTTTCCATTTCGCGGGTACGCTCTAGCGCTTCGCGTTTGGTCAATTTAGCAAATGTACCGTCTTCAGCTTGTTTTTCGTATTCTTTCAAACGAGTGATTGATTGACGGATAGTTTTCCAGTTAGTCAACATACCGCCCAACCAACGATGGTCAACGTATGGCATACCAGCACGAGCCGCTTGTTCGGCGATTACGTTGCTAGCGGCACGTTTTGTACCAACGAATAATACTTTGTTGCCACGAGCAGCTTCACGGTTAACGAAAGTCAATGCTTCGTTCATCGCTTTTACTGTGTGCTCAAGGTTGATGATATGAATTTTGTTGCGAGCGCCGAAAATGAATTTGCCCATTTTTGGGTTCCAAAAACGAGTTTGGTGACCAAAGTGAGCACCTGCTTCAAGCAAAGCACGCATAGAAACTGAAGTTGGGCTAGTAGTTGCCATGATAGATTCCTTAGAATAAGTTGGGTTATGCCTCCACATCGCCTATTAAACCGATTTACGAACACGCATTAGCAGTTAAAACCACCAATTAATCAAATTCGCAAACACCCAGTTTAACTGTTGCCTTAAGCCTTAAAATAGCACTAAAGCCAAGACCGTGGCGGTGTGTGTGTCATGTTAGTTGTACATAAAAAAACTGCCACTGTTTTGCCGGATTGACAAAAAAATGACAGTCGAAAATTATAGCAGATTTTTGGGGTGGATAAAAGTTTTATTTACTTAAGTTAATGGGGTAATTAGGTGATTATTTGATAATCTTACTTAACCAAACTGATTAACTCGCCATAACCTTCTTTTTCCATATCGGCCAATGGGATAAAGCGTAGGGACGCGCCATTGATGCAATAGCGCATACCACCCAATTCTGGTAAGCCATCATTAAACACATGACCCAAGTGTGAGTCGGCCACACGGCTACGTACTTCAGTGCGACGCATGCCATGACTGCTATCAAAGTGTTCGTTAATCACACTTTGGTCAATTGGCTTACTAAATGCCGGCCAGCCACAACCTGAATTATATTTATCGCTTGAACTAAATAGTGGCTCACCGCTGACGATATCAACATAGATACCTTTATCAAATTGGTGGTCATATTCATGACTAAATGGCCGTTCAGTGCCACTATGTTGAGTGACATAGTATTGTTCTTCAGTGAGTTTTGTTTTTAGTTCATCTTCGCTCGGTTTTTGATAGTTTTCGGGGTTAATTGTCGTCATTATGAATTGCCTATTTAATAATGTGTTGAATTTTATGATAACAATTTGTCTTATAAAATCAAGGCAGCAAGTTTTGCGATTTGCAACTTAGCTTAATCCTACTTTGAGGAAAGCAGAAAAAAGGCGTACAATAACGCTTTTTTGATTATACCTATAAATTATGAAAACTCTTGCCAATAATCCTGAAGCCATTGAAAAAATGCGTATCGCGGGCAAACTTGCCGCTGATGTCCTTGTCATGCTTGACGAATACGTCAAAGAAGGTGTGTCGACCGAAGCCCTAGACCGCATTGCACATGACTATATTGTGAATGTGCAACAAGCCATTCCCGCACCGCTAAACTATCATGGTTTCCCAAAATCAATCTGTACTTCAGTCAACCATGTCGTGTGTCACGGCATCCCAAGCGAAGACAAAATCCTCAAAGACGGCGATATCATTAATATCGACATTACCGTCATTAAAGATGGCTTCTATGGCGATACCTCTAAGATGTGGATTATCGGTGAAGGCTCGGTCATGGCACAGCGTATCTGCAAAACTGCGCAAGACGCGCTTTATGCGGGTATGAAAGTGGTAAAAAATGGTGCCAAGCTGGGTGATATCGGTGCAGCCATTGAAGCGGTAGTCCACCCCGAGCGCTTTAGCATCGTGCGTGATTTCTGTGGTCATGGCATCAGTAATGAATTCCACCATGAGCCGCAAGTCTTACATTATGGTAAAGCCGGAACAGGCGACACCTTAACGACCGGCATGACTTTTACTATTGAGCCAATGATTAACCAAGGTACGTGGCAGACTCGTGTTATGCCAGACAAATGGACAGCCATTACCAAAGACCGCAAGTTATCAGCCCAATGGGAACATACCTTAATGGTGACAGATAATGGTTGTGAAGTATTTACCGCACGTCCAGAAGAAGACTTAAGCTTCTTAAGCAAATAAATTTTAGAAAGTAGGGTATTGAAGTTATTAGCAATTTTCCGATAAATTCAAAATAAGTGAAAAACAAAGCCTTTTTTCGCTTGACACTCTATATAAAAAGCGTATAATGCGCACCTACCGAGCGGCACTAGCGAATACAAAGTTAGTAAAAACAGCGACTTAGGTTGCGGTGATTTAGAAGCTTGGTAAAAAGAATCAAGAAAAAAGCTATTGACAACAAAATAAAACATGTTTACAATAGCGCCTCTTTCGACAAGGAAGAGACATTTAAAACAGACGATGTTTTAAATAACTAAATAACAGCGAACACAAGAACAACTTGTGTGGATTTTCACTTTGGCGCGAAATATTAAGATTTAATTATTTTGCAGTCTGAGTAGAAGATACTCGTAAGTTTATTTGAGCAAAGACAGTAAGATAATTGAGTCACAAATTTAGCATGATTTATCATGCGAAGAGATTAAACTGAAGAGTTTGATCATGGCTCAGATTGAACGCTGGCGGCAGGCTTAACACAT
>CALJUC010000235.1 GCA_937975585.1 uncultured Moraxella sp. | reverse complement strand
TCTAAGCCGCCTGTGTGGCGGTGAATTCAGCAAAAGATTTTTTAGATTGAGAAAGAATTTTCTAAGCCGCCTGTGTGGCGGTGAATATTGTTTTCAATGAGTGCCTTGGTGACTTGATTTTCTAAGCCGCCTGTGTGGCGGTGAATTATGCCAGTGACGATTGCGTGTGTAATAACATTTTCTAAGCCGCCTGTGTGGCGGTGAATTTCTCTCTAAACTCTGGCGTTCTTCGAGTTAAGGCTTCAAGCTCTTTGGCATCAAACGTCACCCAACGATGCACGTCATCAGCAATGACCGTTGTACCATCATCAAACACGAGCTCAAAACAAGGACGCTGGCTAATCTCTGACACGCCAATCACTTGACAAGGATTGCCTGCCTCATCAAGCAAAGTATCACCCACGACAACATTAGCCATCGTGATAAATCCTGTCGGTGTAGCAAGTAAGGTATCAAGCGCTAAACCTTTACCACCCCCGGCTGCCCCGCCATAGCCAGTGATAGTAGCCTTTGATAGATATGCTTGTGTCTGTACGCCGGCAATCGGTGTCCATATCGGCATCTGGTCAAATAGGCTCATAATCTCGGCTTGCTCATCGGGTGTCAGGTGTTCCCATAACTCAAGAATTTCATCACGAGTGAAAGACGGGTTACTCATCGTCATTCACCGCTTTGGCTGCCTGCTCTGCTTCGGCTAGTTTTTTACGCTGCCTAGCGATACTTAGCGCGCCTTCTAGCTTGCTGGCAAGCTGTTCTGGCGTGATATTGCGGTTGTTATTCTTCGCGGCTTCTTTCTCAAGCTCACGTTCTTTGCGCATATCGTTCTTACGCTTCTCGATATCGAGCTGCACAATCTCAAGGCGGGCAATCAAATTGGTTAATCGCACATACTCATTACCAAAATCGCGCCTGCGAAATACTCGCTTGCGCTTTAATGGCTCTGATTCTTGGTGCATCCCTTTGGTATCTTCCCAGATGTCATCGTCAAAATGCTCGCCGCACTGCTCGGCTTCGCGGTATTTTTCGGCGCGCTCGGTTTCTTCATCTTCACCGACTGCCAGTGTCTCATTGACAATCTCGTCAAGCTGTGGCGTTTCGCCTTGTAGTGCCATTATTTGCAATAGGCTGGCAAGCTGCATACGCGCAATAGCAAGCTCCATGGCAATACTGCCTTGCATGTCTGCAGCATTGTCTAAGTCTTTTGGGTCAATCACCCGGCTATAGATGCCGTGCTTGAGCGCGTTTTTATTGCCCTTACCTGCACCACCATTGGTGCCACCGTGCATACGACAACGACCATTACTGCCCAGGACTTTGCTTCGACAAGGTTTACCGCTACGAGTTTTTGCCCCACAAATCTTGTCTGACATTAACTCACCTCGATATTTTCCGTGTCGCTCCTATGACCGCGCCGCACAAATAAAAAAAGCTCATCAAACGACCAACGCCTGTGAGCCAATCCTATTTTTTAGTATTGGCGCTTTGTCATGTCTGTAATTTGTCATGACAGCGCCTATGGATTGGAGTAATAACCATGTTAGGTGCATTAATTGGCGCAGGCGCTTCACTCGTTGGCGGATTATTCGGTAAAAAGTCAGCCGACAAATCTGCCAAGGCTCAACAAAACCTTGAGCAACAACAAATCAATATGGCGAAAAAGCGCATCGCCGACTTCAATAAACAGCTCGTTTCGTTAAAAGAAAAAATGAAACTGCCGCCGCAGCCGGTGACCGCCCTGGTCTATACCGCCGCCGCGCACAGCGCCAATATCTGGACGCCGGAATCGGCTCAGGGGCAGATGCTCGAACAGCTGGGCTTTAGCCTGGCGACGCTGCCGGGCGGCCTGCCCGCCAGCCATAGCCAGGGTAAACGCCACGATATCGTGCAGCTGGGCGGGGAGAACCTCGCGGCCGGTCTGAACGGCCAGAGCCTGTTCCTGTTCGCCGGCGACCAGAAAGATGCGGATGCCATCTACGCCAACCCGCTGCTGGCGCATCTCCCGGCGGTCGCAGGCAAACGCGTCTACCCGCTGGGCACCGAGACCTTCCGCCTTGACTACTACAGCGCCCTGCTGGTGCTCCAGCGTCTCTCCAGCCTGTTCGGCTAACGCGGGCCGTGCCATCAGGACGGGTACGTAACCTGAACTCTTTGCCGGGCGGCGCTCCGCTTGCCCGGCCTACAATACCCGAGACCGTAGGCCCGGTAAGGCGTAGCCGCCACCGGGCATCAGGACGGGTACGCAACCTGAACTCTTTGCCGGG
>CALJUC010000234.1 GCA_937975585.1 uncultured Moraxella sp. | reverse complement strand
CATCTCAGGCAATGCCGCGCACCTTAACAACACAGCGTTACGTTTGCAGGAAGTCGTTGCTCAGCCGCTGACTATCGTTGAGCTGATCAACTGGACACCAGTGACTGAGTCGCTTATCCCACTGCTTAAAGAATCTGCCCATAACTTTATGGCGGATGTGGTACCAGAAGGTGAAACTAAACCTGAATCAGAGCTTAACTTTAAAGTTGAAGAGTTGACTATCAGCGTCATCGCTCACTGGGTACGTGTGACCAATCAGCTCCTTAACGATATGCCCGCATTAGTGGCGTATATCCGCGGCCGTATGGCTTATGGCATCCGCTTGAAACTTGAGTATCTGGTTATCAATGGCAACACCACCTCATTTAGCGGTTTGTTAAAAACAGGCAACTCAATCGTTTTGCCAGCATTGACCAACCCAATCGACACCGTATCCGCGGCAAAAGCCAAGGCATTTGCAAGCTATGTGCCACCTGACGCAGTCATCATGAACCCAGAAGACTGGTCTGTGATTGAACGCACCAAAGGCACTGACGGTCACTATATCTTTGGCTCACCAGGTGCGACGGTAACGCCTGTATTGTGGGGCGTCCGCGTCATCCAATCGGCAGGTATGCCAAAAGGCAAATACTGGATCGGCAACGTGGTGATGGCAACTGAAGGCTATATCCGTGAAGATGTCGCAGTCGAGTTATCCACTGAAGACCGTGACAACTTTATCAAAAACTTAGTGACTATCCGTGCCGAAATGCGCGCCGCGTTTGGTGTAATTATGCCAGATGCGTGCGTCACAGGCGATTTGGACGCAATACCGCTTAACCTAAAAGACTAATCTAAATTAGTCCCTTACCCAAAAAGCCTATCAATGCGATAGGCTTTTTTTTATTAACCAATGGAATCTAATCATGATTAACCCAGAAATCACCCTTGCTGAAGTCAAAAAACATTTGGCAATCACTCATACGGTTAATGATGATTATATTTCTAGCTTGATACCAACCGCGATCACCAACGTCGAAGACACTATTGACCGCTCACTTGATGACGAAAAATGTATTGACGAAAAAGGTGAGCTTAAAGCGCCGCTACGACAAGCCATTTTACTGATGATTGGCTCACTGTATGACTACCGTGGCAGCCAACAAGCAGAGCAAATTTATGATAATCCCGCGTTTGAGCGGCTTATCAGCAAATATCGACGGATGGGGGTGTAAATGTTACAAGCAATTTTTTATCTATTAATAGCCGTTGGTTTTATTGGGCTGATTGCACTCTTTATGTTTGTCACTGTCGCAATACCATTTTGGCGTATGGCAGACAACCAAAAAAATATAAAAAACAAGGTGAAACATGGCACGTCTCAGTCGCAATCAACTTAAAACGCCCATAGAGATTTTGCGCTCAATTGCTACCACCAATGACTATGGGGAACCGGTTGATGGTGAGCCGTCAGTCGTTTCTACCGTATTTTGCGAGTGGCTGCCAATATCAGCCAATGCGGCTATCACAGGTAAAGTGCAAGGCGTCAATATCACTGCCAAACTTTATGTTGATATAGAAACAGATATCCAATCCACGGACAAAATCCGGCTGATTGAGACCAACCAAACCTACACAGTGGCCAGTGTGATGCCGGTACCCGCTGACAAAAAAATTATGGTGTTATGTGAGCAAAAATAATGGATATGACATTTGAAATCCAAGGACTTGACGAGCTGGACGATAAACTTGCTGAGCTGACCGACGTCATGAAGCGTAAAGTCATTGAGCAGTCACTTATGGCAGCATCTTTGCCCATGATGAAAAAAGCCAAAGATAACGCAGCAGTATCCGAAGCCGCGCACAATCTACGCAACAACAAGACCGGTGAATACACGCTTATCCAACCTGGCACCATGAAAAACAGCGTCAAGCGCCAACGACTTAAAGACCGTCTTGACCCAACTGTCACTATCCGAGTCGGCAAAAAAAACCGCGCTGCACCATACCCCTATTATTGGCATTTTGTCGAGCATGGCAACTCAAATATGGCAGCTATACCGTTTTTACGACCCGCCTTTGAGCAGACTTGGCAGCAAGTGGTTGAGCGCTTTAAAGATGAAATGCACAAGCGTATTGATAAATTAACAGGCAGCCCATGAACGCAAGCAAATTGATTTTCCAGACATTAAATCCGCTTGTTGCTGGGCGCGTCTATCCTGTCATTGTCCCTGAAAGCCAATCCAAAACCATTGCTGGGCAAAGCTATATTGTCTATACGTTAGTATCTAGCAACCCAGAAAACAGTAATGATGGCTTTGAAGGGCATGAATACGCATTGATGCAAATTGATGTGTATAGCCCATCGTATAGCGATACTGACGTGTTGATGCTACAAGTCATCAATGCGCTCAACAACATTAAAGCCGAGATTGGCAGCCGTCAATCTATTCCTGATCCCAACCCAAAACTCTACCGCCAAACCCTTGATATCCATGTCTGGGGTACAACCTTTTAGGAGCTAACACATGGCAAAAGAAAATTTAGTTGATAGTTTTTATACCCTTGGTCTCGACACTGTCGGCGACAAAATCGGTTATAAAAAAATCCCTCACTTGCAAAAAGCTGCACCGCCAACTCAAGAGAAAGTTAAAGACGAAATCACTGATACTAATAATCGTCAGGAAGAGTTTGCGATTGTCAACTTTAAGAAAAATGGTGATATTGAATTTGAAGTGGTATATGACCCGAAAGACCCAACCCACTTAAAACTTGACCAAATGTTTAAAGACAACAGCTACGGGTATTTTGAATATTGGCTGGTCGAAGCAAAACAAGGTAAGACTTTTGATGCACAGTTAATGAGTTGGGACGAGGTGACCGAAACCAAAACGCAAAAACTGCGTAAAAAAGGCACGCTTATCATCTCAAATGTGACGCCAATCACCACATCAAAAACCCAGCCATAACGCTGGGTTTTTGACCTTTCAATCTTTTAACCTTTTAACCCACTAAATACCTATAAATCAAGGATATTATCATGGCCCTATTATCAAAAGCTGCTATCGCATCGGCAATCGCTGCCGCCTCTCAAGTGTCGTTTAAGTCTGTGTATGTACCCGCATTGGGCGGCGACGTCAATGTCAAAATCCAAACCGTCGCCGAGCGCGAAGCAATGGAAGATGCAAGTTTTGGTAAAAACAAAAACAAGCAGCCATTTCGCGCAGTGATTTTTGCCAATGCCGTGGTCGATGAAAAAGGCGAGCGCCTGTATAAAGACGAAGACATCGCTGCCATCGCCAACTATCCAGCAAGTATCGTCATGCCTGTATTCAACGCGTACAACGAATACAACGGCATCACGGTTGAAAAAGTGGATGAAGCCGAAAAAAACTCCTAAACCGCCCTAATCGGCGGTTTTTGTTTAAGTTAGCACTGCAACTGGGTAAGACGGTCAATGAGTTATCCAATGAGCTATCAAACGATGAGTTGATAGAGTGGATAGCGTATGACCGCATTGACCCGTTTGGCAATTATCGGATGGATGCCCAGTTTGCGCAAGTTTTGAAGTTGGCAACGGAGTTGATGGGCGGTGAGTCAATGCCGTTAAAAGACTATCTGTTTGTTGATCCACATCCAGTATCGCCTGAAGTCGCGGCTGAACGTGAGCGCGAAGCTGAGATTGAGCGGCTAAGAGCTGAAACCGAGGCAATGACTAAAATGTTGTTTGATGAAAGTTGATTTTTGTTTTATGCTGTAATCTTACACAATTGTTGTTAGAAAGGATTACAGCATGGCAAAGCTAACTACCTGTGGTACGTGCGGGCATCAAGTCAGCAGTACCGCAACACAATGTCCAAAT
>CALJUC010000233.1 GCA_937975585.1 uncultured Moraxella sp. | reverse complement strand
AGTGGCGATTGTGGCAGGATTGAGTGCGTATTTCTTAAACTGGCAATGGGTCGATATTGTTGCCAGTGTGCTATTAAGTTTATTTATTCTGCGAAGTGGCATTGTAGTCAGTAGACAAGCAGTAAATACACTGAAAACAACCAATCTAGCCATGAGAAATTAAGTAATAGCTTAATAAAAACAAGAGATATTATTGATGATTCACACTATAAACACTATTGCTTACCCTTTTGGCAATAAATAACATAATTGAGTCTTACTTGTTACTCTCTTTAATCTGACTAATTGATGCCTCATCAAGTTTAACATCATCTTTGGTAATGGGTGTTGTCTCAATCACTTGTTCAGGCACAAAACGGACTTGAAGTTTGGCAGGTGGGCGACTTGGAAAACGCGCCTTAGATAATGCAATAATTTTTTGTTCCATTGATTGGATATCACTATGTTTCGGTGCTGTTAAACCTTGTAATAATACGCGAATAAGGTAAGGTTTAGACGTATCAGTAGGCGATTTTTTAGGGGTTTTATCTGCCACATCATAGCTAATGCTAACTACATAATTTGGCTGATTTTCAATGGATTGCTTAACAATTTTATTGACGGCTGCTTCATAACTTTGTTGTTTAAGTTTTTGCTGAAAATTCAAGGTTAAATAAATACTAATCCCAATCAACAGCATCAAGGATATGGCGTTACGACGAATAAATAGCAAGCTTTGCTGCCATTTAGAATCCTTAACTTTCTCATCTTCTGCCGCATCCGTATCCAGTCTGCGAAACCCTGCTACCCACAGTACAAGTGCATTGGTAAACTGAATCGCTAAAATATTGGTTAACGTGAGAATCAATGCCCCTAATGCCAAATCGTATTTACCATTTGCTAACAATATGCCGCTAGCGGTCAGCGGTGGCACCAAAGCGGTCGCCACTGCTACCCCAACTACTGCCACCGATAGATTGCGAGAAATCATGGCATACGCACCGGCTGTACCACCTGCAAGAGCCACCATCACATCCATGGTGTTCGGTGCGGTACGGGCGATGATTTCTTGGCTTTGTGACTGTTCTGGGTAAAGCAAGCCTAATATCATACCAATTGCATAAATCAGCACACCGCCTGAAAATAACGTCAGTAAGGATTTTTTGAGTAAGGCAAAACGCGCATCGATAATGGCTAGCGCAATACCGCTGATAGGTCCAATCAGCATAGATCGGAAGAGCACACGTCTGAACTCCAGTCACGCCAATGTACCTCGTATGCC
>CALJUC010000232.1 GCA_937975585.1 uncultured Moraxella sp. | reverse complement strand
TTCAGACGTGTGCTCTTCCGATCTCACAAAGTGATAGCCTATCGCAGCTACGTACACCCATACTAATAAACGTACTAACACATTGTTAAATACGTCAGCATAGGCTTCAGGTGAAGTTAGTGATGTTTGAAAAACCCATAGCATCACAGGAATTAATAGAAATAGCACCACACCAGACACACGGTGGGTAATCGAAGCCATAGCAATCGGATTTTTGGAGTTAACATTGATTACTTGACTTAAAGGAAGGTCGATCGGTCGGTTGCTTTTCACAGCGGGCATCCTTTATTCGTGGTTATAACTTACCTGTCACGCCACCTACACCCAACGTAACCTATCTCTGATAGGGATTGATGAAAAATACAGGTAAATCGAAGATAAGGAATAGCTAGCGTACTTTGCTCGAGGATACTTTTTTGTCATCGAATAGATTGGCAGTATTGCTATCGCTTGTTTGGCACACTCATAGAGCGCTCAGACAAACCATATCAGTAAAAAGTTTAACTCGACAAAAAGCTGCCAATCACATGCTTCTATTTAACTTAACTAAAAATCAGTTAACAAAAACAAGTAATTGATAGCCATAAATCGATAGCGCAAAGCTAGCCACCATTAAATTTGCACTAATTATAAGAGGCTTTGCTTACAAATACAAACAAAAACGGAAAAAAACTGCAATTTACTTTTTACATAGAGATTCAATTAATGTTAATTAAAAAATAATATAAATTTTTAAGAATATCTTTATAGAAGCAAATACTCTTATGAGTACTATATTTTAAACAAACCAGTCAATTAGCCACTTTCTAAGCGATTTACCTAAAATTCTAGCGTAAATATCATTTATAAATTCGATAATGGCTGCATTATACCTAAAACGTTTCAAAAACGCCTTTTAATGGTCATTTTAGCTATAATAACTACAATAATACCGGCAAAATTTAAGCAAATATAGTTACATTTTTTGCTAAAATCCTGATAATATAGTTAGGATTTGCGTCTTTTGCACAAAGGGCTATTGATGTAGTGCAATAGATTACACAGGGTTTTAATCGGTAGGTTATTGACAATTGGCCTTAATCAAATGGGTGACAATAACCGTATTTTTTTATGAACAGCGTCTGTGAGGATATGATGACAGATACCAATGCAACTTTGCACGTGAATGGTCAGGATTACCAATTACCTATTATCGAAGGTACACTCGGTAACCCAGTACTAGATATCAAAGCGATCCCATCATCAGGTTTTTGGACTTACGACCCAGGTTTCATGGCGACTGCTGCCGTTGAATCAAAAATCACTTACATCGATGGTGACAAGGGTATCTTATTATATCGTGGTTACCCAATTGAGCAACTTGCTGAACAAGCTGAATATTTAGAAGTTGCTTATGCGTTGATTCATGGTGAGTTACCAAACGCAGAGCAAAAAGAAGCGTTCTATGGCAAAGTGCGTCAACACTCAATGATCAATGACCAGTTGCGTAAGTTCTTCGAAGGTTTCCGTCGTGACGCACACCCAATGGCAATTATGGTTGGCGTGATGGGTGCATTATCTGCGTTCTACCATAACAATCTAGATGTTAGCAAAGAAGATCATCGCGAAATCACCGCGATTCGCCTAATTGCTAAAGTACCAACGATTGCTGCAATGTCTTACAAATACAGCATTGGCCAACCATTCATGTTCCCACGTAACGACTTAAGCTACGCGGAAAACTTCCTACATATGATGTTCGCTACCCCTGCGGATGTTGACTATAAAGTTAACCCAATTCATGCTAAAGCAATGGACATCATCTTTACCCTACATGCTGACCATGAGCAAAACGCTTCTACTTCAACAGTACGTCTAGCGGGCTCTACTGGCGCTAACCCATATGCTTGTATCGCAGCAGGTATCGCGGCACTATGGGGACCAGCACACGGCGGCGCGAACGAAGCTGTGTTAAAAATGTTAGATGAAATCGGCAGCGTAGAAAACGTTGAAGAATTCATGGAAAAAGTTAAACGTAAAGAAGTCAAATTGATGGGCTTTGGTCACCGCGTTTACAAAAACTTCGACCCACGTGCAAAAGCAATGAAAGCGTTGGCAGACGAAGTACTAGGCGACTTGGGTATCAAAGACCCACAATTAGAGCTTGCCATGAAGCTTGAACAAATCGCCTTGAGTGACCCGTACTTTAAAGAGCGTAACCTATATCCAA
>CALJUC010000231.1 GCA_937975585.1 uncultured Moraxella sp. | reverse complement strand
AATCATGCATTGCAAACTCCTCAATAATTATAGCGTTTTGCTGAATCCCAAATGAGCATTGTTAAAATAAACGCTTTTGTTTACTAAATTTACTTTTTGCTTATGCTTTGCTACATATCGCTACCTATAATCATTCTGCATGATTAAAATGCTAAAGCCAAGTAACAAACGATTAGCTGTGCAGGGGTTTAACGGTATATTTGTTATGCTAGATGAGTCTTTTGTAATATAAGGTTGCAAATATAACAAACATATGTTTTTTAATTTTTTAATATTATCATAATAACAGATAAAAAAACTAAGTCAAACTTGTCGTTTGCCTTAGTTTTATACGTAAAAATTTAGTTAGTAGCTGAGTCGATTACATGTTGTCAACACGCTCACCAGTGGCTTTCCGCGCTTGCTTAAGCGCTTCAGGTACATGATTACCCAGCTTTTCGAATAACTCATCATGGCTTTGTAATTCTCGTTGCCACGCTGCTTTGTTTAGGCTTGTCACCGTTTCGAATTGTTGCTGGCTAAAATCCATACCTGACCAGTTCAAGTCGTTATAAGTTGGCATATAACCAATCGGGGTTTCAATGGCATTGGCACGACCTTCAACACGGTCAATAATCCATTCAAGGACACGCATGTTTTGGCCATAACCATCCCAAGCAAATTTGCCATCGGCGTCACGGCGGAACCAGTTAACCTTAAAGATTTTTGGTAAGTGATTGCCATTTGCTTCGGCCACTTTACCGACTTTTTCGCCCATTTCTAGCCAATGGTTGAAGTAATCACCCATGTTGTAACCAACGAATGGCAACATCGCAAATGGGTCGCGACGGACGACACCTTGTTTGCCTTCTGCGGCTGCGGTCACTTCTGAACCCATCGTTGCAGCTTTATACACGCCATCTACCCAGTCAAAGCTTTCAACCACAAGCGGCATGGTATCAGCGCGGCGGCCACCGAAGATAAAGGCTGAGATTGGTACACCATTTGGGTTTTCCCAATCTTTATCAATGATAGGGCAGTTGCTAGCGGAAACGGTAAAGCGAGCATTGGCGTGCGCGGCCTTGGTGCCCGATGCAGGTGTCCAGTCGTTGCCTTGCCAGTCGATGAGGTGTTGTGGTGCTTGTTTTGACATACCTTCCCACCAAATATCGCCTTCATCAGTACGAGCCACGTTGGTAAAGATAACGTCTTTGTGCAAGGTGTCTAGACAAGTTGGGTTGGTTAGGTTTGAGGTACCTGGGGCAACACCAAAGAAACCGGCTTCTGGGTTAATCGCGTATAGACGGCCATCTTCACTTGGCTTAATCCAAGCAATATCGTCACCCACGGTTTCAATTTTCCAGCCTTCATAACCGGTTGGTGGAATCAGCATCGCAAAGTTGGTTTTACCACACGCTGATGGGAAAGCGGCTGCAACGTAATGTTTTTCGCCTTGTGGGTTGGTCACGCCTAAGATAAGCATGTGTTCTGCTAACCAGCCTTGTTCACGACCCATCACTGAAGCAATACGCAGTGCCAAGCATTTTTTACCGAGCAATGCATTACCGCCATAACCTGAACCGTATGACCAGATTTCACGCGTTTCTGGGTAATGAACGATGTATTTGGTGTCGTTACATGGCCATTTAACGTCTTGTTCGCCTTCGGCGAGTGGTTGGCCCACACTGTGGACACATGGTACAAACTCGCCATCAGTGCCCAATACGTCAAAAACGGCTTTGCCCATACGGGCCATACGGCGCATATTCACAACAACGTAAGGTGAGTCAGACAACTCGATACCAATATGGGCGATATGGCTACCCAATGGACCCATACTAAATGGCACCACGTATAAGGTACGACCTTTCATACAGCCTTCGAATAGGCCGTTTAGCGTTGCGCGCATCTTAGTTGGGTCTTCCCAGTTATTGGTCGCGCCTGCATCTTCTGGCTTTTCGCTACAGATGAAAGTACGGCCTTCAACACGTGCCACGTCTGACGGGTCAGAACACGCAAGGTATGAGTTTGGGCGTAACGCATCGTTTAGTTTGGTCATGGTGCCGTTATCGACCATCAGCTGTAATAGACGCTGGTCTTCTTCTTCTGAGCCATCACACCATTCGATGCGGTCAGGCTGGGTTAGTTCAGCAATTTTGGTGACAAAATCAATAACGCCCTGATGTTTGACATACTCAGGTATATTTAACGTAGCACTCATAAAAACTCCGGTGGCAAGTCATTGCCAATAAAAAAAACCGCTAAGCCTAGACCTAGCGGGTGCATACTAAAAAAACACTGATAAATTTTTGAGAATACAAGTTGTAGTTATCGGGGTCGTGGTAAAGGCGCACACTGGTAGAATGCCGTATTTTCTCATCGACATCATTGCACAAATCGTCTTATGACTGATTAAAACCACGTAAAAAATTGACATAAACTGTCTAGAATAGCACCACAATTCATTATAAAATGTAAGCGCGTATTAAACCATAAAATGGCCTAAATTGTTAGCCCAAAAACCATAATTTCGTCAACTTTCTTCACCTTATTTATTTATAAAATAAATAATATTGAATAACGGTATTTTCTTGAATGAGTTTTATCAAGGCTGATTTAATAGTTAGTGAATAATGGTATTTGTATTTTGTATAATAATAGGCCACGCATAATAACATACGTGGCCATGGAAAGTGACACTTAAAAAAGCACCTCAATTAACGTTGTAATTGTTGCGCGGCTGTCATCGCAAAGTAAGTTAATATACCATCTGCGCCGGCACGTCGAAAGCCCATTAAGCTTTCTAAAATTACCGCATCAGTCAGCCAGCCATTTTGAATGGCCGCCATGTGCATGGCATATTCACCCGATACTTGATAGGCATACGTTGGTACCCCAAACGTGTCTTTGACCTCACGCACCAAGTCAAGATACGGCTGACCGGGTTTAATCATCACCATATCCGCACCTTCTTGAATATCTAGTGCGACTTCATGCAAGGCTTCGGCACGATTACCGAAGTCCATTTGGTATTGTTTTTTGTGGCCGCCTTTTAGGTTGCCAGCGCTACCGACCGCGTCACGGAATGGGCCGTAATAAGC
>CALJUC010000230.1 GCA_937975585.1 uncultured Moraxella sp. | reverse complement strand
CGATTAAATGGGTGGATAAAAATGTGAGCGGCGGTTTTGGTATTTTGATTGATGATGTGTTGGCAGGTATTATGGCAAGCGGCGTCTTTATCATCATTATCAAACTCGTTTTGAGCCCCGATGCCTTGGGGAGTAGCTAGCGCATGAAAATAGCCCCAGTGTTAGTGGTTTGCTGTTTGTTAAGTGCATTATGTTTGATGACGCCTGCTTACTATGACTTTTATAGTGGTTGGAACAAACATGAGTTTTTTGCCACTCTGGGCGTGTTTTTTTTGGTATTAAGTGGCGGGTTTTTTTATATTTATCAAAACTGGCAGTCTACTTTTGCGCCGCGTAAGTATCTGATGACCAGCGTATACGCGCTTATCATAGTCTTGTTAGCAGCTGTCGGATTATCGCCGTCACCCGATATCCCAAGGCTTGGCGCTATGCTGTTATATGGAATTGGCGCTTTTGCCATTCTCGTTATGTTAGAATTGATTGGCTATTTTTTACAAAAAAAATGAATACGATAAAGCGATTATTTTAAGGAAGGATTATGAGTGATTTAACCACCATCATCATGGCAGCAGGTAAGGGCACGCGCATGAAGTCTGCTAAGCCCAAAGTATTACAAACCTTAGCAGGTAAGCCGCTGCTAGACTATGTGCTCACTGCTGCCAATGCCATTCATAGCCAAAAAAATTTGGTGGTATATGGTTTTGAAGGCGAACAAGTCAAACAAGCATTTGCCGATGAAGCATGGCAAATTGACTGGGTGCACCAAGCAGAACAGCTAGGCACAGGACACGCGGTGATGATGACGCTAGAAAAGCTGCCTAAAGATGGCAAAAGTCTCATTTTATCAGGTGATGTGCCGTTGATTGGGGTCGATACCCTGCAACACCTGACCACGACAAAGAGCCGCTTTGCCATGCTAACCATGCAGCTTGACAACCCATTTGGCTTGGGGCGTATTATCCGTCAAGACGGAAAAGTAACCGCGATTGTTGAAGAAAAAGACGCCAACGATAGCCAGCGACAAGTGACAGAAATTAATAGTGGCGTGTACTGCGTTGCCAATGAGATTTTGCATAAATACTTAAACAACCTAACCAATGACAATGCCCAAGGCGAGTATTATCTCACCGATATCGTCAAAATGGCGGTGGATGATGGCATCGAGAGATCGGAA
>CALJUC010000229.1 GCA_937975585.1 uncultured Moraxella sp. | reverse complement strand
GTAAAACAATAAGTGCCATAAGGCCACGATACCGGCTGCGCGTGATTTGCCGGTATTTGATAAAACCGTAAAATCACCGCCCAAAAACTTGTGATTACCATCTAGGACAAAGCCATAGTAATCACCTTCGCCTAATGGGTTAACGGTCGTAAAAGGTAGTGATATATGCTCACCATCAATTAATCGATACTGGTGCCAATCGGAAAATTCATCATTGGCCAAATACGCCCATACTGTCAACGTAATAAATTCATCGCCTTTTTTAAGGCAAAGCAAATGGCTTTCATTGAACACATGAAAGGTGCCATCAGCATACCCAAAGCGATACATGGCCTCACGCCCGCGCACCAAATCCAACACCTCACGGCTGGACTTGCCATCATCACCCATTAGCTTGTCATCAAGCGTAATATCTTGGACTGGCTTAATGGTACCATCGGCAAGCATGATTGGCGTGTCGATACCAAAGCAACCATGACCAGACGCCACACTGGTTCGACTACCTGGTATCTGTATGCTCTCAAATAGCATTTCTTGTTGCCAAGTGACCGCCTGCCCCGCCTCGGTTGTCATATTCAAGGCTTCAACAGCAAAGCGCGTGATATCGTAGCGATACCGTTCGCATACCTCATGCCATTCCGGGAGTAATCGTAGGTCTTCTAGCATTACTTATCACACACTAAACGGCATCATATCGCCGTCATCGTACTGCTCGTCACTTTCGCTCACCTCGGTCAACACATGCCCGCCATACGCGCGCCTCGCCGCCCAAATAGCCAACAATACCGCCATGTGACCATTGGTGATACTTTCGTCAAATTCCTGTGCTTGGCCACGCTCGTCCATCTTGGCCGCCTGTACCACGTCCATCGGGTCAAACATTTTGATGGCATCATCGATACGCACAAGTCCACTTCGCCGGCACTCAAGATAGGTGCGGATAAGGTCTTTCATGTGCTCTTCTTCGCGAAAAGCCTGTGACCAATGACTAAAAATTGCTGGCGTGTCCGTTACTACCACCACATTGTCTTTTTTCTTTACCGGCTCGCCCCACTTAGCCAACTTGGCAATTTGAATTTTGCCGCTATCTGCCATAGTGACAGCCAAAACGCGCACGGCATCGCCTTGATACCCTGCGGCACGCGCGTCAATAAGTACGACATTTGATTTGTCCATCACGCCCGCCTATGGTGTATCGGTTGTATCGGTTTCCGTGATAACGCCGGTTGCCGGGTCAATCACGATATGGCGTTTTTCGCCGGTCGATAAATTATTGGTGTCTGCCTCAGTAACCACTTTTTGCAAATCACTTGGCGATACGCCATCGCCCGGTATCGGCTTAAATATGCCATTAGGGTCTTTGCCCGGTGGGATAGCTTCCCATTCAGGTGGCGTACCAAACTCGCCTGCGTCGGTATAGTTATCCCATTCGCCACCTAAGCCAGAAACAATAGGGATACTGCCATCAATCGTACAATCCACAGTAACGATGGTCAGGTTTTTAAAATCAGTCATCGCGGTATCTGGCATTAGGCTATTATCCAACACGCGAAACTCCCATAAATCAGTCAGGACATTTTCGCCATCCATTCCTACCTCAAACGGCACGTTAAAGGTGCGCTTGCCTTCGTGTTTCCAATACAAGCAAAACTGATTGGCAACCATCATTGCGCCGTGCGTATCGGGACAAAAAAATGCGATTTGGCAGCGAAAGGCGGCCGGCATGGCGCGAATCTGTACCACGCGGCCTTGGCTATCATTCGGCAATACCGCGGTAAGCCATGATGACCGGCCTACTACTTGCTCATAGTCTGGCGGCGGCTGAATGGGGGCAATGGCGGTCGTCATCACCGGGATAAAGGCGGTTGAGCCTTGCTTGTTAGGGTCGTTTTGATTTTCTGCCCAGGCTTTTAGCATGGCCTCGGCATCGTCCACCATGTTTGACCGACAAGCCAAGATAGCGTGCTTCAAAGGCGCGGTCTTCCATGCAAACACCGCTTGCCCTTCCGGCTTGCACCACTGGCGAAAGTCGCGTAAGCGGTATGCCCACGCTTGCTGTATGCACTCAAGACTTGATTTGATATGCGGCATATTAACGTCCTAGTAGCTTACCCATGAAGCCTAATTTGCTGCGCCGCGCCTGCGCGATAGCCTTGACCATTTCATCATTGCGGACGGTATCGGCGGTTTTCATAGCGTCAT
>CALJUC010000228.1 GCA_937975585.1 uncultured Moraxella sp. | reverse complement strand
TTGACCGTCTTGTAGAAGGAATCCCCTTGCTTTAGCAAGGGGAGGAAGTCAATGCGATTGGTACATTGAAAGTAGCCAGATTCACGGGTTGGCTCACCTTGGTCATTGCTCATCCAAGGTGGTCCCCACATACGAGTATCATCACCAACTTTAGGCCGTTCAATTTTAATTACTTCAGCGCCCAAATCTGCCAAAATTTGACTGCACCACGGGCCTGCTAGCACACGACTTAAATCCAAAACACGTATTCCCTGTAACGCTCCCATGACAACTCCTTTTGACATCTTACCCGGATACTATTTTTTCCAAAAATATAAGACTTTTACTTTTTCACTTTGATAGACAAAAAGTGAGGAAGCCATTTGCTTGTGGCTTAAGGCTTGACTAATTAATTTGCAAACGCGGCAATCCCTGTTTGCGCACGACCTAAGATTAGCGCATGGACATCATGTGTCCCTTCGTAGGTATTGACCACTTCAAGATTGACCAAATGACGGGCTACCCCAAACTCATCGCTGATACCATTACCCCCTAACATATCTCGTGCTAGGCGTGCGATATCGAGCGCTTTACCGCAGTTGTTACGTTTAATCAGTGACGTACCTTCAACCGCAGCGATACCTTCATCTTTCATGCGACCAAAGCGTAAAGCTGCCTGTAGACCTAAAGCAATTTCGGTTTGCATGTCAGCGAGTTTCTTTTGAATCAACTGATTTGCTGCTAATGGACGACCAAATTGTTTACGATCGAGCGTGTATTGACGAGCAGTATGCCAACAGAACTCTGCAGCACCCATCGCACCCCATGCGATACCGTAACGGGCACTATTTAGACAGGTAAAAGGACCTTTTAGACCACGAATGTCTGGGAAGGCGTTTTCTTCTGGTACAAATAGGTTATCCATCACGATTTCACCCGTAATCGATGCACGTAAACCTACTTTACCGTGAATCGCAGGTGCACTCAGACCTGCCCAACCTTTTTCTAAAATAAAACCACGAATATCACCCACGTTGCCTTCAGCAGAGACCTCTTTTGCCCAAACCACAAATACATCTGCAATTGGGCTGTTGGTAATCCACATTTTTGAGCCAGTAAGGCGATAGCCACCATCGACTTTTTTAGCACGGGTAATCATACTACCTGGGTCAGAGCCATGGTCAGGTTCAGTTAGCCCAAAACAACCTATGTATTCGCCCGAAGCAAGCTTTGGTAAGTATTTTTGTTTTTGTTCTTCGCTACCAAATTCGTTGATTGGCACCATCACCAGTGAGCTTTGTACACTTGCCATTGAGCGATAGCCTGAATCCACACGTTCAATTTCACGCGCGATTAGACCATAGCTGACATAGTTAAGTCCTGCACCGCCGTAAATTTCTGGAATGGTAGAACCAAGTAAGCCTAACTCACCCATCTCACGAAAAATGGCAGGGCCAGTTTTTTCATGGCGAAATTGCTCAAGGACGCGTGGCTGTAAATTATCTTGGCAGTAGTTGAATGCAGTATCACGAATCATGCGCTCTTCAGCGGTGAGTTGTTGTTCGAGTAAAAATGGGTCTTGCCAGTTAAATTGGGCTTTGGTTGGTTTGGTAGATTGCATATTGATAGCCTCCGTTGCTAATTAAATTCATAACATTATCTTAAATTGCCAATAGTATTTTTAGCAAACAATAAATTTTCATTCAGGTATGCAAAAACATCATATCTATGCTAGTGTAAAAGCTACTTAATGGTATGCTAACTACGCTTATATTATATTTAGCCATAGTTTTAACGTTGATAAAAATATTAAGTATGCAAACAATTCATATTACAGAGAATACAAGCTGATGCGCCGTCAAATTCCCTCTTTGCAAAGTTTATTGTGCTTTGAATCGGTGGCAAAGCATTTAAGTTACACTTATGCTGCCCAAGAACTATTCATCACCCAAAGTGCTGTATCTCGACAAATACAGCAGCTTGAAGCTTTTTTGTCAGTTGAATTGTTTACCCGTACGCGCTATGGCGTGGAACTAACCCAAGTAGGCAAACAATATGCCGAAAATATTCGACCGTTTTTAAAAGGGTTAGAAGCCAGTACCTCGGATATCATCAATCATAAAGGGGGAGGCGGCATATTAAGGCTAGGTGTTGTGCCTTCATTTGCTACCCGATGGTTACTGCCTAAACTGCCAGCGTTGTACGCTATACATCCTGAAATCACTATTCGCCTAGAAACCAATACCAAACCTTTTTTATTTAATGAAAAAAAATTCGATGCCGCTATTTTTGCAGGGACACAACAACAGATTAGTCACTGGCCAGGGATCGTAGCCCATGAATTAATGCAAGAAGAGCTAGTGGCGGTGTGTGCGCCTTCTTTACTTACTAGGTTGTTTCCTTCGATTGATTTAGCTATTGACTTTACCTTAACCGATGAACAGCTACTATCAATCCCGCTACTGCAGCAAACAACACGTCCTGATATTTGGCAAGAATGGTTTGATCGACACCAAATCAGCCATCCTAGACCGTATGATGGGCAAAGTCAGGAGTTATTCTCGATGTTGGCAGAAACTGCTGTCCTTGGCATGGGTATGGCACTTATTCCAAAATTACTTATAGAAAACGAGCTGTTGGAGAAGACCTTGATCATCGTTTCTAATAAACAGCTTAAGCAAAGTCGAAGTTATTATGTGATTCATGATAATCCAGCAAGTTCGCCTCTCATTGATAAATTCGTTACTTGGCTAAAATCTTATGATTAAAATGAACCGTCCCGGCAGTGTAAGGTACTCCCCAATGTCTAGACCAAATAATCATAAAATTAAGATAGAATTGGG
>CALJUC010000227.1 GCA_937975585.1 uncultured Moraxella sp. | reverse complement strand
AGACTGACCAAGATAATTATCATAAATAGTTGCGGTAGTCCACCCCATACTTCCATCAGGCGTTGACCACCCAAATCTACCCAACCACCATAGTAGCCTTGCAGCGCACCAACGACAATCCCGATAATCGACCCTGCAATGGTCAGTGCCAAGCCAAACAACAGCGACACGCGCAAGCCATACAGCACGCGCGCCAATACATCTCGGCCTTGGTCATCGGTACCAAGCCAGTTTAGTTGATTTGGTGGT
Source organism: uncultured Moraxella sp. (assembly GCA_937975585.1). Lineage (GTDB taxonomy): Bacteria > Pseudomonadota > Gammaproteobacteria > Pseudomonadales > Moraxellaceae > Faucicola. The sequence goes on along the minus strand of CALJUC010000227.1, from coordinate 5,017 downwards.
GCCGGATACGGCTCGGTACGGGTAACGCTTGGCGTTTGGTCAGCAAAGGGAATGATTGGCTCAATCATATAGCCCTTTTGATTAATTAAATCTTTGACCACAGGGTCTTGGTAGTTGGTTTCAGTTTCAAACACCCCACCAAACGTGGTTTCCGGATAGGCTTTAGCGACTGGGAAATAATAGTTATCTTGGTATTTGACCATAATCGGCTTGTCATTGGCGACCACATTGACCGCCATACAAATGACAAAAATCACTGTGAAAATAATCAGTGAGATAAAGCCCACTTTATTGCGTTTAAACCGGTTAATACGCGCTTGCCAAATCGGATGATTAATCAACATTAGCGCCCCTCAAAATCAATACGCGGGTCAATCAGATGATAAGTCACATCGCTAATCAACTGCAAAATTAAGCCAATTAAGGTAAAAATAAACAGCGTACCAAAGATAACTGGATAATCGCGCTGTTGTATCGCTTCAAAGCCTAATCGCCCTAGTCCGTCTAAATTAAAAATAACCTCAATCAAGAAATTTCCAGTAAAAAATATCCCGACAATCGCAGATGGCAATCCGGCAATGATAATCAACATCGCATTGCGAAACACATGGCCATACAGCACACGCCTTTCGGTTAAGCCCTTACTACGTGCGGTCAGCACATATTGTTTATTAAGTTCTTCCATAAAGCTAAACTTGGTCAGATAAGCAAGACCGGCAAAACCGCCAATAGTACTTGCCACCAACGGCAACGCCAAATGCCAAAAGTAATCTTTGATTTTACCTAAGGCAGAGAGTTTATCGAAGTTTTCAGACACCAAACCTTGCAGCGGGAAAATCTGCCAATAGCTACCACCGGCAAATAGCACTAATAGCAACACAGCAAGCACAAATACGGGAATCGCGTAGCTGACGGCTAATAGCAGCGCGGTGGTTTTATCCATCAGTGAATTATGACGAATGGCTTTGGCAATGCCAAGCGGAATAGCAATCATATAAATCAGCAAGGTACTCCATAAGCCTAATGAGATAGATACCGGCATTTTTTCAACGATAAGCTGTCCGACAGGTTTTCCCTTAAAAAACGACTCACCAAAATCGCCTTTGGCATAGTTTGTGAGCATAATCCAAAAACGTTCTGGCGCGGGCTTATCAAAGCCGTATTGCTGCTTGATAGCGTCTACCATATCTGGCGACAAACCACGACTACCTTGATAACTGGTGGTCGGATTGCTGAGTTGGGTTTGGGTCGCGCCTTGTTTTTGCGCTTGCTCGATTTCGGCAATTTTTTGCTCGACAGGGCCACCGGGCGCCGATTGGACAATGGCAAAGTTGGTCAGCAAAATCAAAAACAGTGTCGGGATAATCAGCAATAGCCGTTTTAGAATATATTGACCCATGATTATCGTTCCTTCACTCTATTTGCTATGCCGTTCCTGCTTTGATTGACTTACTGTCATCATTAACTCAATGGGCAACAGATGGCTGTCTTAATAAGACAGGATGGGATGAACTATAGGATGACAAAAGCAATCGAATCGACTGCTTTTGTCGTTGTATGTGAATTAGCGTAGCGACTTACAATACCGCTTTAGGGTAAGAGCCTAACACGCGTAAGTCTTTAACTTGTGGGCGAATTTCTGCCAAAGCTTGCTGCACATTGGGGTTGTCTACATGGCCTAGCATATCGATAAAGAATACATATGCCCATTTACTTGGACGCTCTGGACGCGTTTCGATACTGGTCATCGATACACCATGCTTTGCCAATGGCTGTAAAATCTGAATTAAGGCACCGGCTTTATCATTCGCAGCCACCAAAATTGAGGTCTTATCTTGGCCTGATGGCGCAACCGCTTCACGACCGATAATCAAGAAACGCGTGGTGTTCGATGGGTTGTCTTCGATATTTTCATACAGTTTATGCAAGTTGTACTCAGTCGCCGCTACGTCACCGGCAATTGCGGCTGAGTGCCATTCGTTTTTGATACGGCGTGCTGCTTCACCATTGCTTGATACTGCCACACGTTCAACGTTTGGATAATGGGTATCTAGCCATTGACGGCATTGCGCCAAGGTTTGGCTATGCGCGTAGATTTTTGAAATTGCGCTCACTTTGGTCGTTTCACTGACCAAGAATTGGTGATGAATCGGCAACTCAACTTCGCCAATGATTTTTAGGTCTGAGGTTAAAAAACCATCCAAGGTATGATTGACCACGCCTTCCGATGAATTTTCGACTGGCACCACGCCATACATGGCAGAGCCCGCTTCCACTTCACGGAACACATCGGTAATCGTTGGTAGTGGTACTGTGGTGGCCGCCTTGCCAAAGTGCTTTAATGCTGCCGCATGGGTAAACGTGCCGGCTGGGCCAAGGTAGGCAATCTTTTGCGGTGCTTCTAAGTCCAGGCAGACTGACATGATTTCACGAAATAGGCGCGCCATTTTATCGGCTGGCAAGTTACCGCCTAATTCTTGGTTGCGCTCCATGACTTTTTTGAGGACTTGGGCTTCGCGTTCTGGGCGGTAAAAAATCGGGTTATCTTCGACACTTTTTTTGACCTTGGCTACTTCAGCTGCATAGCCTGCACGTTGGTTAATCAAGGCTTGGATTTGTTCATCAACGTTATCAATTTTTTGACGTAAGACCAGTAATTGCTCATGGGTTGCGTTTTGTTCACTCATAATATATCCGTGGTGTTGCTCATCATATTTTGCACAGATACTAGCATAAAATGGACGGATAAGGCGACTATTTCGCCCTCGGTATTGCCTACTTTTATCACGGTTTAGCCAAAATTTTGGTTATTTTTGGTTGGCTAAATCGCTTACCCTATCACTCATAACCATGCTTAAACACGACAAAATTTAAAAAAACACTAGCCACTGTCATCAAAACTGTGATAGCTTCTGCTACATTATTTGGGTCTATGACTGCTATTACCTCATTAACAATTAGCCATATTAATGCCCTTTAGGATTTGTGTATTTGTATGTATTCGTAAAAAAACCTGAGAATAACATTGGTAGGAACCTTATGACTTCAAGCTTAAACCAACTAAAAAAAATGACCACTGTGGTTGCCGATACGGGCGATTTGGCCGCGATTGCTCGCCTAAAACCGGTCGATGCCACCACTAACCCAAGCCTTATTACCAAAGCACTATCGACCCCCGAGATGGAGCCAGTCATCCAACAAGCCTTGGCCAAACACAACAACGATATCGACAAGGTCATTGACGAATTGACCATCTATATTGGTCTTGAGATTTTAAAGCTGATCGCCGGTCGTGTCTCAACCGAAGTAGATGCGCGCTTATCGTATGACACTGATGCTACCCTTGCCAAAGCGCTTGAATATATCCAAGCTTACGAACAAGCTGGTATCAGCCGTGAACGCGTGTTAATTAAAATCGCGGGTACGTGGGAAGGGATTGAAGCCGCGCGTGCGCTTGAGCAACAAGGTATTCATTGTAATGTGACGTTGCTATTTGGTTTGCACCAAGCCAAAGCCTGTGCCGATGCCGGTGTGACTTTGATTTCACCATTCGTTGGTCGTATTTTGGATTGGCAAAAGAAACAGCTAGGCGTTGATAGCGTAGCGATTAGCGAGGATAAAGGCGTACAATCCGTCAAGCGCATTTATAGCTACTACAAACAACACGGCTACAAGACCCAAGTTATGGGCGCAAGCTTCCGCAGTGTGGATCAGATTTTGGCATTGGCGGGCTGTGATTTATTGACCATTGCCCCAGATTTAATCGACCAATTGGCAGCCATGGAACAATCTGTTGAACGTCAGCTTTACCCAGATATGGAATTTAATGCCATCGATAAACAAGTCTTGGATAAAGCCCTATTTGACGAGCAAGTCAGTCAAGACCCACTCACCCAAGATTTATTAAGTGGTGGTATTGAAGGCTTTATCAAAGCGCGCGCCGAGTTGGTTGAGCGTCTGAATCAACTTATCTAAACCAACTCACTGAGTTGCATGATGGTGCATGATGGCGCATCGATCCGATGTTCCATCATGACTTCTGAACCTTTCAACTCTTATTTCAGGGTCGATTGTCGTATCCACCGGCAATCGACCCTGATTTTAGTCAATTATGCCGTTAACACCGTATACACAGGTACATCCATAGGCTGATGTAGGTCAACCAAGTCGAGCAATACCAAAGCCGCTGCCACATCATGACCGGCCAATTGACACAACTCAATTGCCGCACGAATTGTGCCGCCAGTTGCCAAGATATCATCGACCAATAACACCTTATCAGGGCGCTGATTAGCTTGCATTTCTAGCGTATCTTTACCGTACTCTAGCGCATAGCTTTTATTGGCAACTGGTGGTGGTAATTTACCCTCTTTACGCACTAAGACAATGCCTTTGCCCGTATGACCCGCCAACAAACTGGCAAAAATAAAACCGCGTGCTTCAATCGCAGCAAAGCTATCAATGGTATCTAATAAGCCCTCAGGCAATGCCGCCAATAACGCTTCGATCACCGCTGGCACATGATCACGCAATAGCGGCGTGATATCATAAAAATCAATTCCCGCCTTAGGGAAATCAGGTACCATACGAATAATTTGCCAAAACGGATGAGTTGCAGTAGCTTGCGACATAACCATAACCTTCTGTGATGAAAAAAGGCACTGCATTGTAGCGGTGCCTAGCGAAAAATAGCCTTGATAAATTCCTAATCTGTAAGCATATATAAACCTACTATCGTTCGTATTGTAACATGGTTGATATATCCGCTCAAAATTTGGTTTTGCTAACATTTTTTCCTAAATCCTGTTACGACAATACTATTACGACTGATCAGCGTATTATGTCATTAAGCGATGACCCTAAGATGCTTTAATCTATTATTAAGGTAACTAAATTAAACTAGGGTGTGTCCCTAAGCTAAGTTAAGTTTTATTTCTCAAAGCGCGGTTTCAGCTTTAAGTTATAGGACTTACGCAAAACCGTAATTTTTTTACGTAAGAGGAAAAAATATAGTAGC
>CALJUC010000226.1 GCA_937975585.1 uncultured Moraxella sp. | reverse complement strand
GGTCAATTGCCGCTTCAATCCCTGAGTTACCGCCGCCCACAACTGCCACGTCTTTACCTTTAAAGAACGGACCATCACAGTGCGGACAATATGCGACGCCACTACCGATATTTTCATCTTCACCTTTGATGTTAAGTTTACGCCATTTTGCCCCCGTCGCTACGATAATCGCGCGAGTGCTAAAACTTTCACCGGTATTCAAGGTAATTTGGTAGGTTGGCTTATCCTCGCCTTGCTCATTCATTTGTGCAGAATTTTCGCTGATGGATGTCACGCTTACCATTTCTTTGACCGTGATATTATAAGCGGTGATATGTTTGACAAAATTGGCAGATAATTCATTACCATTGGTCAATGGGATTGAAATGAAGTTTTCGATATCTTGGGTATCTTTTACTTGCCCACCGATACGATCAGCCACCATGGTCACTTTTAAGCCTTTACGTGCCACATAAATGGCTGCCGCCACGCCCGCAGGTCCGCCACCGATGATGGTCACATCTTGCTGCTCAAGCTGTTCGGCTGCTGCTGCTGCACTCATCAAATCGGGATATTGCTGTTGCAGTTTCTCGATAAGTTTGGCAGTGTCAATTTTACCATTGGCAAAAGGTTTACCATTTAAATATACCGCAGGTACGCCTTGGATATTGCGCTCGTTAATCATGTCTTGGAACACACCACCATCAATCATTTCATTGCTGATGTTGTCATTGAGTAACGCAAATTGGTTCAGCGCTTGCACCACGTCTGGACAGTTGTGGCAAGATAATGAGACGAACGTTTCAAATTTTAGCGGCTGTTTAATTGACTTGATGATATTTTGAATACCTGGGTCAAGTTTGATTTCACTACCACCTGATTGTAAAATCGCCAAAATCAATGAGGTAAACTCGTGACCACCTGGAATACCACTAAAAATAATGCCTGTATCTTTGTCTTGGCTACGGATTTTAAAACTCATCGGTGATAGATTGGCATCGAATTGTTGACTCAAACGAATCTTGTCAGTAGTGCCTGCAATTTGGGTCAAAAAATCCACCAGTTCAGCGCGCTGTTCATGTTCACCCTCACCCAACACAAACTCAATCGGGCGAGTCATACGTTCGCTATAACTTTTTACGGCATCTAATAAACCTTGATCTAACATAATCAACTCCTAAATTTTACTTATCTATTTACACTAATCTGTATAGTTGGCAGGTTCTCATTCCCACCCTTTGTTGAAACTATTATTGGCTTTTTTACATGATTAATCAATGTGAGTTATTTAATGATTATGATTGATAAAACAAAACAATAAAAGCTTAATCGTTAATTTTATAAAATAAATTTTGTCTATAATCATCTGTCTGGGGATAGTCAAACGGGTTGTTTTTGGTTACAATGAAAGTTAAACAGCTATATTTTTATCGGTTAATTTTTTTCAGTCAACTTTAAGGAAGTCCTATGTTTCCAGAATACCGTGACCTTATCACCAAATTAAAAACTTCAGACACGCATTTTGCTCGCATCTTTGATGAGCACAACGAATTAGACCAAAAAATCATCAACTTAGAAAAAGATCCTGTTGCTTCAGTTAGCCAAGAACAAGATATCGAAGCGTTGAAAAAACAAAAGCTAGCGCTTAAGGACGAATTGTTTAAAATCTTGCAAGAAAAAGACGGAAAATAATCATTTCCTCGCTTTTTCTTGGTTAAGATTAGTTAAGATCAGTCCCTGTTATCGTTAAGATGACAGGGATTTTTTGTGGTAATCGTGTCGTGGGGGCGGTTTTGTTTGGTTTAGTTGATTTGGGTACGTATTTACTGGGTTCGCTACTGATTATCTTGCTGCCTGGGCCAAATTCGTTGTTTTGTCTGTCAGTGTCGGCACAGCAAGGGTTAAAGCAAGGTTATTTTGCGCTGCTCGGTATTATGGTCGGTGATACCTTATTGATTTTGGCGACGATTTTTGGTGCAGGTACACTACTGCGCTTATACCCGTCTGCATTTTTGGCGATTAAGCTAATTGGTGGTGCCTATTTGGCATATTTGGGTCTTAATTTATTACGCGGTGCGTATCAAATGTGGCAACAGCGCCAACGACCTGTGCCCCCAGTAGAAAGTCGCACTATGACCGCGCCATCCAGTCGTTATTATAACTTTTTTCGCGCGATAACCCTGAGTTTGACCAACCCGAAAGCGATTTTATTTTTCTTGTCGTTTTTTATTCAGTTTGTTGACCCGACCTATACACATCCGTTGCTCAGCTTTTTGATATTGGCGGTGATATTACAATTAATGAGTTTTTTATACCTTAATTTAATCATTGTCGCTGGGGTCAAAATGACCCATCTATTTAGCCAATATCGTCGCTTGGCAAGTTTGGGTACGGCGCTAGTGGGTGGGTTATTTATTAGCTTTGCAATTAAGCTTTGGACAGCGAATTTGATTTAACGCCTTTCACAGACTGTATTACGATACGAATTATGACGGACAATAAAAAACCCTTAAGCCGCAACTTAAGGGTTTTTTGTTTAGCAGATACTAAGCGTATGACTTAGATTTTACCAACTAAGTCAAGGCTTGGTTTAAGGGTCGCTTGACCTTGTTCCCAAGCTGCTGGACATACTTCACCGTCGTTGTCACGCACGTATTGAGCGGCTTTTACTTTGCGTAGCATATCAGAGGCTGAACGGCCAATACCTAGGTCATGGATTTCAGCAACTTTGATTTTACCATCTGGGTCTACCAAGAAAGTACCACGAAGTGCTGCATGTTCTTCTTCAATCATGACGTTGAAAGCGCGAGCCAATGCACCAGTACCATCACCCAACATTGGGTATTTTACTTTAGCGATTGCAGGTGATGCATCTGCCCATGCTTTATGTACGAAATGGCTGTCAGTTGATACGGCATATACTTCTACGCCTAGTTGTTTGAACTCTTCATATTTGTCTGCCATGTCTTCTAATTCAGTTGGGCATACGAAAGTAAAGTCATGTGGGTAGAACATGAAGATTGCCCAGTTACCCTTTACATCGTCAGAGGTAACGGTTTTGAACTCACCATTAACATACGCTTCTGTTTTGAATTGAGGAATTGTTTGATTAATAATTGCTGCCATGATAGCTCCTATTTATGATTAAATTAACAAAAATTTTAATACCTTACTTGACCAGAATCTAGCGTTACATAGTCTAAATCTTAAGTCAAGTGAGCGGTACATTGATACCACAATCTGAATGACAATAGCAACCTTAAAAAAGATGAAGAACTCGATTGCCAGTGCCAGTTCTATTTACTGATGGACTTATCATAGCAAATTCTTATAATAAGTATAATTTGAAGTTTATATATTTATATTTTATTTTTTAAAACATATATACTATTAAAGTAATCATAGTCAGATTTTTGATTTTTTTAATTTATCAACACTTATAAACATTAGCTGATAGATTTTCAAGATTAACTGTCGGTATTAGACTGTCAAATCTATCAAATATTGTTGTACTTCAGATGAAAGGTAGCGTTTATACGGATTAAAGTATTATATTTTTTTGCTACAATAATGATACTATTATTAGCCGATAATATTCGATTATTGTGATAAAAATATCCATGTGCACAATAGCAAAGTTTTGGTCAAAAATTCTGCCGAATCATACCACTAAGACCATAATTGTGTTGCAACCTTATTGTGATGATTTAGGATTAACTGGACATAATAACCGTTAATTTTTTATCCTTTAACCACCTCTAAATAGATGATTGGGATTTATGATAACCTTAAGACAATTGGAATTTGCCCTTGCCGTAGCAAAATTTAAGCACTTCAAACGTGCGGCAGAAGAATGTAATATTTCTCAATCTGCGTTGAGTCTAGGGATTGCTGAGCTAGAAAAACAGCTCGATACGCAAATCTTTGAACGCAATAATAAACAAGTTCTAATTACCCCCATTGGCGCGGATATTTTAGAACGTGCCACGCGAATTTTTGCGGAAGTTAATGACCTAATCACCCGCGCACAATCTCACCAAACCCCGCTAGCTTATCCGATGACGATCGGTATTATCCCCACCATTGCCCCCTTCCTGTTACCCAAGGTCTTACCCGCGCTCAAAGCCGAATTTCCAAATTTCCAATTAACTGTGATCGAAGAACAAACCGAGCGTTTACTAGAAAAAGTGCGTTATGGTTTGATAGATAGTGCGATTATCGCGCTACCTTATGCCACTGATGGGTTACTGACGTTTGAGTTTTGGGCTGAAGCATTCTTGGCGGTATTTGCACCTGATGACCCACACGCCTCGCTAAAGAAAATCACGACTGAGCAACTGCTTGAAAGCAATCTTATGCTGCTTGGTGAAGGACATTGTTTAACCGACCAAGCCCTGTCGGTCTGTCATTTGGACAAACGCCAAGTTAAGCATGGCTTTAGTGACGCCAGTCTACACACGCTGATTCAAATGTCACTAAATGGTATGGGCACGACGTTAGTACCCCAGATTGCCGCGAATCAAATCCGTCAGCAAGACCCAAAAGTGGCATTAGTGCCTTTAAATGAAGCAGCCCCACATCGCAAATTGGCATTTGTAACTCGCTTAAATTATGCGCGGGTTGATGATGTCAATCTACTAGGCCATGTATTTGCTGACGCTTTACAACAAGCCGTTTCATAGCCTCACAGTCTCGATTTTTTATCGTCTAGATAGGCGTTCATAGCGATAGTAATTTTTAGTTTTTACACGCGTATCAAAAAATTTGACCGTTACCCAATCCAAATGGGTAACGCGCTCAAAATCTATGGCATAATCAGGGAACTTTGTTATATAGTCAAATAAATTCATTTTGAGACAAGGAAAACGAGCGCAGATAGTACAAATAGTACAGCAAGCGAGGTTGACGTAGTATCAAATTGAATTTAAAAGACTATAATTACCCTGTGATAATTTATGCTTACCCTACTTCATACCTCTGATTGGCACTTGGGACGTCGGCTTTATGGCAAGCCACGTTACGAGGAATTTTCTCAGTTTTTAGAATGGCAACTAACTGTGGTGCGCGAGCATGCGGTCGATGTGCTTGTTATTGCTGGTGATATTTTTGATACCAGTACACCGAGCAACCAAGCCCAAAGCCTGTACTACCATTTTTTGCATGAAATTAGCCAAACCACGTGTCAGCATGTGGTGATTGTCGCGGGCAATCACGACTCACCGAATTTTTTGGATGCCCCTAAACAACTGCTTAAAGGCTTTAATATCCATATTATCGGTAGTATTGGGGACAATGTTGCCGATGAGTTGATTGTCTTAAATGATGCCAATGGCGCGCCAAGTATGTTGGTGGCTGCGGTACCGTATCTACGTGACCGTGATGTACGCAGTGTCAGTAGTGGTGAGCATATTGATGATAAAGAAAATAAACTGATTAGCGGTATTCAGGCGCATTATGCCAACATCACCACGCTTGCCAAGGCCAAACAAGCCGAACTTGAACAAACATGGCACAAAAAAATTCCGTTAATCGCCACAGGGCATCTATTTGCCGCAGGGGGTCAGACCGTTGAAGGTGATGGCGTACGTGAGTTGTATGTCGGCTCATTGGCACAAGTCCGTGGTGAGATGTTTGATACCGGGTTTGATTATGTGGCGCTTGGGCATTTACACGTACCGCAAGCCGTCGGTGGCTATGCCCATATCCGCTACAGTGGCTCCCCGATTGCGATGGGCTTTGGTGAAGCGACTCAGCAAAAACAAGTACACTTGGTTCGCTTTTTTGCAGATGACCAACTATTAACCCAACCTATCTATGACTTAGTGCGTCAGCGTAGTAATGCGACAGTTGGACGCACCATGAGTCCTAAGTCACCTAAAAAAACTACCAATAACGTCGTAAGTTTAGACTTATTCGCTGAGCTGCCCGAAACGATACCGCCAATGGGTGACCATCTTGATATCAGCAGCACACCTTATACGATTGCAAAACTCAGCGATACGACCCTATTACAGTCGCTAGCCGTCCCAACTTTTCAACCGCTTGAAAGTATTAAGGGCGATTGGCCAACGATTAAGACACGGTTACAAGCGCTAAAACAGACCGGCCAATCCGTTTGGCTAGAAATTGTGTATGACGGTGTCACCATCATCGGTGATTTGGCCGCCCAAATCGCCGAGATTACCAACGACAGCCCGTTGACCGTATTGCGTATCAAAAACCAACAACTACGCAATCAGACCCTCCAAGCCCAGCATAGCAGTGAAACTTTGGATGAGCTTGACGAACTACAAGTCTTTGAACGTTGTATGACCACCAATCAAATCCCTGATGCCCAACAAGCCACGCTCAAACGCCGCTATCTTGAGGTATTGGAGGTGTTACACCCATGAGATTGCTCACCTTAAAATTCCAAAACCTCAACTCGCTAAAAGGCGAATGGTTTATCGATTTTCGCGACCCGGCCTATGCCGATGAAGGGATTTTTGCCATTACTGGCGCAACTGGTGCGGGCAAAAGCACCATCTTGGATGCGATTTGCTTGGCACTCTATGGTGCAACCCCGCGACTTGGTGATATCACCCAAACCAAAAACGACTTAATGTCACGCCATACCGGCGAATGCTTTGCCGAAGTCGTATTTGCCACTCAAGCCGGTACCTTTCTGTGCTCATGGGGGCAAAAACGCGCCCACAAAAAACCCGATGGCAAACTCCAGAGCCCCAAACATGAAATTGCCACCTTTGTTGGCGATCATGAAAAAGGGCAATTACTGGAAGAAAAAGCCAATCGCACCAAGCTAAAAGTCGAGTCGATTACTGGCATGGACTTCGCACGCTTTACCCGTGCCATGCTGCTCGCGCAAGGTAGCTTTTCTGCATTTTTACAGGCCAATAGTGATGAGCGCTCACCGATTTTGGAGCAGATAACCGGCACCGAAATCTATAGCGATATCTCCAAAAAAGTCCACGAAATCAAACGCAACCAAGAAACGGAACTTACCACCCTAAAAGCCCAATTGGGCGGTATGAATTTACTAGAACCAAGCCAAGAAGCTGAACTGATTGAGCAGCAAACTACGCTGACCCAAATGCTCCATCAAGTTAAGGATACTATCGTTAATCTTGAGCAAGCCTTACATTGGCGCACGACCTTGGATAATTACCAACAGGAGCGTGAGCAACTCATTGTTAGCCAATCTCAATTAGACGAGCAAATCACGGTATTTGCCCCACAACAACAGCGCCTTAATCGCGCGCTAAAAGCGGAGCAATTGAAGGCTGACTATCAGCAGTTGAATTACTTACGTCAGCAACTTGCAGATAACACGCAGGCTATTACTCAACTGAACGAAAAACGTCCACAGCTTGAAACAGCTTGCCAACTAGCTACCACCGAACAGCAACGCCAACATGATGCCTATCAAGCGATTGAAGCCGATTGGCAAAGTAAACAGCCATTGTTTAGGCAAGTGCGTCAACTTGATATGACCTTGCAGCAGCAACGTGAGCAGCAACAACACCTGACGACCACGCTTCAGCAATGGCAACATAAACAATACGACAACCAGCAACACGTTACTGAGCAGCAACAAGCGCTTGTTGAACTTGAACATACGCTTGCAAACCTTACGCAGACACAGCTTGAACAAGCCCATTGTGCCAATTTGCCGCAGACCTTGGCCACCTTACAACCGTTAACCGCTGACTTTACCCGACTTAATGAGCAACGCCAGCAGTTATCACACTCGATAAATGACAGTCAAACTTACAAAACGCAGCTGCAACAGCAGTTGACGCAAGTGACCACTGCACTGACGGATATTACCACTCAGCTTGATAATCATACTAAGAACCAAGAGTCGTTACAAACTGAGTTTACCACAATCAGTCAGGGTCAAAGCTTAGCCACCTTGCAACAGCAAGCGCAGCAGTACTGGCAACGCCAAACCCAATTACAAACCATGCAAGATTGGCAACAGCAACTTGTCAGTAATCTAGTGACCTTACAACAGCTGCAAACTGAAAAAATACAATTACAGCAACAGTTATCCGAACAACAGCAAACTCAAATACATACCCAAGCATTGGTTACTCAGCTTACCAAACAAGTCGAATTACTTGAGCAAAATTTGCTACTATTAAGCAAAATCAAAGACTTAGAAACTGAGCGTCAACACCTAATTGATGGGGAGCCTTGCCCATTGTGTGGTGCCACCGAACATCCGTATGCCACACACACGCCTGCCCCAGTTGACGAAGCACAGACCGCTTTAGTAGAAACACGCCAACAGCTCACTGTCCAACAAAACCAACATCAGGCAGTCCTGTTAGCAATTAATAGCTTGACCAAAGACCTAACCCAACTTGAGCAGCAAACCCAGCAATTAATTGATAATAGCCGACATTTAATACAGCAACTCCATTCGGCGGCTGAATCGCTACAACTCGCTGAGATACGGTTACTGATAACTGATTTGCCGGTTGACCTACAACATCATGACTACACAGTCGCAGCGACTAAACTTGCCCAATGTGACGAGCTATTAACACAACAATACACCGACAGTGCACAGTACACCGATAGTCTTAATCAACGTCTGACTGCTCTGAACGCGTTATCGGCTCAACTGCAAACAGGCGAGCAACAGTTTAAAACCCTCAACGAACAGCATAACCAACGATTACATCAACAAACCGAAATCAATAGCCAGCTCAATCACTTGCAACAACGCTTGAGTGACTTTGATAAACAGCTTACAGATAATCAAAATCGACAATCACAATTACACGAACAGTTAGGCCAGTTATTTGCGCCATTTACTGCAGAACAAACGATTAGCTTTAGCAGTCTTACGGATTTAAACCAAGCGATTTTAGGTTTAGAAATGCGTTGGCAAGACTATCAACAGTTGACTAAGCAACTTACCCAATTAGATGAACAACGTCATCAAATCCAGCAACGACTAGCCATGCTGACAAGTGAACAACAACATATCAATCACCAACAACAACAAGCTGAACAGCAATTGACCCAATTGCAACAGCAGTTAATGCAGCGCCAAAACGAGCGTACGGCCTTATTTGGCAATGATAATCCCGATAGCGTTGAACAACAGCTTCATCACAACAAACAACAGGCCTTTGACCAATGGCAGGCAAGTCAGCACAAAGTCAACGAACTGCACAAACAACACGAGGTTTTACTCAGCCAAATTCACCAAATGACCACAGCCCAAACCCATCTAGCTAAAACGTTAGCCCAGTTTGAGCCGACCTTGCAGCAACACTTTAGCGCATTAGGGTTTAGCAATGAGCAAGACTATCGCCACGCCTGCCTATCAGACAATGAGCGCAATCAGTTGCAACGCCAAGCTGATACCCTAACGCAACAACAACGTCTTCATCACGATAGACTGACCACACTGACAACGCAAATCAATGCCGTGCAGCAGCAGTCGTTAAGCCCGCTAACCGCTGCTGAACTGACTCAACAACTTGGTGAGCAAAAAGACGCCTTTAGCACGCAGCAACGCACCTTAGGCGCGATAGAACAGCAGCTAAACAGTAATGCGGTACGCAAACAGCAGCAGCAAGGGTTGGTTGCCCAAATCGAAACCCAAGCCCAGACCCTTGATGAATGGCAGCAGCTTCATGAACTTATCGGCTCAAGCGATGGCAAAAAATTCCGTAACTTCGCACAAGGTTTGACCTTTAATATCATGATTAGCCATGCCAATGAGCAGCTAAAGAAAATGAGCGACCGTTATTTATTGCTTGCTGATACTGAGCAACCGCTTATGCTCAATGTCATGGATAACTACCAAGGTGGCCAAATTCGCACTAGTAAGAACTTATCCGGCGGTGAAAGCTTTATCATTAGCTTAGCCTTGGCATTAGGCTTATCGAATATGGCCAGTCATCGTATGCAGGTCGATTCGCTATTCTTGGATGAAGGATTTGGCACCTTAGATGAAGAAGCCTTGGATGTTGCGCTTGATACCTTGACTAACTTGCAACAAGGCGGCAAATTGATTGGCGTGATTTCGCATATTCAAGCATTAAAAGACCGAATCCCAAGCCAAATTCGTGTCGTCCCCCAGACAGGTGGCGTGAGCAAAATTATCGGACAAGGTGTGCAAAAATTATCTTAACCAAATAACGGATAATTATGGGAGATTAATCCAAATAGTTTAAATCAAAAAGGCGCTAAGCAATTTGCCAAATTTTGTAAACCATGGTATTTCTTAACTAGATTGTCATTCAAACTATCTATGATGGGATTATTGAGGCATAAGTAAAACAACTATTCGAAAAATCACATTTGGCATTATTTTGGACGTATTTTATGTTAACCCAACTATCACAACTGCTCGATAGCAACTTATTCGCCCAGCCAATTGCGGCGGCTGTCGTACACCCCACCACAGATATCGTCTTGCAATCTTGCCTAGATGCCCAAACAAGGGGCATCATTAACCCCATTTTGGTAGGGCGACGCGATAAAATCGAAGCAGCCGCCCATGAGGCAAACTTAGATATTAGTGGCTTACAACTGATTGATGCAGCGCATAGCCATGATGCGGTCGCACTATCAGCGCAACTGGTACGTGACAAAAAAGCGGCGTTAATTATCAAAGGTTCAGTCCATACCGATGAGCTAATGGGTGTGCTTGTCGATAAGAGCCAAAATCTGCGCACTGACCGCCGCATGAGCCATGTTTGGCTGATGCAAAGTCCGACTTACCATAAGCTATTAACGTTAACTGACTGTGCGCTGAATGTCTTGCCCGATTTATTGACCAAACGCGATATTTTGCAAAATGCTATCGACTTTGCGCATGCGCTTGGCATCGAGCAACCAAAAGTCGCGATTTTATCGGCCGTTGAAGAAGTCAAACCCCAACTCCCCTCGACGATTGATGCAGCCGCCTTATGTAAAATGGCCGACCGTGGTCAAATAACAGGGGCAATACTAGACGGTCCGTTGGCGTTTGATAATGCTATTAGCCAGCAATCTGCCGATATCAAACATATCGAATCACCCGTCACCGGTGATGTGGACATTTTACTGGTTCCAGACTTAGAAGCGGGTAATATGCTGGGTAAACAATTGATTTATCTAGGCAAGGCCAAAGCCGCAGGTTTAGTCATGGGTTCAAAGGTACCGATTGTACTGACCAGCCGTTCGGATGATGAACTTGATCGCTTGTATTCGATTGCACTTGGGGCTTTTGTCGCCCAACAATCAAAACAAGGTCGCTAATATTAAATTGCATAAGTGCTGACTGACGCGTTGATAGGAAAAGTTTCTATCTACCGGTATTATGGCTTTAGCAACGTCAAGCGCTGACTTATCACAGGACAATGTAGCTCGAATGAATTTACTGACTAATAATAGCGCCACCATCTTTCATCACCCGATTATCGTTACCTTTAATGTCGGATCAGCCACCATTAAAATGGCTGCCTATGACAGTGATGATGATATCGACCATATTAATGACGCCGCTCTAGCTACTAGCACCATACGCGAATGCCAACCGCTGTTTGATATCAATATCAATCTAAAAACGCACCAAAGTATTTGGCATCATCAACCTGCTGCGCTTAATACATGGCAGCCAACAGGCAGCCTAACAGATACTGCAGTTAGCCTATTTAATGCCTTAAAAACCACCTTTCCTGACCGGCAAATTGTCTGCGTGCATCGCATCGTCCATGGTGGACTTACCTATAAACACCCGATTATTATTGATGATACCGTAATGGCCAAATTGATTGAACTATCACCGATTTGTCCGTTACATCAGCCGCCCGCGTTGTCCGTTGTCAACGCTTTACACCAACTTGACAACACCCTGATTCATATTGCTGCCTTTGATACCGCGTTTCACCATGCCCGTTCACCTATCTGGGCAACTTACGCACTACCACGTGAATTGCGTGAAAAAGGCATCCAATGCTATGGTTTTCATGGATTATCCTATCAAGCTATCTTACGTAAACTTCGTGCTTATCAACCCCTACTTGCCGAACAACGCTTAATCGTTGCGCATTTGGGTAGCGGTTGTAGTATCACCGCCATTCATCATGGTGAGAGCGTCGATAGTACCTTAGGCTTTAGTGGTCTTGATGGCGTACCTATGGGTACTCGTGTCGGGCATTTGGATCCGGCAGTCGTGCTGTACTTGGTCGAGCAAGGTTGGTGCCTTGAAGACATGAATCGCTGTCTGTACAAAGAATCCGGCCTATTGGGGTTATCCGAGATTAGCAATGATGTTGAAGTTTTATTAGCCAGTGATGACCCACGTGCCAAATTTGCGTTGGACTACTTTGCAGCGCATACGGCTAAACATATTGCCAGTCTTATGGTGAGTTTAAAAGGCTGTAATGCCTTAATTTTTACCGCGGGTATCGGCGAACATGCGCCAGTGATTCGAGAAAAAATAGTCGCTCACTTAGCGTTTTTGGGTTTTTTTATTGATACTCAGCTAAATAATACTGCTAGTAGCTCTTCACCAATCGTCAAAATTAGTTCTGAAAATAGCAAACCTATGTTTGTTATTTTAACAGATGAGCAACTCGAATTGTATCTTTCCTATCAATTTGTCATAAAAAATTGAACCGACTCGTTAACAAAATTTAACCCGGTACCTATAACTTAAAGTTTATGTTCGTCTAGTTATTATCATATAAATAGTTAATTTTTTAAGCCTTATTGTCTAAATTATAATTTATAGTTATATATATGGTAACATTTAACATTAATTTTTTATACAATTACATAAAATAACACAAAGTAGCTCAATAATTGACTTTTGTGTGCTAATATCAATTTTATTTATTTAATTTTCATGGTATTGTAACATTGAGCGTTGATAATATTCTGAGGATGTCCACTCAGTTGTTTTAATCGTCAAAAATAGCTTTAGGACATTGATACCAACTTGGTATGTAACAAGAGTACATTAGTCAACATTTGCTCAATATCTCCCCATCTTCTTCCTCACCAGCCACAATTTAGAGGTCACCCATGAACAAAGAATTCTTTGAAAACTTGAATCAACATTCACGCAAAATGTATGAGCCTTGGTCACGTTTTAACCAAGCTATGCTTCGCAACGCTGAAAAAATGACCGATTTTTCATTAGAAACTATGCGCCATTACTCAGAAATGGGCCTTGAACAACTACGCAACGTTTCTGCGGTTGATTCACCAGAAGCGGCTAGCCAATTCAGCCAAAAACAAACCGAGTTAATGAACGAACTTGGTCAAAAAATGCTAGCTGACGCACAACGTTTGACTGAGCTTGGTAACGAAATTCGCAACGAAGTAATGACTGCGATGAACGAAGTATACACCAACAACGCTAACAGCGTACAAACTGCTATGCAAGAAGCGACTCAAAAAGCTAGCCGCTCAGCAGAAGACTTCAATCGCAAAGTTAGCGAAAACATGAATAAAGCCGCTACCCAAATGAGCGATGCAGTTCGTCAAACCACGCAAACTATGAGCAAAGCAACTGCTGATATGGCAGAAAAAGCGGCTAGCGCAACTACTGATGCTGTTGCTGCTGCTACGACAGTAAACAAAGCTAGCACTGCAAAAACTGCTGCTGCTAACAACACCGCTAAGTAATTTATCTTACGGTTAGCTGACTTGCTCTGATAAACGAGTTTTTTATCTAAGATTAAGTTGAGTTTTAATTGTTCGATTGACCAACGTGGGTTATCCCTTAGCCCACGTTATGGTTGTCATCAGACCAAACGGTATCATTAATACATTCTATTGTTTAGTTATCGATGACCCTTGAATGCTAGTGAAGTGTTCAACACAGATTACATTGATTATTTTTATGCAATAACGCGATTTATTGCCTATTTGCTTTAGTCATTAACGGAATCATATCATGGCAGATACTAACCCGCAGCCAGGTCGTGCTAGCAACGCTAACGCCAACAGTACCGCATCTACCGATCAAGAAAACGCTAATCAACAAGCCGCTCAAGACGGTAACACCCAAAAAGCGAATAACCCATTTGATCCATTTGGTATTGGTAATGCCTTTGCTAATTACAATATGAACTTAGCACAAAACCCATTTGATTTTTTTGGTCAAATGAACCATATGAATCCGTTCGCTCAAGTGGCTAAAAGCATTCCACAACCTGCACCAACTTCGGCGATTACTGATTTTTATACCCAGTTTTTTGGTAACATGACCCAATTGAGCCAACAGATTGCTCAACAGTCAATGCGTCTTAACCAACAGCCACAGTACACCAATACCTCAATTATGATGGATTTGATGGAAGGCTGGAAAAAGATGGCGCAAACCTCTACCAACCATCCAGGGAACTTCATCGAAGACCAAGTACAATTGCTACGTGACCAAGTGCAATTGTGGCAAAACACGCTGCAACAAATGGCAGGTAAAACTCCTGAGCCTGTTGCTAAGCCAGAAAAAGGCGACAAGCGTTTTAGCGATGAAGAATGGGAACAAAATCCCCTATTTAATTTCTTAAAGCAAAACTACTTGCTCACGAGCCAAGCGATGCTAGAAGCGATTGAAAGCACTGAAGGTGTTGACGAAAAAACCCGTCAACGTTTGGCTTTCTTTACCCGCCAATGGATTAACGCGATGGCGCCAACCAACTTCTTGCTAACCAACCCAGAAGTGCTACGTTTGACCATTGAGTCTGGCGGTAAGAACTTGATTGAAGGCATGAAGCAAATGAGCGAGGATATGCGCAACAGTGCAGATACCTTGAACATTCGTATGACCGATGAAAGCGCCTTCCGTGTGGGCGACAATATCGCGACCTCAAAAGGTAAAGTAGTCTTTGAAAACTACTTAATGCAGTTAATCCAGTATGAGCCAAGCACTGAAAAAGTCAAACAGCGTCCAATGCTGCTTGTGCCACCATGGATTAACAAGTTCTATATCATGGACTTGCGTGAGAAAAACTCATTCATCCGTTGGGCGGTAGAACAAGGTCATACCGTATTTGTATTGTCGTGGGCAAACCCTACCCCTGAATACAATAATGTCAGCATGAAACACTACATGAAAGATGGTGTTCTTGCGGGTATGGATGCCATCGAGCGTATCACGGGTGAAAAGATCATCAACGTGTCTGGCTACTGTATCGGTGGTATGTTAACAGCCATTACCCTAGGTTATCTAACCGCCAAAAACCAAGCAGACCGTATCGCCAGTGCGACATTATGGGCAACTATCATTGATTTCACAGACCCAGGTGATATCGGTGTGTTTATTGACGATAAGATTGTCGCGGCTATCGACAAACAAAATGCGGAAAAAGGCGTATTTGATGGTCGTATGATGGGCGTTTCATTTAGCTTGCTACGTGAGAACAGCCTATACTGGAATTACTATGTTCAAAACTACCTAAAAGGCGAGCGTCCAGTACCATTTGACTTGTTATATTGGAACTCTGATTGTACCAATGTCACCGCAGCGCTCCACCATTTCTTATTAAATGAGTTTTATCTAAAAAATGGTCTAAGAAAGCCAGGTGGCATTGAGATTGATGGGGTTAAGATTGACCTGTCAAAAGTCAAAATCCCAGTATTTATGGTTGCGACTTTACAAGACCATATCGCCAAATGGAAAAGCTGCTACGCGGGTACGCAAGTGTTCGGTGGTGAGAAAGTGTTCTTGTTGGGCGAATCAGGTCACATTGCAGGTATCATGAACCCACCTGGTAGCAAATACGGTTACTACACCAATAAAGCTTACACGGCTGATGCTGATCATTGGTACAAAGAAGCCGAATTTGTTCAAGATACTTGGTGGCATAATTGGGCTGAGTGGGTCAAACCCTATGAAGGTAATGAAATCAATGCGCGTATCGTTGGCCAAGACAGCAAGGGTAAAGAAGTCCCTACGCTCGGCAGCGCACCAGGTAGCTATGTTACCGTAAAAGCTGATGAAGCCTTGAATGGCCACAACTTTGCTGAAGCGTACCAAGCTCAATTACCGAAAAAATAACCATCTTCTTAATCGCTAAAATAACAGCGATAGGATTCAAAGAACGTCTACCCAGTGTAGGCGTTTTTTTGTACTCACATTATTCTAATATGGTTAACCAAGCTGCATAGCTATCATAAGCTGATTGCAGTAGAATATCAAAATACCTTTTTTATTATCTGTCGGGGCTCGCTATGGCAATTACTTCATCGCATGATAATCATCTGTCTAAACTAGATCGTGGCATTGTGTTCTTTGACCGTGCTTTGCGCTCGTTTGTACCGAACAGCAACCTGAGCACGCGTCCATTACCCGTTAGTGATAATACGACTATCCCACAGCTGTCCGTACAAGAGGCTCGCCATGTGGCAGGTTTGATGCGTATCAATCATACCGGTGAAGTCTGTGCGCAAGGGCTGTATCATGGACAAGCCTTTACCGCCAAAGACGATACGGTAAAGCGCGCTATGCACCAATCGGCACAAGAAGAAATTGACCATTTGGTCTGGTGCGAGATACGTCTTCATGAACTTGGTAGCCATCCAAGTGTTTTTAGTCCATTATGGTATGGTATGTCATTTGGACTCGGTGCTGTGGCAGGTTTGATTTCTGATGAATTTAGCTTAGGTTTCGTTGCTGAGACCGAGATTCAAGTCAGTGAGCATCTTCAAGACCATATCGGACAGCTACCTGTACAAGACCAACGTAGTGCTGAGATACTCGCCCAAATGGATAAAGAAGAACTTGAGCATCGTGACAAAGCATTAGCGGCAGGTGCCAGTCAGTTGCCACCGCCCGTCCGTGCCGGTATGCGCTTGATGGCCAACGTCATGAAAGGTGTGGCATACCATATCTAATCGAATTGTTACTGACAAAGACTATTAACTGGTAGAAAAAATAACAATACCCGTACTGATTTTTTGGGGGATTTTTCCCATTATGATACTATTTTTGCCAGTCAAAATGCCTGTTTTATTCTCTATAATTTAAAGGAAGTTGTATGTTAAAAGTCCCTTTTTCTGCCCTTGCTTGTGCATTAGGTCTATGTGCCGTAGTGGCTGCACCAGTTAGCCAAGCCGCAACCGCTAAAAAAGCCACGACGACCGCCAAGAAAACTGCGAGCACAACCACAACAAAAGCTACCAGTAAAGCCAAAACTTCAAGTAAATCTACCAGTAAAACCACAACTTCGGGTAAAGCCTCAAGCGAAATAACAGCGACGACTGAAAAAGCAAGTGACTTTAACACCACACCTGCTTTTGCCGTACCTGTCACCACAGAGCCAACCTTAGCGACCGTTAGTTATCCGAAGTATGACACCGTGTCACTACAAGGTACTGATATTATCGCTCAATCATTGACCAATGTGCCAATGCCAACCATGTCAATCAGCGATGTTAATACCTTAGCGACTGTGGTTATCCCACAATCAACCAAGCACACCACACAGCTAGATGTGAGTGTCTTGGACGACTTTATTAACTATGTATCACCGATGGCTCGTCATTACCCACCTGTCTTTTCAAGCGCTACCCAACGCTATAATGCTGTAGAACGCGTCAAACATTTAGGTGGTTGGATTGATACTTATGCCAAAGCCCCTGATGCCTCATACGATGTGTTATTACGCGCTGCTAAGCTCAATGCCATTGGTCGTAACTTAGACTTGGGCTCAGACTATGCGGTACGCGGCAGTAGTTATATCGCCCGCGCCCTCAAACTTAATGACACCGCAGAAGCCAACTTCGATTTCGTCGAGAGCCGCGGCCTGGCCGACAACC
>CALJUC010000225.1 GCA_937975585.1 uncultured Moraxella sp. | reverse complement strand
TAATCAGTCGGCTTTTGCCCAGCTTAAGGCTATTAGCGGTGCGTAACTTCAGTTATTAGCTATTTTTCTTATTACGTTTTTATTATTGTTCTCATTACTGTTTTTCTTTTCTTATTTAACAACGAATTTTATAAGTTAGTATGTTTCGTTGTTGGGTTCATTATGCCTAGATTAGATGACACGTTCATTAATGTTTTAGTGAAAAATGTCGTAATTGAGCCGCTTAAGTGTGAGTTAGACGTAGGGTTTTGTAAGCGTTTGTTGATGCTGTTATCAACCCGTTAAAATTAAGGGCATCAGTTGCGTTTTATCCGATGAGTTATTGGCTACCCAATTAAAAAGACGAGATGAAGTTCTCGTCTTTTTATATAGATAAATGACAATAAATTAGTCATTGTCTGTGGTATCGTTTGATTTATCATTTTTTTCACTAGCTTTATCAGTTGGACTTAGCATGGCTAGTTTAGGTACGGGTGCAAATGTGGCTTGTGCAAGCTGTACCACTTCATTAATGATAATATTGTTGTAAGTGGCGCTAATACCCACGGCAGTAATCGGTAATACCTTGTGTAAGAAGCTGAAGTTAAAGCCCTGTAGATTGACATTGAGCTGTGTGGCAATATCCTCAACCTTACTTAGCGCATAGTGAACACTACTAACATCGCTATCATCGGTACTCTCATTCGCTGAATCAGTAAGGTTTTGCGGTTCGGTGGTACGATAGCGACCAAAACCTTCATCCGCAACGGTTTCAACGACACCAATCCCGGCTAACAGGGTTTGTTTTTCTTGCAGTTTTTTCAGGTCAGTCTTTGCCAATACCTCATAAGCAATGGCGATGCCCTGTTTACCCGTCAGCGGTTTGTCATAGATTTGCGCAATTTGGAAAATACTACGTAGGCTGACGGTGAGTAGCCATAAGGTATCCACCAAAATTCCGGCCAATCCCGCTAAATTACTGACACTACCGACCGTAGCTAGACTACGATTTTGATTGGCAATGGCTTTGGCGAGGGCATGGCGCTCACTATCGTCCAAGTTAGTCTTGGTAAAGCGGTTGTCATGGTTTAAATCAAAATGTGCCCAAGTTTGTGCCAATTTGCCAATTTGGGTAAAGGCAACATCCGTAGCTTTTTCAAACGTGGTTTTGGGGACGAACTTGCCCGCCATACTGCTATAACGCCCGAATGACGTTTTACCAAGTACTTTGCGTGATAAATTCGGGATCTGCTCATGAAAGGCGTTTTTATTATTTTTAAAATCTGTTTGGATAGCTTCTAGGTCTAATGCTTTTAAGCTGTCGTTTGAGAGGGTATTACTTTTGGTTAAACTGGCAAGTTTGCTACCAACGCGCTCTAATGCGTTACGGGTTAATGAGGGTTTGGCAAGTTTGGTGGCCATAATAGTTCCTTAAATTAAAATTTGATTATTGTTAGAATAAAGCTTGTCAGATGATACACTCAGTGATTAAGCGCTAAGTTATTATTCGCTAGCTTAAATAAATTTGATTTGCTATTCCACTACAAAGCGTAATTTATCAGTATCACTGACGTTAATCGTCAGACGTTAATTATAAAAGGTTATCCACTGAGTAAATTCAGCATAAAATTGAGTGAACAGTAGTAAACTGTGAAATATTTTGTAACAACCAAATCTGATACACTAGGATTTTGTTAACGCGCAGTTTACAATACAGGTTAAACATTATAGGTCTTTTTTTTATAAAAGGAATTGCGTATGCGTCGCGTGGTAATAACAGGTGCTGGCTTGGTGTCTTGCATCGGCAATGATTTGGCTACCGTCAGCCAAGCGTTACAACAAGGTAAGTCTGGCTTGAAATTTAATCCTATTTATGCTGAAAAAGGCTTTAAGGCGTGTGTGTCAGGCTCGATTGATGAAGATAGCTTAGATACTTCGATGATTGATCGCAAATTAAAGCGCTTTTTGTCGAAAGCCAGCTTGTATACTTATTTAAGTGCATTACAGGCGATTGAGCAAGCAGGTTTGAGCCTTGACCAAATCTCACACAATCCACGTATCGGTGTGGTCGCAGGCTCTGGTGGTGCGTCAACCTTAGATGTGGTAACAGCCGTTGATGCCATGCGTGAAAAAGGCTTACGTGGTGTGGGTGCGATGGCGGTACCAAAAACCATGGCAAGTACCGTATCAGCCAGTCTAGCAACGGGTCTAAAAATCGGTGGTGTCAGTTATTCAATCGCGTCAGCCTGTGCAACGTCAACGCACTGTGTTGGCCATGCGATGGAATTGATTCAGCTAGGTAAACAGGATGTGGTGATTGCAGGTGGTGGCGAACAAGAAGATTGGACCCAATCTTGTATGTTCGATGCCATGGGCGCGATGAGTACGCAGTATAACGACACGCCACAACAAGCCAGCCGTCCCTATGACGCAGGCCGTGATGGATTTGTTATTGCCGGTGGCGGCGGTGTGGTAGTGGTAGAAAGCCTAGAACATGCCCAAGCACGCGGTGCGACTATCTTGGCGGAAGTGGTCGGTTATGGGGCGAGTTCAGACGGGGCAGATATGGTGGCGCCAAGCGGTATCGGTGCGATAAACTGTATGAAGCAAGCACTTGAGCAAGCCGGTCTAACCACTGTAGATTACATCAATACGCATGGTACTAGTACGCCAATCGGTGATGTGATTGAGCTTGATGCGATTCGCCAAGCCTTTAATACGGACGTGGCAAATTTACCACCGATTAGCTCAACCAAGTCGATGACCGGTCATAGCCTAGGCGCGGTTGGCGTACAGGAATTGATTTATTGTCTATTGATGATGAATGAAGGCTTTATCGCACCAAGTATCAATATTGAGAATCTTGATGAAAAAGCACAAGGCTTTGATATTGTTCAGACGACACGCCAAGCTGAGTTGAACACCGTGATGAGTAACAGCTTCGGTTTTGGTGGTACTAATGCAAGCTTGGTTCTAAAAAAATTCGTGGCTTAATCTAAGGTTTTAAAAAAACCAGCTATGACATAAAAAAGGTAGCGATGATTAAACATCGCTACCTTTTTTAATTACTATTACTTAATCAATTTACCATGAAAACGCCTATCACAACGAATGTATAAGTGTATGATTAATCACAAACAAACGACTCGCGGGCGACCCAGCCGCTGTTGCGCAGGGCACGGTTTTTAACGCTTTTTAATGGTTGGCCTTGCCAGCTTACATAGGCAAAGAATTGCCCAGAATAATCTGTGTTATAGGTACTGATAGTCACAGGCGTGTTTGACTTGATATAACCAACGGGTGCGCTATTTAAGGTTTGGCGGATGGGTACCGTTTTTGAATTGGTGCTTTTGACATGACAATTAGAAATTTCAGCGACCACAGTTTGACTACAAAGTAGCGCCATGGCACAAACAACAAAGGCTCTCATGGGTATCACTCGATATTTTTTAAATCAAATAAGGGTTAATCTTCGCGGTAATTTACGATAAAATATTCGATTAATCAATGACTTTGTATAAAAACTTATGAAAATTGCGTATTTAAATTGTGAATTTTTAACTGATATCTCGCCTGTCCATCTGATGCAAGCGCTGGCTAATGTAGTACGAAAATCGCTGGTATCTTATTATCCGATTTGGCTAAACAATGCCGGTCAGCAAGTCATTGGGTTATTCCCAAAGATGACCTTAACGGTGCAGCCTAATATAACAGATGACTTACCGTATTTGGCGATTCAGCAACAGTTTCGCGCCCAACCGCTAACGAGTGTAGTAGCGGGGAAGGGTGATAATGACCAAACAGCGCAGTTATCGGGTGATATGAAAACTGACATGACGGCTGATATAAAGACCGTGGTCGCAAAGTTGATTGACTACCAAACGCAGCAGGCAGTCGCTAGCGATAGTGCAGAACTGACTGAATCGCAGAATGAGTCCCAAACTGATTCTAAGTATCGAGATGGCTTTATCGGTTTTATCAATTATGATATTGCAGCAGCGTATTTGGCCGATACCGATGCGTCAAAAGACTATCTCAGTGCACAGCAGCCGCTTGCCTTTATGGGACACTACGATATTTATCTTAGCTATCAAGATCAGCAGTGGCAATTGCATGCTACCACATCCGAAGCTTGTGACTGCCTTATGGAAGTCCAGCGTTGGCTTGCTAATTTTGCTAAAACGCATTGTCGGCCAATATCACAACCGTTAGGCATTGCGTTAAAACCGTTATGGTCGCGCACGCAATATACAAAAGCCTTTGAACAAGTACAAGCCTATCTTAAAGCCGGTGATTGCTACCAAATCAATCTCACCCAGTGTTGGCAAGGTCAATTAGTAGATGAATCATTGGTGGACTATTTGCCCAAGTTATACCAAGCTACCCAAGCGCCATTTGCAGGCTACGTCAGTGTGGCCGATTATGAGTTGTTAAGTTGTTCACCAGAGCTGTTTTTTACCTTTGTCAAACATCCACAAGGCGGACACAGCATCATCACCAAACCCATCAAAGGCACACGGCCACGTGGTGACACACCAGTGAGTGACAATGCCCTCAAACAAGAATTGGCAGATAGTGACAAAGATAAAGCCGAAAATGTGATGATTGTCGATTTACTGCGTAATGACTTGGGTAAATATGCCAAAACAGGTACGGTTCAAGTACCTAAACTGTTCGCTATCGAAAGTTTTAGTAATGTGCATCATATGGTGAGTACCATCACAGCGACCTTAAAAGATGACGTGCATCCACTGACCGTACTGTTTGATAGCTTACCGGCAGGCTCGATTACCGGCACGCCAAAAAAACGCGCGGTAGAAATCATCCACGAGCTTGAAGCCAAGCCACGTGGCGCGTATTGCGGTACGTTAGGCTATCTAAACTTTGATGGTACTGGGCAATGGAATGTACTGATTCGCACGCTTCAAGCATCCGCCGGACAGGTCGACTTATGGGCGGGCGGCGGTATTACCATTGCCTCAGCGTGTGAGGCAGAATACCAAGAATGCTTTGATAAAGTAGGCAATTTGCTGAAGATTTTACAAGCCTAAGCTTTTATAAACCAAAGATTTTATAGACCTTGGACTGTACAAATTTAGTCCAAGACAGGCGTGATAGCGGTATTGATTTCAATGGCATTGATGGGCGAAACGTTATCAAAAAATGGGTTAAACAACATATCTAAGTCATAAAAGCCAATATGCGTATCCACAATGGTGAGTTTGCGCGCAGCTAAGTGTTTGCTAAAGGCTATAAGCTGCTGTTGATTGGCAAAGCGGTAAGTGACCACTTCGCCAGTTTCAACATTTTGACATTTTAAAAAAAACTGAATTTCATTCATCGTCAATGCCTTATGCTGGTAGCGCACGTAAGCTATCAATTAGACGTTGGTTTTGTGCTTGGTCGCCCACCGTGATGCGTATAAATTCGGCAATGCGCGCTGATTTGAAGTGGCGGACAATCACACCTTCAGCACGTAACTGTTCAAACACAGCGGCCGCGTTGCCCAAAGTAGCAGGTGGTTTGGCGAAGACAAAGTTTGCTTGTGAGGGCAACACGGTAAAGCCTAAATCTTGCAAATCTTGCGTTAAGTTATGGCGCAAGGTGATAACTTGCTGACGACAATCTTCAAAATAGGCAGCATCTAGCAAACTTGCAACGGCACCAGCTTGAGCCAAGCGATCAAGTGGGTAACTATTAAAGCTGTTTTTGTAGCGATTAAGCGCTTCAATCAAGGACGGGTTGGCAAAGGCCATGCCGACACGTAAACCTGCTAATGAGCGTGATTTTGAAAAGGTTTGGCTGACAATTAAGTTGTCGTATTTATTGATGAGACTGACCGCTGACGCATTTGGGGTATCTGCAAAGTCAATATAGGCTTCATCAATCACGATAACCGCATTGGGGTGTTCGGTCAGTAATTTTTCGATATCATCAAGCGCGAGCAACACACCGGTTGGCGCATTTGGGTTAGCGATGATAATCCCACCACACGGTCTGCGAAAGTCATTGACATCAATCGTGAAATCTTGTTGTAATGCAATGTTGATAAGCTCGACGCCGAAGGTGTCGGCATACACTGGATAAAAACTATAGCCGATATCTGGGGTTAATAAGGGACGGTCTTTGACAAAAAAACAAGCAAATATGTGAGCTAAGACTTCATCTGAACCATTACCCACAAATACTTGCTCAGGATTGACCCCATATACCTGAGCCATCGCTGCGCGTAAATCATCAGATTCAGGCGCTGGATAACGCTTTAATAAATCTGCTTGATTGGCCAACACGGCCGCTATGGCGTCAGCCACTTTTGGTGAGGGTGGGAATGGATTTTCGTTGGTGTTAAGCTTGCACAAGTTTTCATGTTTTGGCTGTTCGCCAGGCACGTATGGCGTTAAGTTGCGGACGCGCTTACCCCATAATCGTGTATCAATAGTTTGTTTAGCGTGTTGTTGACTCGATAGGACAGTGTCAGTAGGGGCTGACGTGGCGGGATTGGTCTCCGACATGGTATTCCTCGTGTGGGCTTTATTTGTGCTGAATTACGCGTAAATCAGGCACCAACAGATATTCAAAAATAACTTTCATCTTAGCATATTTTGGTGATAGGTTTGTGCAGGCGGGTTAAAATTTTTTAATCATTTCATGCTTATCAATGTCATAAGTTAAGCCAAGGTGGGCGGCACGCTAAGCGTCAGCAATAGATAAATTTAAGGATGATTCGTGACCCAAACTTCAACACTTACGCAACCCACTGGCTATTCAAAAATGCTCGTGGTGAGCGTGGTTATCGCGATTTTGTTGCTCGCTATTAATATGCGTACGCCACTGATTGGTTTTGGTACGGTGGCTAAGTTCATCCAGCATGACTTAAGCCTCAGCACAAAAGTCATCGGACTATTAGGTACGATTCCGGTTATGGCGTTTGCCATTAGTTCATTTGTGGCGCCGATGATATCGCGAAAGTTGGGTCTGGAAAATACCTTGGTGATAGCAGCCCTACTGTTGGCGTTGGGGATTTTTGGCCGTAGCTGGCAGGATGAACTTAGCTTCCTACTAGTCGGCACCATCGTCTTGTCAGTGGCGATTTCGTTGGGTAATGTGCTAGTACCGGCTGTCATCAAAAAATATACCCCGTCCAAAATAAGTTTTATCACGGGCACTTATTCGTTATTTTTATCGATGTTTGCAGGTCTTGCGGCAGGCGTGATGCCGATGCTGGTTGCCTGGCAGAATTGGCAGTTTGCGTTAGGGGTTTGGGGCTGGGTATCGGTGGCAGCCTTGCTTGCTTGGTTATGGGTGCTGCATTTATTTATCCGCCATAATTTGGCTAACGCTAAGGCAAATACCGCTAATGTAACCGATGGCAGTACAACCCAGGGCACAATCAATACAGACACCTTAAATGCCGACCTTGCCTATGAACAACCGCGTCCACGCCGCTCGGTGTGGGGTATGCCGATGGCGTGGTCTATCAGCATCTATATGGGCTTACAGTCGCTACTGTATTATACCTTTGCCAGTTTTTTACCCTCACTACTCATGGATCAAGGGCTATCCCAAGCCAGCGCCAGTCAAATGGGCATGATATTTCAGATGATGGCATTCCCCTCAATTATCTTATTGTCTAAATGGGTGGCTGCCGGTTGGAATTTGCGCGTTTTAGCAATCGCTGCCGCCTTGGGCAATCTAATCGGCGTGCTCGGTTTTGGCTTTTTATCGATGAAATTAGCATGGCTTTGGGCGATAAGTGCAGGCTTTGGTTGCGGGGTGATTTTTACCTTATGTATCATGCTATTTACGATTAAAGCGCGGGATAGCCAACAGACTGCAGAGCTGTCTGGTATGGCGCAAACCATTGGCTATGGGATTGCCGTGTTAGGGCCGATTGTCACTGGTTGGTTAGAAGATATGACGCATGGCTGGACGATTCCCATGACGGTTCTACTTATGCTGATGATTATTAACTTGGGGTTTTCGTGGCTTGCTACCCAAGATAAGCCGATTGATGCGTAACTCAGAAATGTTATCACCTCGTTAGCGTTTATGCTTGATTGCGTAATTTAGCCTTATGTTTTGCTGAGGCTGCTCTTATACTAGACAAGTCTTAAACGGCAGCCTATCAATCAATAACTACTAGATAAGCTGAAATAACAATAAACAAAATACAATGAATGAGGTTACAACATGAGCAATGATCGCCGTATTTCTGAGAGTATGGAACAAGCCCTAAACACCCAAATGATGGTAGAAGCGACCCAAGCCCAAGCGTATTTGGCACTGGGCAGTTGGGCGGAAGTTAATAATTTTCAGGGCGTTGCAGAGTTTTTTTATAAGCACTCGGCTGAAGAACGAAATCACATGTTCAAATTCTTAGCGTATATTAATGAGCGTGGTGGCGAGGCCAAAATTGGCGCTATTCCAGCACCGAGTGATAACCCGATTAACCTTGAAACCTGTATTGAAGATGTATGGCAACACGAACTAGAAAACTCAAAGAAAATTTATGCGCTTGTTGATAAAGCCATGGAAGAACGTGATTGGGCGACCTTTAACTTCTTACAATGGTTCGTCAAAGAGCAAATCGAAGAAGAAGCCTTAATTAACGATTTACGTGATAAATTTGCCTTGGCATCGAAAGATAAAGCCGATAACCAAAACTACTATGCCTTAGACCGCGATATGGCGGACGCCTTACAAGAAGGTGAATTGCCACGTGACAAATCTGTTGAATAAGTAGAGCTTTATTTACAGTAGAACAGTCAACCAATAAAAACCCCCAATCGTGGATTGGGGGTTTTTATTATTGATACAATACTTTAGCTTTTTAGGCCAACATCACCGCCGGTGGCATCGACTGGTAATTGATGCGGTTTTAGCGCAACGGGTTGACTCACCAACGCCGCCTTGAACACTTCGTCAATGGTTTCAACAGGTTGAATCTGCAAGCCTTGTTTGACGTTCTCTGGGATTTCGGCCAAATCACGCTCATTAGACTTAGGAATCAATACATGCTTGATACCACCGCGATGCGCTGCCAATAGCTTTTCTTTTAGGCCACCGATACGTAGGACTTTACCACGTAAGGTGACTTCACCGGTCATGGCGATATCTGGACGAATCGCAATACCAGTCATCGCTGAAGCCAAAGCCAACGTCAAGGCAATACCGGCTGATGGACCATCTTTTGGCGTCGCACCTTCAGGCATATGCACGTGAATATCGGTTGACTTAAACTTGTCATAGCTTACGCCTAAGCTTTCACCACGAGCACGTACCACCGTCATTGCCGCACGGATGGATTCTTTCATCACATCGCCTAATGAGCCGGTGAAGTTCAAGTCACCTTTGCCTTGCATCGCTACCGCTTCGATGGTCAATAACTCACCACCGACCTGTGTCCAGGCAAGACCAGTCACACGGCCAACTTCCGGTTCTTGCTCGGCCAAGCCATAATCAAACTGATAGACACCCAAGTAATCAGCGATATTACTTTCGCCCACGACCACGGTATCTTCTGGTTTGACAGCCTTAGGTTTAGCGCGTTTACGGCCTTTTTGGTTATCAGCCGTTTCCACGTTGGACTTAACCACTTTACGCGCAATTTTATTAATCTCACGCTCAAGGTTACGCACACCGGCTTCACGGGTATAGCGTTGGACAATCGCGGTCAAGGCTTCTTCGCTGATTTCAACCTCGTTTTCCAATAAACCATTTTGTTTTAGGGCTTTTGGTACAAGGTATTTTTCCGCGATATTCACTTTTTCATCTTCGGTATAGCCCGGTAAACGAATCACTTCCATACGGTCAAGTAGTGCTGGTGGAATATCCATACTGTTAGCAGTACAGATAAACATCACTTGCGACAAGTCCAAGTCCATATCAAGATAGTGGTCGTTAAAGCTATGATTTTGAGACGGGTCTAATACTTCAAGCAAGGCTGAAGCAGGGTCGCCACGAAAATCTTGTGCCATCTTATCGATTTCATCGAGTAAGAATAGCGGATTTTTTACGCCAACTTTGCTCAATGATTGGACGATTTTACCGGGCATGGCGCCAATATAAGTACGGCGGTGACCACGAATTTCGGCTTCGTCACGCACGCCACCCAATGCCATACGGATAAACTCACGGCCAGTCGCACGCGCAATCGACTCACCCAATGAGGTTTTACCAACACCCGGTGGGCCAACCAAACACAAGATAGGACCTTTTAACGTATCCACTCGTGATTGTACCGCCAAGAATTCCATAATTCGGTCTTTGACGTCTTTTAAGCCATAATGGTCTTCATCAAGCACCTCATGGGCTTTTGCCAAGTTAATGCTAACATCACTGGTTTTATTCCATGGCGTGTCCAAAATCCACTCAACGTAGTTACGCACAACTGAAGATTCAGACGAAGCCGGGGGCATTTGCTTAAGTTTACGGAACTCGCTTTCTGCTTTTTTGCGGACATGGTCTGGCAAATCGGCTTCAGCCAAGCGTTTTTCCAACTCAGCTAAGTCATCTTCATCGGATGGCTCGCCACGTTCTTCATGCAAGTCATTCAACTCATTTTTAATCGCTTTCATTTTTTCATTCAAAAAATACTCGCGTTGGTTGTTTTCCATCTGACGACGGACTTGCTCTTGAATTTCTTGCTCGATTTCTTGTTCAGCGCCTTGTTGTACCAAGTATTCCATCAACTCTTTAACATGGGCTTCCAACTCATCTTGTTCTAAGAAGTTTTGTTTGACGCTTAAGTTAAGTGATACGCGAGTCGCGATAAAGTAGACGAGTTCTTCTAAGTCATTGATACGCTCAGCCACACGTGTAAGCTCGCGTGAGTTGCGTAAGCGACTTTCGGCATATTTACTAAATAATGCGACCAAGTTATCACGATAGTCTTTTTGCTCTTTGGCACTTAGCGTATCGCTGATTGGGCTTTTGGTAAAATCCGCTGATAACACGTCATCATCCAACTCATGAATCGCGTCTAAGCGGGCACGGTATAACCCTTCAATCAGCACCTTAATGCAGTTTTCGTCATTTTCGTGTGGCATGGTATTGACTATGCGACACACTGTACCGTATTGGTACAAGTTATCGCTATCAATATCTTCCGATAGTGAATCTCGTTGTGCGACCACAAACACACGGTTGTTATATTGTTCTTGCGCTAATTCAACGGCTTTTACCGATGGGGCGCGTCCCACGAATAGGGCAATTTGCATGTGCGGATAGACGACCACATCACGCAATGCCAATAATGGCAATTGCTGTTCTTCGCTTTCGCTATAGCTTACGTCTTGATTTTCGATTGTGTCTGTCATTCATATCCCCTTCTAACACAACTTAACCTTTCAGCTCATGCTATGCACTCACAGGGTTTGCGAGGCATTCATTACCGAAGGTTTGTTGTTCGACATAACCTATAAATGGTGATAAGCAAAAAAATTACAAGGCTAGAGATAGCAACTTTGATTATTGTAAGAATAACAGACCATTTGATTTGGTAAGGCATTGATAGCACTAAACCTAAAAGCCGCCATGGGACGACTTTCACATGCTTTATATTTATCTATTTTTACTCAAATTATGATCAAGTATGTTGACCATCAATATTATAGGGGGTATGGGATATCAGTCATGGCTGACGCCTTATCTAGTAGTTAGTAGTCATCGATTTATACAGCGTAGGTAAACATCTTCGCCATGACTGTTGTTGTGTTGTTGTCATGGATTGTTCAATCAAACATTTATTGTTATTATCTGATTGTGATAAAACTTAATTATATACCTTTATTATGTAGTTTTTCTTTTACGAAATCCTAATAATAGGCTGTGGCTCTAAATATTAAATGATTTTTTAAGGACAGAAAACGACACTTAATCGCTTAATTTCAGTCGCTTAACTTCATCTGATTCAAACACTCGATCATGATGGAAGCAATTAACCAAAAAATATTACCCTACCATAAGGAAACATAATGCCAGTACAACGTTTAAAAGCGCGTATCGCTGATGTCGGGGGGATTCCGATAGCACGCTTATTACCAAGTCGCGGCAAGCAGCCGATTGGTGCATGGTGCTTTCTTGACCATGCAGGCCCTGCCGAATTCAGCGAACATGAAGCGGGGCTGCAAGTCGGTCGCCATCCGCATACCAACTTGCAAACGTTTACTTGGATGTTAGAGGGTGAGGTGATGCATCATGACAGTATCGGAAACGAGCAAGTAATTCGTAAAAACCAAGTCAACCTCATGACTGCAGGTACTGGACCCAATCAAGGTATTAGCCATACCGAGCAAAGTGTGTTTCCCGATACAGGCGGGTCAGCAGACGCAGAACGTGGGCTACATGCGGTACAGTTGTGGATTGCGCTACCCATGGACAAAGAGATTGAGCGTAGTTTTCACCATTATGCTGAGCTACCCATATGGTCAGAAAATGGCGTAAATTTTACCTTAACGACAGGTACTTACACCACAGCCAATGGCAGTGGCTATATCGCGCCCACGTTACAGTATTCGCCCTTGGTGGGCATTGATATGCATTTTTTACAAGATGCCAAAAGTACGCTAAACCTACAATCAAACTTTGAATACGGCATTTTAATTGTCGAAGGTGAATTATATTTTGCCGGTGAGCATTATGTGCAAGATGAGCTAATTCGCTTTGCCGATTGCGATATGGCTGATGCGGCTGCTGTAACTATTGAAGCGGTGGCTGGTACACGTCTGATGTTTTTGGGTGGTGAACCACTTAAGCATAAAATTCTACTATGGTGGAACTTCGTTGATAGCACCAAAGCCGGTATCGAGCAATCAATCATCGACTGGAACAGTCACCATGAACGCTTTGGCGATGTACCCGTTGATATGTCACGTCTTGAGGCACCACCCTTGCCAGAAGGTTTTAAAGAAAATTAACCCGTGTATGGGTCACACTGTGATAAGTATCATAAAAAAGCGTCAAAAATGGCGCTTTTTTTATGTCTGACCCTATAAAACATTGGCTAATTGCCCCATACATTAAGTAGGATAAGCGAATGGACAGTCTAGGTGATTGCTGCGTTATGACTGTGTATGGGTTCAGATGAGATGCGTAAATACCGCATTACACTGGAAGTATTATTTGCTATATTAACAGTGAACTCGCAGTTTGACATAGTGTTGTTTTTTAAGCATGAATGCTTAGTTTTGACCATTTATTATTCCTAATTTTATCGCCTTAATACTTGCTAACGATAGACCGACGCAAGATTCCATGAGAAGGAGTTTTTCATGACCACTGACACCCTTGAACAATTAGCTGAAGTTTCTGCCAAAGACGTGGTAAAAGCACACTTGGATAAATTGGGCATTCCCCAAGATTTAGAAATGGATGATGCTGAATTTGCCGAAAAAAAACAACGCATCGCTGAATTGCTTAAACAACACAATGCCGTATTAATCGCGCATTACTACACGGACCCAAAAATTCAGGCATTGGCCGAAGCCACAGGCGGTATTGTGTCAGATAGCTTGGAAATGGCGCGTTTTGGTCGTGATAGTAATGCCGATGTGGTCATAGTGGCGGGCGTGAAGTTCATGGGTGAAACAGCCAAAATTTTAAGCCCAGAAAAGACAGTCCTGATGCCAACCTTAGAAGCGACCTGTTCGTTGGATTTGGGTTGTCCGATTGAAGAGTTTAGCGCATTCTGTGATGCGCATCCCGACCGTACGGTAGTGGTGTATGCCAATACCTCAGCCGCTGTCAAAGCACGTGCGGATTGGGTCGTGACATCAAGTATCGCAGTTGAACTGATTGACCACTTGGATGCACAAGGCGAAAAAATCATTTGGGCACCGGATCAACACTTGGGTCGTTATATTCAACATAAAGTCGGTGCTGATATGCTATTGTGGGATGGCTCATGTATCGTACACGAAGAATTCCGTAGTCGTAGCCTTGCGACCATGAAAGAGATGTATCCTGAAGCCGCTGTGTTGGTGCATCCAGAATCACCGATTGAAATGATTGAAATGGCCGATGCGGTAGGTAGTACCAGTCAGCTGATTAAAGCAGCGCAAATGTTGCCGCACAAAATGTTTATCGTTGCCACCGACCGTGGTATCTTCTATAAGATGCAACAAGCAGCACCTGATAAAGTGTTGATCGAAGCCCCAACGCGTGGAGAAGGGGCAACTTGTCGCTCTTGTGCGCACTGCCCATGGATGGCGATGAACGATATTGACCAAATCATCAACGCGCTTGAAACCGTTGGAACACCAACCGCTAAAGAGCATGAAATCTTGGTTGATGCTGACTTGATTGAAAAGGCTAAAATCCCACTTGATCGTATGTTGGCATTTGGCGCGACTTTAAAAAAATAACCTATTTGCGATTAAATGCGAAATTTTTTTAAAAAAGCGTTGACAGGCAATCGAACTTGCATTAATATACGCACCACTTAGCGATGACGGCAACGAAGCAGCAGCGTTAAGTGGTAAATGTCGGGGCGTAGCTCAGCTTGGTAGAGCACCTGGTTTGGGACCAGGGGGTCGTAGGTTCGAATCCTGTCGCCCCGACCATTTTTTTCTTAAGTCACTTATTTTAAGTAAATCAAGAAAAAGATTGAAGAGCCGACAGGCTTTTTTTTATGCGCCTGTAGCTCAGTTGGATAGAGCATCTGCCTTCTAAGCAGGTGGTCACAGGTTCGAATCCTGTCAGGCGCGCCACCTGCCTGTGACGAAAAATGGCAATTACCAAATTAACTTCGGTTAATCCTATATGGCGGATATAGCTCAGTTGGTAGAGCCCCGGGTTGTGATCTCGGTTGTCGTGGGTTCGAGTCCCATTATTCGCCCCAATATTCAAAAAAGCCCTAGCTAATCAGTTAGGGCTTTTTTACATCTAAAATAAATCAAAAAAATTGACAACGATACAAATGTCGAATAGATAACCTACAAAAACCCCTCGTAGATGGTGTGTACAATTCGGTATGCTAGTGTGGTTAATAATCAATGACTATTAATTGCATGGAGCTACGAATGAAAACTATAATAATGGCGACTTGTCTCACATCTACTATTGTCGCATTGGGATTATCGCAAGCGAATGCTAGTAACTCCAAGCCATATTTCCCTACATCGCCTTGGCAATCACACTATAGCATTACGAAGAATAAGACCAGTCCAGTCTATCGTCAGGAGTGGCAGCGTTCCAAGTACCGCAGTTGCCCAATTTTAGCCATACCGACCAAATCGGCCGTCCATCTTAAGACTGCTAGATCACGTGCAGCAAATTTTTCTGATGGTTGGGGTGTGGCCTACGATGTCGCCAAATATAGTAATGGCAAACGCTTACGCAGTGCGTATGGTGTTGCGAATGCTGGTAAAACCAAGCTAAGTGATATTTATGCATGGCCAGATCAGCGTACCCACGCTGATGGTAGCTTTGTCACTTGGGGGCGTGAGGGTAATAACCCGAATGGCCAATTCTTAGCGTATATCGTGCTTGATAATGGCTGCTTCTATAATGTATGGAGTAAGGTGAGTAATACCCATCTACAAAACATGATTGGGGCATTGCGTTACGTCAAATAGTTAGTTGCTATATCACATCGTAAAAAAAGCGCCTACTGATACAGTACGCGCTTTTTTATTACACACAATTAATTAAGCCGAAAAAAATGTACGTTGTACCTGTTCTTGGTGCATCGCCCATTCTTGCCATTGGTTGGCCGTATCGGTTAAGCTACCTTGCCATGGTTTGATGTTCCCTTTCATGGGTAGTAGACGCTTTTGACTGGCCAAACTGACCAATTCTGGGTGGCGTTGCAAGTATTCAACGGCAACCAATGCCGCTGGGGCGTCATTGCACACCAAACCCATATCACAGCCTGCCGACAGTGCCGCATGAATACGCGCGCCTGCATCGCCTGCCACATGAGCCGCTTTCATCGATAAATCATCCGAGAATAAGATACCATCAAAGCCTAGCTGACCACGGATAATCTCTTGTAACCAAATACGAGAAAATCCAGCGGGACGGTCATCGACTTGCTTAAACACCACATGCGCTGGCATAAGAGCATCGAGTAGTGGCAAGTTATTAATAAATGGCTGCATATCATAGTTCATAATGGTAGCAAGAGAACGTTCATCACACGCATCGGCAACATGAGAATCAGGCGCAACAGAGCCATGACCGGGGAAGTGTTTGCCTGTGGTTGCCATGCCTGCGCGCTTCATACCACGCATAAACTGTGCTGACAAACAAGTAATGGCTGTTGGGTGTGAATGAAAAGCACGATCACCAATCACCGCACTCACGCCATTGACATCAAGCACAGGCGCAAAACTAAAATCAATCCCCACCGCCATCACTTCACTGGCCATCTGATAGCCAGCAGAAAACGCCAACTCTAATGCAGCAATCGGCTGCGCATCAAATAGCTCACCCAATTTACCCATCGGCGTTAATGGGGAAAACCCTTGGCGTAAGCGTGCGACGCGGCCACCTTCTTGGTCAACCGCGACTAAGATGTTGGGTTTGACAGCGCGGATGCTATCGGTCAAAGCGCGAACTTGTTCAGGGGTTGCTACATTGCGTCCGAATAAAATCACCCCGCCTACTTCTGGCTGTGCCAATACTTCGGCTTCTGCCAAGGTTAATTCGGTACCTGCCACATCCAGCATCAATTGACCGATTTTTTGCATGTTACGACCTTACTTGCTAACTAAAAAACTTAGAAAATCAAAAAGCTTAAACCTATTGTGCCGCAGGTAAACTTTGCACAAATGGCTTAATATCGATGTGACTGTACACACCATTTAGCAAAAATGGCTCTT
This sequence comes from uncultured Moraxella sp., assembly GCA_937975585.1. Taxonomy (GTDB): domain Bacteria; phylum Pseudomonadota; class Gammaproteobacteria; order Pseudomonadales; family Moraxellaceae; genus Faucicola. The sequence goes on along the minus strand of CALJUC010000225.1, from coordinate 931 downwards.
GGCTCACCCAATCTTGCACGGCTTTGTCATCAGGAAAATCAGCCATGATGATACTACCAGTCACTGTCGGCTCACCATGCGCACTTGGGGTAAATCCAGCTAACTTTAGCTGACCTGACTCAAGCATAGGCAACAGACGTGCTAGGTGAGCAGGGCGGTGCTGTTGGCGTAATTTCGCGCTATTTGGCACGTCATGGCAAATTAATACATACATTGGCATTGGGCAATCCTCATCAAACAAGTAACGTAAAACGTAATAAGCGATTGGGTGAAAAGCGTCATGGTTAGGATTTTTTCTGCTTATCGTTTAGTTGGTGTTGGATATCAGTATTCAAATGATTCTTTAAGAAAGCAAATTGACCCACCAAGAATACCAACATCACTGGAATCCAGCCCCAAGTCTTAAAGTTAATCCAAGTTTCGTTAGTGGTAAAGAAAGCAAAATAATACTGTAAGCCAGCCATGACAATAAAATAGCCTGCCCAAGCCAAAGTGACAGCATTCCAACCTTTTTTGGTGAGGTTAAATACCTGTTTCATCGCCAATTCCATTAATGGTTTGCCAATCATGACACTAATAATCAAGCCAAGCGCTAAAACACCATTAATGACGGTTGATTTCCATTTCAAGAATGCATCATCATGAAAGATTAAGCTTAAACCACAAAACACAACGGTTAAAACCAACGTAACCCATTGTGATTTGGTGAGTTGGCCTTTTTGCTTAATCGCGTGTATGACGTATACCACTAAGGTTGCTACCAATAACACGCCAGCAGCCGTGATAATATCGTACTGTTTAGCAGCGATAAAAAAAGCAATCAATGGGATAAAATCTAATAACGCGGTCATGGTAACTCAAATTTTGCAAAAAAATGTTAGCCGCTAGTTTACACGGATATGCTAAAATCGCAAAGTACAAATGCGCCAAA
>CALJUC010000224.1 GCA_937975585.1 uncultured Moraxella sp. | reverse complement strand
CAACTCACGGGCGGCAAAGGTGTCGCGGTAGGCCGCAATCTCAGTTTTATCAGTAATCAATGTGCCGTCATCTTTGCGTGGTGACGCATAGACAAAAGCTCGACGGCGCTTGGCAATGCTGACCAACTTGCGCACCACAGCAGGGGTATCAATCTCAGGCGCGCCTAGGATTTTTGGTATTACCCCTAAACGTGATTGACAAGCGAGCAGCTCATCTAACACATCGACGTTATCAGCATTGCTCACACGCATGACAACCACGGTTGGGTTGGTGATGTCACGGATGGTCTGCAATGATGTTTTGAGCGTGCCTTGGGTGCCTGCTTTATCAATATTGTCTTTGCTGATACCTGTTAGTAATACTGGGGTATCAGCTGGGTACATGGTGGCATCGGCGTCGGTCGATGTGGCGATTAGACCGATGACGCTGATGTTGGCATTGCGCATGGGTAGGATGCCTTGGGTGAGTTCTTGGGCGGTGATGCCGTGGTGGAATGTTGCCATAATTATTTCCTTGTATTGTTAAGCGGTACGAAGCCAATAGCCTGTGACGATTGACGGTTGAATGTTGTTGTGTGGTTGGTTGCCGCCAGCACTTGCCCAATCGGTAGGTTCGATCGTATAGTTGTCTGAAGTTATATCGTCATGAATAGATGACAAGCGCATACTAGAATTTAAAACCTTACTAGATAAATCTACTTGGCTAGCACTCAAAACAAGGTTTTGGCTAGATGGACTCCAATTGCTACCAGCCAAACGGTGAACGTGCTTTGGCATTTCATCTACTTTCAGTTGATGAGTATTATCACCAAATGTATTGCCCATTGTTTTGTATTCGGCAATATCACTAGCATTATCGCTAAAACCGACAGGTGCGCGACCTTCTGCATAGCGCACCCATGTACCATAACCGTGATGGGCTTTTACTGCGGCAGGGTCAGCATGGGCGATGGTGGTCATGTAGATATCACCGACTTTGTAGGTTTCAGTTTTTTTTGTTTCAAATTGCTGTTTAAGCCAAAGCAAACTTTCAGCAAGCTGCTTGGTCGCTAAATTGGCATTGCCATCCGCGCCGCCTGTGATCGGTTCGGATGTTTCAACTTGATTAATCGTGTCATGCCATTGGGCGGTCAATGTTAAATTACTCATAAATTTATCCTTTATTGGTACTGTGCAGAGCCGTCATAGCTGTATTGTCCATCGTATTTAACAGGGGGTTTCGTGCCATCAACACGCACCCACAAGTATTGCGTATAACCTCGGTATTGGTCGGGGGTCGTACTATCAGCTATCACGTCGCCTGTCTTGCCGATATAGCGTTTTGCGGCGTTAATCTGTGGGTCGCTATCTTTGACCGCCAATAATTCAACACCTTCCAGCCGCTGCCAAAACGTTTCATAACCGAACAATAAGTCAAATTTTGCTTTGGGATTTTCATTAACCGATGACCAGTAGGCATAGCCTAGTGGGAATAAAAGCTCTAAAAAACTGGCAAATTGTGGTTTGCTGACAAAATTGGCATTGACCCACGACTGTGTAGCGGTTACTGCATTGGTATCAACGACAATCGACACAGCAGGGTTATCAATCTGTACCACCGCTTTGAGTCGATAATCAACCGCGGCAGTGCTGGTGGCGTCTGGCTTTTGTACCTCTGGTAGACCGCCAACCCATACAAGCACCCCATCACTATCAATCAATCCAAACTCACGAATGGTAAAACCACCCACGTCGACAGGGACGACACACACAATCTCGTACTTGTTTGGCGCGACAAGATTGACAGACTCGACCTTACCTTGGTAACGCTTGGCGACCAAGGTTTGCTTGTCAAGGCGTGTGCTGAAGTCGACATTAACGCCTTGTCCCACCGCAAAGTCAGTAATATGCAAGGGTGTCCCACCTGCATTACTGGCGGTAGCGATTTTGGCAGCGCCCGCGTTTGTTAAGAGTAATTGATAGCTCATAATGGAGGATTGCTTTCTGTCAGCGCGGGTGAATTTAAGCTAAGGTCAGATAGCACGTATTGACCATTTACCAAGCGCAGCTCAAGGTGGTATTTTTCGCCAGCCTTGATGATTAGTGGATAACTGGCGATGAAATAATTAGCTTTGTCAGCATTGGCTTTGGCAATATCAACAATCGGTTGTTTGGCGATATGGATGTTGAGCGTAAGCTCTGCGTCACCTGTGTTATCGACCGCAAATACCATGCTGTCTTGATGGGTGCGTAATAGCCCGTCATTGACGACCAGCTCGGCAGTGCCTGAATGCCCTGTGCCGTCGATATTGACTAAATTGGGAATGGTCGTTTGTCCATCTTCTTTGAATTCGATTGGATAAAAAGGCATAGCGACAGCAAGTGCAATGGCTAAAGTAACGCCTTGGGGTTGACATAAGTTTGACATAATAAAGTCCTTTAGTTAGGTGGAAACAGTAAGTTCAACGCCGACCACGGGGACGGCATAGGCAGCAATAACAGCGGGTAAGGTGTAACCTAGATAAACGTCGTAGTGAGCGGATAAGCGTTTGACCGCGTCTATCATGGCTCGTATCTGTAAAATATTGTCGGCGATAATACCTGTCGTTGGGTGTACCTCGACGCTAAAAGTACCTGCTTTGCCCCGGGGTGATTTTTGAAACCATTCAATCACAGTGGCATCATATTTCATCGCCAGCAATGCCCGCTTGACTGCTCCCAATGTGCCTTTACGCTCATGCACCCATAACGAGTTTTTAATGACTTCTCGCTTAGTGTCGTCTGTCCAGTTGTCGTTCCATTCGTCCACGCTACAAGCGTAGGCAAGGTACGGCAACAAACTATCGGGGGCGGTGTCTACGTCCCAGATGGTGTCAAACGGTACTGGTATTGGCTCAAGTTTGGCGGTTGCGCCTGCTAGCGCGTGCTCCAGTGGACGGCTATTGGCGGGGAGTAGCGATTGGTAGCGGTCATTGATAGCCATTGGTGGCTGGGTAGGGTCGGCGGTATAAATCATGTACCCTCCGATTTGGCAATGATGTTATAGCCTGTGCAATGAGCCACTTCACCAATGGCGGTCATGACATCGGTTTTTGGTTCGGTCAATTCAATACGGCTAACGCCCATCACGTCTAAAGCTCCAATGATACGGCTGGTGGCGACACGGGCATTCGGCTTAAAATTGTCTGTCAAATATTGGCGTAATGCGGTCATGCCTTGGCTCAAAATCAACTGTGGGCTAATGCCGTTTTTGACATAGACGACAGCATCGATACGGTAGGCTTTGGCGGTAGCAGACTGGACACGCACTAAGTCAGTAAGTGGTCGCACGTCATCGGCGACAAGCGCGTTATATACATCAGTCGCCGCTGCCGCTGATACGCCAACGGTTTTATTAGCTTGTTCTAGTACATCGCCGTCAATCTGTCCTGCTAAATAAACATCCACTTCAGTAGGAGCAGGGCTGTGTACGGTGACACTGTGTACTTCTGGACTGGCTGACAAGGCATGAAATTCGTAACTACCTGCAGACCCTGCCATGGTCATCGCTTCAACGGACAAGGCTAGGCGGTAGCGGTAGTCGTCATCGTTTTCATAAATGGCAGATTTTGGCGGTATCGCGGTTTTGTCCTCGGCTTGTAATAATTTACGCTCGAGGCGGTAATAAGTGACACCAATGTGGTCAAGGTCTGACCCTGTGGCAAATGCCAACATCAAGCTACGAGCCTTGCGGTTGATTTCAGCGATTTTTAGCACGTAGCGGTAGGCAAGTACTTCAATGACTTTGTTAATCGGCTCGGATTCAAGGCTTAATGCGGCTTGAATGGGGTGGTCAGTGGCAAACTTGGCAGATAGCTCGGCACGGATGCGCGCGACTTCGGTTTCAAAATCTAACGGTTCAAGCACGTTTGGCAAGGGCAATCCTGCTAGATTGATGGCATTATAAACGCTCATGATGCCCCCCGTGCCAGTGTCAAAGTGGTAGGTAGTTTGGTATTGTCGCTACGGCGCAAATCTAGTAATACGTTAACGCCTGTGTTGCCTGTGTCATTGGTAGCGTCCGCATTCATGGATAATTGGACTTGACGTACTTTGACCCGTGGTTCCCATTTGATAATCGCGGTGGCAATGGCTGCCATCATTTTTAGTTTGGTGGCTGGGTTCACTGGCTGGTCGATCAAAAACGGAATCAAACTGCCGTATTCACGGCGCAGCAAACGGCTACTGATGGGGGTCATCAACACATCGTAGATGGATTGTTTTAGATGGTCGTCAGGTGATAATAGTGCGCCCGTGGTACGGCTCATGCCCATGGCAAAATTGATATCCATCATTGCGGTGCTCCTGTATTTGAGCGTCCGCTTTGGACATTGCTATGTGTGTGGGATTTTAGGCTGATTGACCCTGCGACGGTGTCACCGTCTGAATGGATATTGCCATCAACTTGGACATTACCATTCACCGCTAAATTGCCGGTGAGTGTGGTGCTGTTAACATCAAAGATAACGTCGTTAATCTTTAATATTAGCTGGCTATCTTGGGTGTTAACGCTTAAAAAATCGCTATCGTTAAAACGCACGCGGATTTCGTTGGGGTCGTTTGATGGGCTTGGGTGTTGATTGCTGTAAAGCGATAAAACAGGGATAGCGTTGGCAAGCTCACCACTTGGACTGACTAACAAAAATTGTTCACCAACGGATGGGCAACGCCATACACGCACTTGTCCAGCCGCCAAGGCAGGTATAGGCAACCAGTCGGTTTGGTTGTCGCCGACGTCTAGGCGCATGGTTTGTTCGTCTGGGTTGACGTCAAACACAGTGCCGATGGTGGCAATGTTATGTAAGCGGCGTTGTTGTTCGGATAAAATTTGCGCAGTCATGGCTCAGTACCTAATGATTGGGTAAAGTGTGGCATGAGTGAGCAATGGGTAAAATAAGCAAAAGACCGCAATCAATAATTGCGGTCTTTTTATGGTTGGGGATAATAAAGTCTTGCATAGTTCCCTTCAGTTAAGATTCATAAAAAAATTGCTCAAATTCTTCGATGATAAGCTGCTCATCCTCGCTACTAAATCCCACCGTTTCACGTACTGCATACTGGACAGGGCGGACGGTCGGGGACGGTCTGGCGACTTGTCCGTATTGATGCACTGCCATAATCGCCGCCATACGCCCTGTAAAACCAATCTCAGCATGATGCGTGCTGTAAGCGGTTTTTAACATACGACTAGCACGGGTAAACATTGCACCCGTCTTGACACGTTTGCTACGAAACTTACGCCCCTTGGCTTTTCTTGGAATAAAACCTGCACCGCTTGGGTCAATTTGAGAGCGGATACGCTGCGACCATTGTTGTCGTAATCGGGTGGTAATGCGACGCATTAACGCTTGTTTTTGACCGTCGTCAAGTTGTGTGTCAATCCGCTGTAACCAGTCGGTCAGTCCGCTAAAATCACTCATCCAAAATCACGCATCCAAAATTACTCATCCAAAATTACTCATCAATGAAATCGCCTGCCAAAATACTACTGCTAATAAACGTCCCTGCTTCATCCGACCACACCAGCTCAGGACAAACAGCTACCGCATCAATGGCAATAAAAGTGAGCTTGTCGTTTAGACTAATATCAATCTGCAAGTCGTAAGACTCCAAGTCGATGACATCGCAATCAAAACTTAGATCGGGAACACTGCGACCCCGTGCGTCAAACCACTGACGGATAAATGCCAACACGGCAAACGGCTCGGCAAGTTTGCAATCAGTAAAAATAAAGCGGGCAATATAACTGACCGTTTGCGTCTCTGGCGGCAGATTGCCGTTGACAAGCTGTAAAAAGGTCTTGTCGGCGGTAATCGGCTTAAACTGTGCCAGCAGGTCGTTTTTAAGGTCGATTAGGTATTTCATGTGTTAAATTGTTTAAAAGCGGCGGCAAGTTTGCCATGATAATTATTGGCTTTGTAGCCATCGCCATTGTACCGATAGGCAAACGCTGACCAGTCTTTGTTTTTTAGGGCATCAACAAGTTTATTTTGGCGGATAAATCGGCACATGGTGTCAAGTTGCGCGCCTTCATCTTTGTATTGGGCGTTGATAAACGCTTGTAGCGTTGGGTATCCCAAGTCTTTCCAATTAAATCCCATCACTTGCCCCAATCCCCAGCTCGCGGATTCAAGGGCAGATTCACGGTGGTATTGACTGGCGGCGGTCAAGCGTTGGTGTTGATAGCTACCTTCAGCACCGTAGGACTTTGGTTTCCATTTTGGATAGCAAAGGTCTGGACGTTCTCGCATCACTTTTGCACGGATATCAAGCAAGCCTTTTTTGGTGAGCTGCTTATAAAAAATATGTGGCTCAAATAAAATCACAGGTTCACCCGTGGATAAAAACCCTTCGCCTTTGGATTCGACTTCATGCACAGCACGCATGGCGGCTAAGGGTACGCCAAGACTATCGGCACAGGCTTTGATTTGGGCTAGGGTTATTTTTTTGTGCGCAGGTGTGCTCATTGGCTCTCCTTAAAAATTTGCTGAATTCGGTCATTAAATCGCTGGCGACGATGATTTTTACGTTCGCAGTGCAGTAAAAACCATAACAATGCTAATGCCATGGTCAAGGTGGCAAAGCCAGAGCGAATCAAAATCAGGCTCAATGACATCGTAAACCCAGCATCAACCGCGTCATACGCCATATAGACAACTGCAACCAGACTATGGAGCAATAAACAGCGCAGTGCCCACCAAAGGATGTCATCATAGCGGCGCGTCACCCATAAAAACGCTGTTAAAATGGTCATACTAAGTAGCATTAAAGCGACGTGTAATAGGTAAATCATTTATCCACCCCCATAAATTTGGCAAGCCAATCGGGCAAAATGGCTTTGATACGATCAGAATTGGCAACTGCAATTAATAGACGCAAAATAAAATAACCGCCGACAGCCCACAAAAAGCTAACGAACAAAACCACGTCTTCGCTAGAATTGTTACGACCCATGAGCTCAAGACTGCCACGGGTAAAGAACAATCCTGCACCCAAACCTAAGAGCACGTGTCCTACGCTAGTGGCAGATGGGGGGAATTTTTTATCTTCGCCGAAGGCAAGGTATCCACCAATGGCACCAATGACAGTGGCAATAAGCATGGCATTGGTAATGGTTGAGACGGGCAATAGCTGTTTATACTCAGCAAATACGGGATTAATCGTGGCAAGCAGCCAGAGAAAAGCAACAATACTCCATCCAAGCATACAGCCAATGATGTCGAAAATTAGGCTAGATTTTTTTAACATATCAATCCCAAAGTTTTAACCGTTGCTGCACGTTGGCGACGGTTGTCGTAAAAGGTAAAATCACGGTACTGCGCATAGGTAAAATAGCGAGCGGGGTAAATTGTGGGTTTAATTCAACGATTTTTGGTAAGTATGCGTTTGATTGATTACCAAAAAAGCGATAAGCAATAGCGTCGAGCGTGTCAAATTGTTGTGATGCTGTGGTGCGTTGTATTGTCATAACAACCTCACACGGTTACGGCTTTTGCCGGTCAAGTCAGCAATCGCATGGTTGACGATACGGCGCAGGGCGTCAGACTTGGTATTTTCGTTATTGCCGCGTGTGATGCCTTGACCAATGGTGTCAAAATCCATGTAGTTATCAGCCATGAGTGCCGCGGCTTCGTTAAGTACGGCGCGTTTATAAGTGCGCTGCCAGCGATGGTGAGTAACCAATTGGGTAAGCGTTAGAAATCCGTCAGCCCAGCGGGGTAATATTGACCTGATATTCGATGATAATCGGTGGTGGTGGCTAATCAAAGCAGGGGCGGACTCCCAAACGCAGGTACCGCCCACAACAAAACCAAACTGATCGTCATCCAAGTAAGGGATTTGTGCATTAATATTGTCATAGGCGTCACTGATGTAGCCTGTAATACGGTCGCTGCCCATTGTCTTGTCAATACGCATCATTTGCACCAAGTCAGTCGTTGAGACCGATGGCAAGCCCTTAATCGGATTTGGTACTTCGGCATGATTGATTTGCTGATTGATAAGCATGGTTTATCCAAAATAAAAAGGCGGTAGTGATAAAAGAATGCTGGTAAAAGTTAATTTACTTTTCAGATAGTTTTATCAGCCGCCTTACCCGTGGTGGGGTCTGTTAGCCTTGAGCGGCTTTAAGTTTTGATAAGTCGGTTTTGCAACCAACATCGGGGTAAATTGCAATTGCTTTTTCATAAGCAGCAATGGCGTCCGTTGGCTTGTCGGCTTTTAACGCATCACCATAAGCTCGATACAACTTGGCACGTACAGGGTCTGGCATATCGTGGTCGTTGGTGACTTCTATTGCTTTTGCCAAAATGTCAGTGTGTTCGCTTGGGTTATCCGCTTTTTTTGTCACTTCAGATGCCAATTGCTCGGCATACACGGTCGCAACGTCACGGGTAAATGGTTCTGGCATAGCCATGTCGTTGAGTAGCGCAAACTCTGCAATGCGGGTAGCGGTATCAAATTCATGGGTATCAAGCGCCCAGACCATCAATTGAACTAGCATATCGTTTTGACCGCTAACGCCAGCAGCTAGTGTGCCTTCAATCCAAGGTAGGTAATAAGGCAAAAAGTCGGCTTTTAGTTCGTTCTTTTTGGCTTGCGATTGGATGCCTTGTAGCGACTGCCAGTCATTAAAAAACTTGAGTTCAATAGGGCTGCCAGCGTTTGGGTTGTCGTCATCAAGCGGATATTCGCCATCAGGCTGCCCATCAAAAACAGGCTGTTTTTGGCGGGTCATGGTGCTGCCTAATGGGCGGTTTAACTGACGACCGTGGGCAGATAGTCGGGGGTCGGCATTGGCTTGACGTGCCGCTTTTTCGGCACGCACGCGTTCAAAATGATCTCGTAAGCTGCTCATGGGTTTCCTTATGCTTCAATCACTAGGTTTTCGATGAACGCACATTTGTCATAGTCTTCGACGACAAAACACTCATTCACTGATTGATAGTCAGAGGTGCGGTTCCATTCCGGCTCATCTTTGATAAGACGACGCATACTGCCACGTTGTTGATAGATAGACAGATTGTCGTAGCTGGTAATCAACAAACCATTAGCTGGGAAATACGCAGGGGTATCGACTGGCAACGTGCCAAGCTGTTTTTTCTGATATAAGGCATTGGCAGCGGCTTGTTCAGTTGGGGCTAAGGTTTGATTGATAAGGTTTTGGTATTTATCCGTGACCAGACCGCGCGAGGTAATGACAACCAAGTCGCTATTGTCGCGGAACTGTTCGGCGATTAGGTCATTGACTGCCATTTCGACCAGCGCATCAATATTTTTAAATTCATGGCTTGCGCCAATCGTCAAATTATCAATATGACGCTCTGGGGCAAAGGCACGAATTTTTTCTAACCAGCCAACGTTGACGTCTTGCAGTTTTGGATACTGGGTTTTGTTGGTGGTCTTCGCGCGGTGCGTACCATTAAAACCAATCATTTGCTTGTCTTGGGCGACCAATTTAATCGCTAAGTTTTGCAAGCGTTTTTGGAAATCGGGGAAAGCACCCCATTGGTCGATGACTGCCCATTGATAGGCGACGTCGTAGTCTGTTTGAGTACAGACGTAATCATCGATATGCTCAAGATTGCCAATCGGCGTCGGACGACGGGGCTGAATGCGGGTGTCGGTATTGCTGGCGACACGATGGTCGTTACCAAGACCCAATTTATCACCTGTCGCTTGTTGCACAGTGACCATGTTGATACGTTTTAAAAAGTCGGTTTGTTGTTGATAACGCTCAATTAAAGTTTGTTGACGAGCAGGTTGCACTTCAATAGTGGTGGCAAAGTTTTCGGCACCGTTGATGGTAGCGATTTGTTGGGTGTATTGCTGTAAAGCGATACGAGTGGCAGCAGATAAAGCGTAACTTCCCATGGGTTTTCCTTGTGTGATTTTAAGGGTGATAAAATTGGGTTAGCAGTCGGCGAGGGCATGACTGACACCTGCAGGCGGTGTGGTCGTCATCGGTACAGGCTCCGTGGACAGCTTGGTTTGTAAGCTGGCAAAACTCTGGTTAAGCTGGTTCACCGTGGCGGTTAATTGGGTGACACTTTCAGCGATTTGGGCAGTGGCAGCAGCGTTGGTATCTGTTTTTTCATTTAGGGTATTAAACCCTTGTAATACCATGTCCTGCTCATCTTTAGTCATGCCTGATGATTTGCTGGTAAACATATTTGCCATTTTTTGTAAAAAGCCATCTTCTGCTTTGTGTTGTTGTGGCTGAGCTGGTGGCTGTGGCGTTTGAGTTGGCACTGGCGCTTGTTCGATTGGGGCTTGACATTTGGTAGTAGCGGTGGTTGGTGTTTGGGTTTGGTTGGCTTGGGTCGTCATAAGGGTGAGTTCCTGATGTTCAGAAAAAAGGGTGTTATTTGCGGTATTGTTAAATTTAAGCGGTTCTGTGCCACGGCTTGCAGGAATATCGGTCACTGCCAAACCAACCAAATAGGCTTGATTGGTGTCAGCAAATTTCGGATAAAACTCGATGCTAGTGAATAGTTTTTTGCCTTGTTTATTGGCTTCAACAAGGACAGGCAGAGCCGAAAGTGTGGCGTATAAGCCCATCAGTTGAACCTTGACACCATTAATGGTGTATTCATCCAATTGGGCATCAACGGCAATAACATCGCCCAAAATTGGATAGTTATCACTACTTAAACCGCCCCATCCACTTGAGTGTTCCACGTTAATGCGGGCGGTGTATTCGACTGGGTCGTAGGTGTTTGCCATTTCCAAAATATGCTGGCGGCTGATGGCTCGACCGTCCACTGTCTGCCCTTCACGGGCGACACGGAAACGTTTAATTGTGCGTTGACCTGCTAAATCTGGCATAGGCATTCCAATAGATTAATCGGCGAAAATGTATCGGCTTATAAATTTGGTTAAGTAGCCCTTAGTTTGTTGGCTGTATAGGTTGTAAGCAATATTTAAAAGACCGCAATCAGCACTTGCGGTCTTTTGCTGTGTGGTGCAGGGGCTGACTGTCTATAAGCTATGCGTATGACTGATACCACCGCCAATTCGACTCAAAATCAATCGCTAACCCAAAAACGTGAGCAAGCAAGGCTACTTTACGCCCAAGGACTGGGCGTGACCCAAATCGCCCGTCAGCTCGATGAAAAGCGGGCAACGGTTGCCAGTTGGAAAAAAAGGGATGGGTGGGTGCGTGCGGACATTTTTACCGACGTCAATCTAGCCATGAAAGCGCGTTTGTTGTCGTTGATTGGCATGGATAAAAAGGGCAACGGGGAATATAAAGAAATTGATGAGCTGATGCGCCAGCTTGAGCGCATTGCCAAAATTCAGAATTACAATGACAGTGGCAATGGCGGTGACTTAAATCCAAATCTACGTGAGCGCTATAAATCCGACCGAAAAAAATCTGTTAAAAATCTCATCACAGAAGAAGAAATCCAAGCGCTAGAAGATGCATTCAAGATTTTGCTGTACCCATTCCAACAAGAATGGATTGATATCTTGGATGGTAAAAAAGTCAACGGCAAACGAAAATATGCCCCTGCTCGTATTTTCATGATGCTAAAAAGCCGTCAGATTGGGGCTACTTACATTATCGCGATTTGGGCACTTATCAACGCACTGCGGACCAAGAAAAATAAAATCTTTCTATCAGCCTCAAAAGCCCAAGCGTACCAGTTTATTGAATACATTAAGTCGTTTATGTTTGAGGTATTGGGGCGTGAATTTAAGGGTGACCCACTTGAAATCGCTTTTGAGGATAACACCAAAGTCACGTTCTACTATATGGGCACCAATGCGCTGACCGCTCAGGGTCGACATGGCGACGTAATTATTGATGAGTTCTTTTGGATTCGTAAATTCAAAGAATTTCGGGACGTGGCGTCAGGGATGGCATCGCAGAGTCAGTACCAACAGATTTACTTATCAACGCCTAGCTCTGTTATGCATGAGGCGTATAAATTCTGGACGGGTACCGATAGCGTTAATAAGCATGAGATTGATGTTAGCCATGCCACGCTAAAAACACCAACGCTTTGCATGGATGGTAAGTGGCGACTCATGGTTACTGTCCGCGACGCAATGCGCGGCGGTTATGACAAACTTGATATTGATCAGCTGCAACTTGAGTACACACCGGACCGATTTGATAATCTGTTTATGTGCGTGTTTTTGGATGACAGCTCAAGCTATTTCCCGCTATCCATTCTAAGTCCAAATATGATTGACAGCTGGGAGGTGTGGAAAGATTTTAAACCGCTTGGTTCTAATCCGTATAAAAAGCCTGTTTGGGTTGGATACGACCCGTCATTTACTGGTGACCATCCAGCTTTGGCCGTTGTCGCACCACCAAGTCGACCGGGTCAACCTTATCGTGTTCTTGAGCGTAAGCACCTTGACCACATGTCACCGCTCATGCAAGCGCAATATATCCAAAAAATCTGTGATCGGTACCAAGTTGAATATCTGGGCATTGATACCACAGGGGCGGGTATTGCAGTCGCCGAACACGTCAAGGCGTTCTATCCTGCCTATACCCCGATTAACTATAGCATTGAAGTCAAAACCCGTATGGCGATGCGTGCCAAAGAATTGTTTGAGCGTCGCAAGCTGCATTTCGACGCTGGCTATATTGATATTGTCAAAGCCTTTATTGCCATCAAAAAACAACTCACAAGTGGCGGCAATCGTATGACCTTTGTTTCAAAACGTTCACAAGAAACGGGTCATAGCGATGTTGCTTGGGCAATCATGCACGCTATTGACAATGCGCCGCTTGCTAGTACCGAAAGCGTTACCGCCGCCACCAAGTCCCGAATATCTGTCCACCGCTAAGGAATCCTATGGAAAACCAAGTATCTAATAAAATTATCATGCAAGGTTTTGGCGACCCTGAACCCGTGCTTGAAGGTCGCCGCTTGTTTGAATACGACTATTGCCCCCAAGTCGGCGAGTATTATGAGTATCCGTATGATATCGCTGCCGTCGCCAGTCTGTACCGAGCGACTAGCCACCACACTTCGGCATTAGTAACCAAACGAAATGTATTGACCAGTTTATTTGTGCCAAGCGAAAAACTAAGCCGTCGTGATTTTGAATCGTTGGTGCAAAATTTTCTGGTCTTTAATAATGGCTATCTGCAGGTACAACGCAGTCGAATGGGGAGTGTACTCAAAGCAACTGCGCGCCTGGCACGTCATACCCGACGAGGTATTAATGGGAATTACTATCATGTCGATTATTATCACGGCAATCCCATTGAATTTCAGCCTGACGAGATTATCCAAGTTTTCAATCCAGACATTCAGCAGGATATGTATGGTATTCCAGATTATTTAAGTAGTGTTAATGCAATTTTGCTCAATGAAGCCGCTACACTGTTCCGCCGTAAATATTATAAAAACGGCGCTCACGCGGGCTACATCTTGTATTTATCGGATGCTCTGACAACACAGCAAGACGTGGATGAGTTGGAAGACGCAGTACGTGAATCAAAAGGTGCTGGCAACTTTAAGAATTTGTTTATGTATGTGCCCAACGGAAAGCCTGATGGGGTTAAGGTTATCCCGCTCGCTGAAGTTGCTGCCAAAGATGAATTTATGACACCTTCCGAGTACGAAACAAGACATCAGTATGATTTTAAGAAGAAAAAGATCGCACAGATTTATAAAGAATATCAGAAGCAGTTAAAGGCAAATAATGCACTGGATTTTGATGATCTGATCTTTAAGACCGTGGAATTATTTCAGTTCCATCCAGAAGTGCTTGATTATTATCAGGAGAGATTTCGTTATATCATGGTTGACGAGTATCAGGATACAAATACGATCCAGTTCCAGTTAGTCAGTATGCTTGCAAGAAAATATCAGAATCTCTGCGTTGTAGGTGACGATGACCAGTCTATTTACAAATTCAGAGGTGCGAATGTAAAGAACATCTTAAACTTTGAAAATGTATTTCCAGAAGCAGTTACGATCAAACTTGAGCAGAATTATCGTTCCACGAAGAATATCTTAAATGCAGCGAATGAGGTGATCAAACACAATAAGGGAAGAAAAACGAAGAAACTTTGGACTGAGAACGAAGAAGGGGATCTGATCGAATTCCATCAGTATGGAACAGAATATGAAGAAGCAAGAAAGATCATTCATGAGATTGAAGATCTATCCAAAGAAGGTTATGATTATAAAAATATGGCGATTCTTTACCGCACAAACGCACAGTCTCGTGTATTTGAAGAAAGTTTTATGATCAAAAATATTCCATACCGTATTGTGGGAGGCACAAACTTCTATCAGAGAAAAGAAGTGAAAGATATTTTGAGTTACTTAAAAGTTGTTGATAATGGGCTGGATGATCTGGCAGTGC
>CALJUC010000223.1 GCA_937975585.1 uncultured Moraxella sp. | reverse complement strand
GTACAGACCGATCAGTAGCAGTAACAACAAGGCTTTTTTACCATAACGGACAAAAAAGTCCATAATCGGTTCAACCCAAGTCGCATAGGCAACGGATTTTTTGACCACGCCAAACTGCACCAGAATTGTTCCCACGACCAACGCAGCGGCCAGTGAGCCAACCAAGGTCACGGCTTCTAATAAAAAGCTGATAAGTACACCATCGACTTCTGGCAATACTTTACCCAGCCCAATATACGCACCGATAAAGCCAAGCACGGATAGTAAAAACACCACCACCAAGCGCACATAATCCGATGCCGGACGATTTTGACGCTGCTGGTTAATTGCCGGTTCATGGATAACCAACGTCGTAATAACACCTACCCCCATGACCGCAGCCATAATCCAATACGTCTGTTGCCACGCTGAATATAGATACGCATCTTTGACTGAGCCTAGCGATTCTGCCAAGAACAACGCACCTGCACCTGCCACAATCATACCCAAACGATAGCCCGCATTGTAAGTCGCGGATAATACCGATTGCATTTGGGTATCGGCGAGCTCAATGCGATAGGCATCAATGACAATATCCTGAGTCGCAGACGAAAAACCCAATAAAACAGCTGCCATTGCCATCCAAACTAAGGTGTTATCATTGGTTAGTTGATCAGCGGGGTTAATATTTGCCATCAATAAAATCGCGGTGATAATCAAACCTTGCGCGACCAACAACCAAGAACGACGACGACCCAACATCCGGCTAAGTACCGGCAAGGGAATAGCATCAATCAGCGGCGCCCAAATAAACTTAAACGAATAACCTAACGCTGCCCAACTAAACATGGTCACCGTACTACGGTCAATACCCGCTTCTCGCAACCACAATGACAAACTTGAAAAAATCAGCAAAATCGGAATACCCGCCGAAAACCCTAAAAACAGCATAATCAAAGCGCGGCGGTCCAAATACGTTGCCATCGCTTGTGACCAACTTTTTTTGCGATTGGTTTGATAGCTTGCGTCTTTGGTTCTTGAGATATTATTATTGTCAGAATCCGCAGTTTGCGCGGTGGTTGACGAGGATTTTGATGGGGTCATAGCCATTACACACTCTATTACACAAGGCAAATTTGCCAGTTTTTTTCCATCACATCAATGTCATGGGCGGTATTTATCGTTTGGCTATTGTAGCGAATTTGCCATGCGGTACAAGTTAAAATTCATTATTCGGGCAAATTTAGTGCGTAACAATACCTTGATTTTACTGTTAATCACGGCTTCAAGGATGCCATGAGGGCAATTAAAATATCTTGTTTTACAACCTTATAATTTCTTTAGTAAATTATGCTATACTAACAAGATAAATTCATTAGAATGTTTAATTAAACCATTGATATAATTCGGCATGTCAAGGATTGTGACTTTTTACTAGAGGAACCGGTATGCAATACCCGATTGCAATTTATTATCGTGATGGCCAATACCAGGTTGTGGTACCTGATATTGACACGTTGACCACGACTGGTGACACTATCGCTGAAGCCGTATCAAATGCACGTATGATTCTGCTCAATCATCTGCATCAGTTAATCATGCAGGATTTGCCGATTCCATGCCCTAGCCCTGTGGGACAACACCTTGATAATCCGTTGTATGCCGGTCTCACTTGGGCGATTGTCAATATTGATACCACACGTCTGACTGGTGCAACCAAGCAATTAACGGTACAATTACCGGTTCACTTGCACGAGCAACTACACCATGCCTTTCAAGATATGCCACTTGATAAAGTCGTGGCTAATGCCCTCAAGTATTATCTAGCAAATGCCATGCACGTGGATGAGGCACAATCATTGCATCAATGATGATTGAGCAAAGACTTTTTCATCGCTCATCGTGGTGGTTTTTGTCCTTTTGTACTTACTTTTTTAAGGCTTATCCGATATGGCAGTCAATATTGTCATCAACCAACGTCACTTGCAAATTCAACTCAAACAGCTAGAAACGGTCTGGCAAACAGTCATTAACAACTACAACCTCAGTCAAGCTGCCAAAGTTCTCCACACCAGTCAATCAAGCTTGAGTAAACATATTGCCGCGCTAGAAAGCCAATTAAGAGCCGAAGTATTTGTGCGCCAAGGCAAACGCTTGGTTGGGTTGTCAGCGATTGGTGAGCAATTATTGCCACATATCGAAAAGATTTTTGTGGAAATTCGTACCATTGAAAATTTGACCCTAGATTTTCAAAATCCCACGACAGGCGAGCTGTCAATTGCCACTACGCATACCCAAGCACGCTATGTTTTGCCTTGGGTGGTGCAACGCTTTAAAGAAAAATTCCCCAATGTGCGTTTGATTTTGCAGCAAGCTGATCCAGAGTCCATTGCGAATTTGGTTGAACAGGGTCAAGCCGATATCGGTATCGCGACCGAGTCGTTATTGACCAAAGATCATCTACATTGTATCCGCTATTATGACTGGCATCACCATATCATTGTGCCAATGGAACATGAACTGGCGAGCCTCGACTATCTCGATAATCTTGATATCTTAAAGGATTATCCAATTATCACCTATCATGGTGGATTTACGGGGCGAAGTGCGATTGATAAAACCTTCCGTGAGGCCGGTATTACGCCAAATATCGTCCTAACCGCGCTCGATGCGGATGTGATTAGTACCTATGTCGGTCTTGGTATGGGTATTGGGACGATTGCTGAGATGGCATTTGAGGGTGAGCATTATCGCAACTTAGTCAAAATCCCGACCAAAGTCTTTGGTAAGCATATTACCTGGATTGCGACCCGCGCCGATGGTGACATTCGTAGTTTTGGTAAGGCATTTATTGATATTTGCCAAACCCAGTTTGCTTAATAGTTTATTAAAATCCCCTATAGTATCGCCAAGCTGTTCAAAATCAAGCTATCCCGAATATAGCTTGGCGAGTTGATTTTTACCCTATTTGCCTTTATATCGGGTAACACCTATCTTTTATCATTATTCAATTTAGCTGTTTATAAAACAGATTGATGATAAACATTCATGTATAAAGGCCTATTATGACTAACATTCCCTTATCATTTCTTGACCTTGTGCCGGTTGCCCAAGGCAGCACGCCAAGTACAGCGCTACATAACGCTGCTAAAATCGCGCAAACGGCAGAACGCATTGGGTTAAATCGCTATTGGCTCGCTGAACATCACAATATGCCCGGTATTGCCAGTACTGCCACCAGCGTATTATTGGCTTACATTGGTGCTAACACCAACAAAATCCGTATCGGTTCGGGCGGTATTATGCTACCCAATCACGCGCCTTTGGTCGTGGCTGAGCAGTTTGGTACATTGGCTGCGCTATACGGGGAGCGTATTGATTTAGGGCTTGGGCGTGCCCCAGGTACTGATGGTGCAACATTTCGCGCATTGCGTCGCACCATGCATGATGCGGACAATTTTCCGCAAGATGTGCGTGAACTAATGAGCTACTTTGCGCCATTATCCGACCAAACGGTCACCGCCATGCCCGCCAATGGATTGAACGTGCCGGTTTGGATTTTGGGCTCGTCGTTATTTGGCGCAAGCCTAGCCGCAGCGTATGGTTTGCCGTATGCGTTTGCCTCGCACTTTGCCCCACAGATGTTACAACAAGCGGTACAATTGTACCGTGAAAACTTTAAACCATCGGCCTATTTGGACAAGCCATACGTGATGGTTGGCGCAAGTTTATTGTTAGCGGATACCGACCAAAACGCGCGTTATCATTACACCTCGGCGCAACAAAGCTTTATCAATCTGCGTCGTGGCAAACCGCAAGCCGTGCCACCACCGATTGAAACGATGGAAGGCGTTTGGTCACCGGCAGAAAAGCATTTGGTAGAAACCGCTTTCTCGGTATCCTTTGTTGGCAGTGTCGATAATGTGCGCCCGCGTTTGCAAGCCTTTATCCAAGGCTTACAACCCGATGAGATGATTGTCACCTGTAATATCTATGACAATGACGCACGCTTACAATCCTTAGCGCTGGTACCACAGCTAGATGTATTTTCGCTAAACGCCTAGTCTTTTAGCCTTCGTGTATAAAAAAGCCGTTACTATTCAAGATAGTAACGGCTTTTTCTTTGTCCAAACCTTTCCAAAAATATTATGCCTGCATATGGGTAGTAAACTGGGTTAAGTCCATCGCATTCAATCGGTCTAAGTCAGCTTGGGTATCCACGCCTGCCGGTAATGCCACCGTTGCCACGTCAATAGCAATGCGAAAACCGTGTTCCATAATGCGTAACTGTTCAAGGCTTTCTAACTGCTCTAACACACCCTGTTGCCACGCGCTAAACTGCTGTAACAAGTTAACTCGATACGCGTATAAACCGAGATGACGTAACGCATTCTCAGGTATCGCACTATCAGCCGGTGGCGTATCCGCCATTGCGACATCGCGATTACAAGGGATTGGCGCACGGCTAAAATATAGCGCTTCATTGTCTAAGCTTTTTACCACTTTTACCACAGATGGGCGATTAAACTCTTCATACGTCAAAATCGGCTCAGCCAGTGTTGCCATCACGCAATCGGTTTTTTTCAATAACAAATTAGTTACTTGTTCAATCAATGTCGTTGGTACCAATGGCTCATCGCCTTGCATATTAATCACGACATCATCAGCGTCCCAATTTTGTAATTGTGCCACTTCCGCCAATCGGTCTGTACCCGAGGCATGATCGGCACGCGTCATCACAATATTAACGTTTAGCTGGTTTTCTTGGCAATAAGCTTGGCATACTTGGACAATCTGCTCGCTGTCAGTCGCCACAAAGATATCGTCGGCAATACCCGCTTGCTGCACCGCAACCGCACGGTCAATCACCCATAAAATCATGGGTTTGCCGTGAATTTCTAGTAGGGGTTTGTTCGGTAAGCGTGTGCTTTTCAGGCGGGCTGGGATGACAAGATGTTTTTGCATAATCGTATCCTATGGTTATTGTTATGGTCGTTGCCTAATCAATCTAACCTAGCAGCGCAAACTCGCGTAATTGCTTATCCAGTGCCTGATAAACTTGTGGCGATAAGCTTGCTTCGACAGGCAACACCCAAATTCGCGCACTGAGTTGTTTGGCTAATTCACTGCTATCTTGCTGTAACAAAATCCGTAGCTTAACGGCATCTTTGCCAGTGACCACAATCGGTAAATCTGTTGGCAAGGCGGCAAAATCTGCTAAGCTAAAATCATGGTGATCATTGAATGGCTGCTCAACCAAGCTAAACCCTAACTGCTTTAAGCTATTAAAAAAACGCTGTGGATAGCCAATGCCGGTCATCGCAATCACGGTTTGTGGCACTAGTTGCGCGCTAGTTTCAATCGCCTGTTGGCGGCTATCTTGCCTATTACCTTGCTGGTCAAAAGGGTTAAATAAGGGTTGCAGTGGTTGCTCGACAAGACGCATAAGATGCGTTATATCGCCCCTTTGCTGAAGCTGATTGCCAATCGTCTTGGGTAAAAAACTCAGTGCCTGCTGCCAGTTTTTTTGGTGAAATACCACGGTGGTATGTGGTTGCACCAGGCGTTTGACTGGCTCACGCAAAAAACCAACTGGCAACACTTGCGCCGTGCCAAATCCACGGTCACTATCCACTACAATCCAATTATGATCCCGATCAAGCGCATAATGCTGAAGCCCATCATCGGCCAAAATCAGCTGTGTATCCGAAAACCGCTCTAGCAGTAAGTCAATCGCTTGCCCACGATTCGGGCATACCGCCATCGGTACACCCATGCGATTATTGCTTGCACTATCAATCGTTGATTGCACGATCAGACACGGCTCATCACCGACTTCACTAGGACGCGATTGCGGAGTCACAATGGTGGGCATCTGACTGGTATCACCACCATAACCGCGGCTAATCACCCCGACCCGAATGGATTTTTGTTGCAGATACTTGACCAAGGCAATGATAAATGGGGTTTTGCCACTACCGCCAACGGTAATATTACCAATTACTAGCACCGGTACGCGTGGATAATATACGCGCTTTAACCCCCAGTCATAGGCTTTTTTATTGACCCAACTGATTAGCTGATACAGCCACGTCAAAGGCAAAAACAACCATAACCAAACGGCTTTGCGTTGCCAAGCGGCAGTTAACCACTGCTCCATTGTCTATCCTTTGCCAACTACTTAGTGTTTATTAAGTATTCATCTGAGCTTTTAGCTTTTTTTAAAAATTTTCGTCAAAATCACGCGCATAGAGTTTGGCATACATGCCATGCTGTGCAAGTAGTTCATCATGGGTACCCATCTCTACAATACGCCCCGCATCCATCACCACAATTTTATCGGCATTTTGAATGGTGGTCAGACGGTGCGCAATCACAATCGTGGTACGCCCTTGCATGACCGTTTCCAGTGCTTTTTGGATAAAAAACTCTGACTCATTGTCAAGCGCACTGGTCGCCTCATCCAAAATTAGAATGGGCGCATCTTTTAGCAAGGCACGGGCAATCGACACGCGCTGACGCTGACCGCCTGATAGCTGCAAACCATCCGCCCCTAACACACTGTCATAGCCTTGGGGAAGTTTTTGGATAAACTCATCAGCATACGCCGCTTTAGCAGCCGCAATCACTTGGTCACGCGATTTGGTATTGAGTTCACCATAGCCTATATTGTGGGCCACAGAGGTATTAAATAGTACTACTTGCTGATTAACGCTTGCGATTTGTGAGCGCAGACTATTCAGGGTAATAGCATCAATGGCTACCCCATCTAAGTAAATTTGACCGGCACTTACGTCCAAACTACGCATTAGCGCATTAACCAAGGTCGTCTTACCCGCGCCACTACGCCCCACTAGCGCAACTGTTTCACCGGCACGAATGGACAGATTAAACTGTTCGATAGCCGCTTTACCATCGTCAAACACCACGCTAACATCACGAAACTCAATATTACCCTGTAACGTCGGCGCTAAGGTGCCGGTATCGACTTCTGTAGGCTCATCAAGTAAGACAAACACTGAGTCAGCGGCCGCAAGTCCACGCTGTAACCCTTGGTTGATATCGGTCAACGCACGCACTGGCTTACTTAACAAACCCGCTGCTACCAAGTAGGACACGAACTCGCCCGCACTCACACTGCCCATAATCGATGGGCGTAGGGCCAACCATACAATGACTGCCATCGCACACGCCATCAATAGCTGAATCGTTGGCGTGTTAATACTATTGGTAACGACGATTTTAAGCCCTTTTTGCAAATTATTGAGTGATGCTGCGTGAAAACGTTGTCGCTCGGTCGCCTGTCCACCGTAGTTTTTTACCACCTGATAGCCATTAATCACCTCATTGGTGATATGACTGACCTCACCCATCGAGTCTTGAATGTCTTTTGAAAAACCACGGAATTTTTTACTGGCGTTTTTCACTAACCACAAGGTTGGTGGCAACACCAAAAACAGAATCAGACTCAAGCGCCAGTTAAGATAAAACAAATACCCCAATAACCCTAACACCGTTAAGCCATCGCGTACTAGGGTTTTTAGCGTTTCGGTACTCGCTGATGTCACTTGCTCCACATCAAAAATCAACTTTGACGAAATATTACCCGCTGAGTGACTTAGATAAAACTTACTTGGCAGTAGCAGTAATTTATCAAACACTTCAATACGTAATCGATAGACCAAGTTACGCGAAATCAGCGCACTAAAATAGTTACCGACAAACGTACCGATACCACGCAATACAAACAGCAATACAATCAGCACCGGGAACAAATTCATATACTCGCGGCGCTGTTGGTTAATGGCATCAATGATAAACTGCATGAGTTTAGCGACCATCATCTCGGTCGCGGCATTGAGCGCAAAACCTGCAATCACCAACAATACTGCCCACCAATAGGGTAGCAAGTAGCGTAGTAATCGCTGATAGGTTTGCCAACGCGCGGCAAGAGGGGAAGAAACCATGGGCTTTACCTTACTAAACACTGAGGTCTGATAGAGATTGAAACGGCAAATCGTTAAAGCGCTTGAGGTATAAATATTGTGAAAAGGATAATGCAATTATTTAGGATTGTTGATGCCTACTGTTTCGGTAGTGTCTGTGCGGCTTCGCTACCCGGTGGTACCACGGTGCTGATATTGAGGTTCATAAACCCAAGCTTACCCGCGATATCCATGACACGTACTACAGACTGGTGTGAGGCTTCGGCATCCGCAGAGATGACAAACAGCAATTTACGATTCTCACCGGCCTCTTGACGAATCATGGAGGTAAGCTCAGGCGTCCCATTACCGGCTAACGCGATGCCATTTACCAAATAGCTACCATCTTTTTGCACGGCCACTTCAATACGTTGGTCTTTTTCATTGATGGTGACACCCTCAGCTTGCGGCAAGAGGATATTAAGCTTACTAAAATGATTAAAGGTGGTCGATAATAATAAAAATACGATTAAAAACAACAGGCAATCAATCATTGGCGTTAGATTGATTTCCACAGGTTCGATAGTGGGTTTACGAAAGCGCATACTTATCTTACTCGTTAGGCTGAACGCGGTAGCGTTTGAGTAGATGGCAGATTGGTTGGCGTGGTCACGCTGACCTGTTGATGGTCAAGCAACTCTTGTACCAACAACCCGGCTTCTTGCTCAAACTGCGCATTGATGTCCACAATACGGCGCTGAAAGTAACGATACGCCATGACCGCTGGAATCGCTACCACCATACCACCTGCTGTGGTAATCAAGGCTTGTGACACGCCCGCCGCAAGCATTGCCGGGTCTTGCATCGAACCATCCGTCACGGCCAAAAACGAAGTGATAATCCCGAGTACAGTACCCAATAACCCCAATAGCGGTGCAATTGCGCCGATTGTACCGAGCATATTAATATGTTTTTCTAACGCATGCACTTGGACACTGGCGCGGTTTTCCATGTGCATGGTCATCGAGGCAAGACCATATTGGCGGTACATCATGCCTGTGGCCAAGATATCACCTAACGGAGAGTGTTGTTTGACAGCCGTTAACGCTTCTCGGTCAATATCACCTTGGGTTAATAGACGGTTTAATAGTTGTTCACGCAAGGTTGGCGGTGCAACCTGAGTTAAACGTAATTTAAACCCACGTTCCATAATAATCACTAGCATTAAAATAGAACACAGCACAATCGGTGCCATTAACCAACCGCCCGCTTTAACCAATTCCCACATGCTTTACGCTCACCCACCCAATTATTATATATTCAATCAATTTATTACGCTAAACTATTAACCTTGCAATTGCTCAAGCAAGGTTTGTAACTCATCTGGGTTATGGAAGAATATCTCAATACTACCCTTACCGCCTGATGTACCTTTAACTTTTACCACAGCCCCTAGCTGTTCTGATAATTGTTGATTAAGGCGCAACCGCTCATAATCCAACTCTTTAGGCTTGGCTTCATGTTTTGGGTCTAAAATTTGTTTAACCAGTTGCTCAGTTTGACGCACGGTCAGCTGTTCATTAATAATTTTACGAGCAATCACAGGCTGTTGTGCAGCGGATAGCGATAATAGCGCGCGGGCATGACCCATATCCATGAGTCCATCATTGAGCGCGGTTTTCACCTCATCATGTAACTGGTTTAGACGCAATAAGTTAGACACCGTGGTACGCGCTTTACCCACAACATCAGCAATTTGGGCGTGACTCATACCAAATTCATCGTGAAAACGCTGTAACGCAACGGCTTGTTCCATCACCGACAAGTCTTCACGTTGGATATTTTCAATGAGCGCCAATGCAATTGCCAAGTCATCTGACATTGGACGGATAATGGCTGGAATATGGCTAAGACCCGCAATTTGCGCAGCACGCCAACGACGTTCACCCGCGATAATCTCATGGGTAACACTGGCATCACTGGCAGCTTTGGCCAATGGGCGAATCACAATCGGCTGCATCACGCCATGCTGTTTAATCGACGTTGCAAGCTCTTGTAGCGCATCTTCACCAAGCTCGATACGGGGTTGGTACTTGCCACGTTGTAGACGAGTGACATCAATATGCAATAGATTTAATTGGGCGTCCGGTTGGTTTTCAGCGCTAGCAACGGCTGCTGTCGTATCTAACTCGGTGATATTATTCGACGCTGTAATTTTATCTTGGCTAGACGAATTTTTAGCGGTTTTGCTTGCCTGTTTTTCAGGCACTGTAGCAGTCGGACGCGTTTTTTTCGTGGCGCTGGTTGGTTTGTTGGCAGCTACAGATTGGGCTTGTCCTTCTTGGGCCAACTCGTCATCGCGGCTCTCTGTGTTAACTTGAGTATTGGCGAGACTTCCAGCAATCAGTTTTTCTGTTTTGATTGAGCCGAGTAACGCATCAAGTCCACGATTAGAGGCAAGCCCGCGTTTTTTTGCCATGACAATATTCCCATATCACACAATGATGACGATAAGTAAAAAACTGATAAGATACAAACAATTGCCTAACTTTTTAGGCGAAAAGATTAAAAGTGCTTATATTAGCAGATAAGGCAACTGATACAAAGCAAATTTATTGCCTGTATCGGCTTGCGTCAAGCCACCCTATCCACCATGCCAAGTGCGTTAGACCAATGGAATTTGGCGTTGCTGTTTAATCACTTCGTTGGCAAGACGCAAATACGCTTGCGCCCCTTTAGACTGCTCATCGAAGTCAAGCGCAGGCATACCATGAGCTGGTGCTTCCGCAAGACGAATATTACGCGGGATGATGGTATGAAATAAAATCGAGCCAAAATGCGCGACCAATTCACGTGACACATCATTGGCTAAGGTATTGCGAGGGTCAAACATGGTGCGTAACACACCACGGATATGCAAGTCAGGGTTTAACTCAGTTAAACGGTCGATGGTTTGCGACAAATCCGCTAAACCTTCTAACGCAAAGTATTCGCATTGCATTGGGATAATCACGCCTTTGGTCGCGCACATGGCGTTAATCGTAAGAAGGCTCAAGCTTGGGGCACAGTCGATAATCACATAGTCATATGGCTTAACCGGACGGCCATTTTTGCTAGATAGTTCTTTTAGCGACGCCATCGCCTTCGCCAAAATCGCATAGTTCTCTGCTTTTTGGCTTAACGATAAATCACTGCCTGATAACTCACTGTTGGCACCCACAACATCATAACCTGCTTCTGATTTGACAATCGCTTCGCTAATGGGCAGCTCATCGAGTAACACATCGGCGATGCTATAGTCTAACTCACGTTTATCCAAGCCAGATGCGGTTGTCGCATTCCCTTGTGCATCCAAATCAATTAGCAATACTTTTTTGCGGCGATGTGCCAACGCAGCGGCTAAATTGACCGCTGTGGTCGTCTTACCGACACCGCCTTTTTGATTCGCAATGGCTAAAATATCCATGAACTGTCTCTGATTACACTTATTTAATTAATAGGATTTTGCTTAGTTAGTAACGCTGAGTCACTGATGATTAGGGTACCAACTTGCGTGTTAATTGGATTAAATGACGCGCTTCCGCTAGAATTGGCACATTTAAGCGCACACTATTGATTTGCCAGTCGCTGCTAAGTTGTGCCATCTCATCGGTTGGTTCAACGCCTTTCATCGCCCAAAATTCGCCATTATCCGCCAATTTTGGCGTGCCTAACTCGACAAAATCCACCAATGACGCGAACGCACGCGAGGTAACGATATCGTACTGGCCTTCATGCTCTTCAATACGACTAGCAACTGGGTTAACATTTTTTAGCCCC
Source organism: uncultured Moraxella sp. (assembly GCA_937975585.1). GTDB lineage: Bacteria > Pseudomonadota > Gammaproteobacteria > Pseudomonadales > Moraxellaceae > Faucicola. Next base: position 2,636 of record CALJUC010000223.1, on the reverse strand, counting down.
AACTCGCTAATTACTTGTTTGATAAAGCGAATTTTCTTACTGTTACTATCAAGCGCTGTCACTGAACGCGCTGGCTGACAAATCGCCACAATCACCGAAGGTAAACCGGCACCGGTACCGATATCTAGCAAACTACCGGCTGGTAAATGCGGCACAATCGCTAGGCTATCAATGATATGTTTGACCAAGGCTGTTTCACGGTCTTTAATCGCGGTGAGATTATACGCTTTGTTCCAAAAAAGCAACTGTTGCAGATAATACAACAGCTGCGTGATTTGGTCATCGGTTAACGCAAGCCCAAGTTGTGTCGCTGCTTGCTGCAAACGCGGTGTTAGCGCAGCATAACTTGGGTCAAGCGATAAACTACTTACCATAACTATTCCTTACACCTAATTAAAATACGCGATTTAGACCATTTAACGCAGCAACGCGATAGGCTTCTGCCATGGTTGGGTAGTTAAAGGTGGTATTCACAAAGTATTCTAAGGTATTACTGCCTTTACTTTCCATCACCGCCTGACCGATATGAATAATCTCTGACGAATGATTGCCATAGCAGTGGATACCCAAGATCTCTAAGGTTTCGCGATGGAATAAAATCTTTAATACCCCACTTCGCTCACCAATAATTTGGGCACGTGCCAAGTGTTTAAAGAAGGCCTGACCCACTTCATAAGGCACTTTTTCTGCTGTCAGCTCTTGCTCATTTTTACCGATACTTGAGATTTCAGGAATGGTATAGATACCGGTTGGTACACTACGGACGGGTTTGGCATTTTCATCACCGACCATATAGGCGGCCGCCACACGACCTTGGTCATACGCGGCTGACGCCAATGATGGCCAACCGATAACATCCCCCGCGGCATAAATATTTTCAACGCTGGTTTGGTAGTTTTGGTTGACTTTTAGCTGACCGCGACTGTTAGCTTCAAGCCCGATAGCAGGCAAATTCAGGCTGTCGGTGTTGCCTGAGCGACCGTTTGACCACAAAATCGCATCCGACTTGATTTTTTTGCCGCTTTTTAGATACAAAATCACGTAATCATCAAAGGTTTCTAGGCGTTCGATTTCTTCTTTATTACGAATTAATACACCAAATTGACGAAAGTCATGCGACAAGGCGTCTGAGATTTCGTCATCCAGATAGCTTAACAGTTGCTCTTGGGTATTAATCAAATCAACCTTATAGCCAAGACCGGTAAAAATCGACGCATACTCACAACCAATCACGCCCGCACCATAGATGATAATGCGTTGTACCACATAATCCATCTGCAAGATTTTGTCTGAATCAAACACACGTGGATGGCTAAAGTCTAGTAAGTCTGGGCGATATGGGCGGCTACCCACAGTGATAATGGCTTTTTCAAAGGTAATATCCTGCTCAGTGCCATCACCCATGTCGACATGAATGGTGTGAGTGTCTTTAAAACTTGCCCAACCACTGATAAAGTCAACTTGGTTACGCTCATAAAAACGGGTATGTGTATCAACCTGACTGCGCACCACCTCACGGGCTTTACTTAGCACCTTGTTAAGTGGGATTTGATGATAATCAATACCTTGGTTCAAAATTGGGTCACGGCGATTACTAATGATATTAAACACCGATTGGCGTAGCGCCTTACTCGGGATAGTACCCACGTGAGTACAGTTACCACCCACTTGCTTACGTGCGTCGATGACTGCCACGCGATGACCGGATTTAGCAATTTTCATCGCTGCCGCTTCACCTGCAGGGCCTGCACCGATAACCACAGCATAATAATCATACTTCTGATCTGCTGAGTCTTGGCGTTTATAGCGTTTTAAATTAATACGAGTATTATCAAGCGGACTAATCACATCAAAGTGCACAGAGGCATCGTCAAAGTGTTTTTCTTTATCATCATCCGCACCGATACTGACAGTATTGGCTTTGATATCCGATTCTGTCAATTCTGGTTTAGATGATTTCGTACTCTCTACTTTGGGTAAGTTATCGGGTACTTGGGGTTTTTGTTGCATAGTTCCCTCTGTGCTAGTATTGGAATTTTTATCAGTTTCTATACGTGGTTTTTTAGGCATCATTACCTCTTTATTAAAAACTTATTAGGGATGATTGATTTAGTATTGATAATGAGAGGCATCGTTATAACGTTTTATGCTATTTAATAAACCCAATGTACCTACTATATTTTTAACTCATTCATGACTAACCAAATTAGTTAACCAATACGGCGTTTTAAACCTGTCATTTGTAAAATACGCGTGGCAATTTCCTCAATTGACATGGTTGATACGTCAATATTTGGAACACCTTGCGAAATATAAATCCCTTGAATCGCGCGCAGTTCTTGCTGACATTGCTGATAGCTGGCGTAACGGCTACCAGCGCGGCGTTCATTACGAATCTTGACCAAACGGTCGGTATCAATGACCAATCCAAACAACTTATCTTTATACGGTTTTAAGGCTTTTGGTAAGCTATTTTCAAACAAATCATCTTCAGTCAATGGATAGTTGGCCGCGCGAATACCAAATTGTAATGCCAAATACAGTGAGGTTGGCGTCTTACCTGAACGCGATACACCAATTAAGATAATATCAGCCGCATCATAGTGGGTAGTTCGCGCACCGTCATCATTATCTAG
>CALJUC010000222.1 GCA_937975585.1 uncultured Moraxella sp. | reverse complement strand
CGCGTGAACTGGATGCGAGCGATGCCTTTGCCTTAACGCAGTTGTTGGCGGGTGCGTATCAGGCGATCGTGGTGGTCAGTGAAACCGCGGTCAGTTATGGGCTAAACCAACTGGCTTTACTGACCGATAAGCCCTTACTGAATACCACATTCGTGGCGGTGGGCGAGGCGACAGCAATGTTACTGCAGCAAGGTTGGCAAGCGCGTTTTACCACACCCTGTCCACCCATTATCACCCCGACCCAAGCCCAATTACCAGAGAACAACGAAGGCATGCTAGCATTGCCAACGATTCGCCACTTGATGGCAGGTGATAAAGTATTGCTATGGCGCGGTGTTGGTGGGCGTGAGTTATTGGCAGATACGCTAAAAGACCGTGGCGTTATCGTTGATAGCATCGCGTTTTATCAACGGCAATTACCTACTGTGAGTTTATCCCTATGGCAGCAGCTTTATCAAAATAAGCGCTTGCCAACGACCACAAATACCCACTTGTCAGCATGCGATAATCAGCCAGTTTGGGTGCTTATCTCCAGTCTGACGGCTTGGCAGTATTGGCAACAGTTGATTGCGGCTACACCTATCAAACTGGATGAATTTGGTTATATTGCTTTGCAGTCGAGAATTGCTGAGCATATCAAAGCTTGCGGTATCGTTAAGCTACAAGTCATCGATAACTTACAGCCAACTAGCATCCATCAAGCATTACTATCTACTTTATAACCAATTTATTCATCGCTAACCGCACTCAATAACTGCATGGCCTTTGGCTGCGCAAGTTTTTGGCTGTCATCCGAATTGACCCAACAGAATACTTGCTGCGCTGCATTTAGCTGTTGCGTCAGCGTATCTGCTTGGGCTTGATTAAGGGTAACAGGGTATAAACGCAGCAACCAGTGAAAATGCGTCAGTCCATGTTTCACCACAGCGGGGCTATCAATGGCAAATGCACTTGCAATATCCAGCTTGCTTGCATCCAATAAGCTTTGAGCCGTGAGAAAATCAAATATGATTTGCTCTGCCGTGGTATATTCTTGCTCAAATACCTTGTCTTCTTGGTAACCTTGTACCACTTTATCACCTTGGGTTTTCTGCAAAAATGCTAATGGCAAACAATCCAACCCACCCCAAATGCCATTGTCCGGTCGCTGTAACCACAGTTGATGTCCCGCTTCATCCTGTAAGCGTAATACCAATGAATACTTGGTCGGATTGGGGGCTTTTTTACTTTTGACCGGATAAAAGGTTTCACGGCCTTCGGCATGGGCGATACAGTCAGATTGAATCGGGCAGAGTAGACACGCAGGTTTGGCCTTGGTGCATAGGGTTGCGCCCATATCCATCATAGCTTGGGCGTAATGCCCGCTATCTTCGATGGGCGTTAGGCGCTCGGCAAGTTGCCATAGCTGTTTGGTCGTGGCGCTTTTGGTGATATCGCCCTCAATGCCTGCCCAACGCGTCAGCACCCGTTTGACATTGCCATCACAGATTACCCCATAGCCGCGTACACCCATCGCCACAATCGCACCGGCGGTTGATAGGCCAACGCCTGCGATTTGTTCCCAGTCGGCAACTGTCTGCGGAAAGTCGCCTGTTTGCTCAATGATACCCACAAGTTGCTTCGCGCCTTTGTGCAAGTTACGCGCGCGCGCATAATAACCAAGCCCTGCCCAATGCTCCGCCACTTGCGCCCAATCGGCCTTTGCCAAATCCTGCACCGTAGGAAAGCTGGTCATAAACCGGTGAAAGTACGGAATCACCGTGGCAACTTGGGTCTGTTGTAGCATCACCTCAGAGAGCCAAACTGGATAGGGATCGGGCGTGTCGAGTTTATGCTGCTGCCACGGCAAGTCGTGGCGACCGCTGTGGTTAAACCAAGCCAAAATTCGTGGGGCAAAACTGTCTAAGGCATCCTCAGACTGGGTAAAGTTAGGGTCAGTTGTTTGCTGCAAGGTGGCGCTCTTTTTTACCATTTATAGATAAGCCTTAATATGCGACCAGTTCGCTGTACTTCCAAGTATTAATGGCATAAATAACTAGGAGTCATACACTGCCTAGCTATTAGGTAGTTTTTGCATGATTGATGCAATTAATTAAAAAAATTACCATAATTTACTATAAAAACCCAAAAAAATTGCTATAATAGCGCTATTCAAGGGGAGTAACTTCATACTTTCTATCAGTTTGTGATTTATCGTCAATCCATGAGGCCTACCAAATCGGTTAGCGCGTCATCGGTAAATCAGCTATTTAGCAACGGTACCTTATCGAGTATGCGTGCTAAGTCAGTAAGCCAGACCTTGACTAAACGTGACTATCAACCGAATCAGTTGGTAAGCGTTGGTCAAGGTTTTTTTGTGCGCAGCATTTATATCGTGATTACTGCTTTGCGCTATCCACCTCGCACCGACACTTACCAAGACTATTTTTAATTTATTATTGGAGTGTCGAATGCTATTAGTCAGCCAAGCCGCGACCACGGCCATCGAGATTGGTTCGCCCATGTTATATGCGGTGTTTTTTGCCATTGTCGCTGTGCTGTTGTTGGTCGATTTATTTACCTTTAAAACCCCTACCGATGGCAAAGTCTCGATGAAACAAGCCGGGATTTGGAGTGCCATCTGGGTCGCTGTCTCGGTATTGTTTGGTGCAGGATTGTGGTGGTATATTGCCCAAACCTATGATGCCACACTCGCCACGCAAAAAGTCGGTGAGTTCTTTACCGGGTATTTACTTGAAAAGTCACTTGCCATTGATAACGTGTTTGTCTGGTTGATGATTTTTGCCGCTTTTGCGATTTCACCGGCATTACAGCGCCGCATTTTGTTGTATGGGGTATTAGGCGCGATTATTTTGCGTACCATTATGATTTTTGCAGGTGCGTGGTTGGTGAATGAGTTTAGCTGGATTCTGTACGTGTTTGGCGCGTTCTTGCTATATACGGGTGTCAAAATGTGGACGACCCACGATGAGCAAGAAGACCCTAAACAATCTGGTATTTATCGTTGGCTAAAAAAACACTTACCACTCAGTGATACCATGAATGGTGAAAAATTTACCATTGTGGAAAACGGCAAAAAGTTATTAACGCCGCTTGCGATGGTGCTGATTTTGGTGGAGTTGTCAGACGTGATTTTTGCGGTGGATTCGATTCCGGCGATTTTCGCGGTGACTACCGACCCGTTTATCGTATTAACGGCGAACTTGTTGGCGATTTTGGGTCTACGTGCGATGTTCTTTTTATTGTCAGGTTTGGCAGATAAGTTCCATCTGTTGCCGTATGCGCTGAGTGTGATTTTGGTGTTTATCGGTATTAAGATGTTGTTGCTCGACGTGTTCCATGTGCCGATGGCAATATCATTAGGATTTATCGCAACCGTATTGGTGATAACAGCGATTTTATCGATAAAGTTCCCAGAGCTGGGTAAACCAAAACTGACCGATGATAGCCAATAACCCTATTGGTTAATATAAAAAAAGACAAGCCATCGGACTTGTCTTTTTTATTTGATCTTTAGCTTATACCAAGTTTTCTTGCATAAAGCTAATCATCTCTTCCCAACTCGCCTGAGCCGCATCCGCATCATAGCCCAAGTCAATACCATTTTTGGCCGCGCGCTCATCCGCGTATGGGTTGGTGAAGCCGTGTTTTGCACCTTCATACACATCGATGGTGTAGTCGACATTGGCATTGTCGAGTTCTTGTTTTAAGCCTTCGATGGCGTCCATTGATACCATGCTGTCGGCTTCACCGTGCGCAACCAATACTTTGGCTTTGAAGGTGTCTGATTGGGCTGGTTGTTTTGGGGTTGGGTTACCGTGGAAGGTGGCAACGGCTTTTAGTGGAAAACTTTCGCGCGCCATGTCTAAGGCAACCTTACCACCGAAACAAAAACCAATCGCGCCTAGACGATTTGCGTCTACCGCTTCTAAGTCAGTAAAGTCTTGCATAATCAAGCGACAGCGTGCCATCAAGTCATCTTGATTGGCCAGCATTTGATTCATCCACTCATTGGCTTGTGAGGCATCACTGGTGATTTTACCTTCGCCATATAAGTCCATGGTGACGGCCGCAAAACCGGCTTCTGCCAAACGCTCAGCCACTTGTTGCGGAAACGCTTGTACGCCCCACCATTCTGGCGCAACCAAAATACCAGCGACAGGGTTCTCTGCTGAGGCATCTTTTGGTAGGCAGACGTAGCTTTTTAACTCAGTACCATCAGCGGCCGTGGTTTCAAGTTGTAAGATTTGAATATTCATAGCGTTCCCTTTTTTTGACGTATTATTCACTTTATTGGATAAAAAAATAGATAAAAAAGCCGTGCTGTCAGGCAATTTAATAGTTGCTACCTTATATGGATTGCTGGGTTTTTTCCAGTATAATAGGGTAAATTTTTTGCTTGAGACTACTATGACTTCGCCTATCGATGCGACCGACCCGACCCAACTTCGACCGCAGTTTTGGCGTTTTGTCGCGCTAAAAGACATGACCCCAGCAGAGTGGGAAGCCTTGTGCGATGGCTGCGGCGCTTGTTGTTTGGTCAAGTTCAAAGACGATGACACCGACGAGGTTGAATACACGGATGTCGCCTGTCGCTTGCTCGATTGTGCCACGGCTACGTGTCAGCACTATGAAACGCGTCGCGAGTTTGTGCCTGATTGTATTAGCTTAACGCCCGATAATATTGGCGAGATGCACTGGTTACCGGCAACCTGCGCCTATAAACGGCTGCACTTGGGCAAACCATTGCCAAATTGGCATTATCTACGTACCCAAGACAGCGCCTTGACCCAAGCCAAAATGCGCGCGGGCAATGTCAGTGTCGCAGGTCGCTGTATGTCTGAAACCGAAGTGTCTGAGATGGACCAAGAAGAGCGTGTAATTTATTGGATTAGACAATAAAGATTTTAAATAATTCACCTTAAAAAGACGAATATAGGGGCAACAAATTTTCACACAAAAGCGTTGCAACCGTTTAGGCTATCGGGTAAAGTGAAAAAATCTTTCGCAATATGAGGTCAAGCGTCGGCTATGTCAGACGACCATTCGAGTCCGCAGTCCAAATCTTCCAGTAACCCTATCACCCGTGGCCTAAAACGTTGGCTATCTACTGCGCCCGAAACGCGCGATGAGTTGGTCAAAATCTTACATGATTCGCGTCAGCTACTAGAGCCTGATACCGTCGATATGTTAGAAGGCGTACTAGACTTACCTGCCACCAAAATCCATGAAATCATGACCCCCATCAGCCAAGTGGTTGCCATCTACGATGACCAAAGCTTGGACGATATCATGACCATCTACATGGAATGTATTCACTCACGCTATCCGGTTTTTGCCGCCAATGGCAGCGAAAATGCCATTGGGATTTTACTTGCCAAGGACTTGATTCCGCACTTGGTGAAAAAAGCGCGAGGCGAAACGTTAGGTGATCTTAAACTAACCGATTTGATTCGTCAGCCGATTTTCATCAGCGAAACAGCGCGCGCTGATAGCTTGATGCGCCTGTTGCAAAAAAACCAAATGCACATCGCGATTGTCATTGATGAATTCGGCAACACCGCAGGTATTGTAACGCTTGAGGATTTGCTTGAGGAAATCGTTGGCAATATTGTCGATGAGCATGACTATATGGAAATGGACAGCGTGGTCAATAACATCGTGCCATCATCGCATCGTCCAGATACGTGGATTATCCAGTCAGTGACGCCCATCAGCGACTGTAATGACCAGTTAGGCACCAACTTTGATAACAGTGAAGTCGACAGCATGGGTGGCTTGGTAATGCAAGAGCTTGGCCAAGTCAATGAGCTACTTGGACAAACGGTGTATATCAATGATTGTAAACTGACGGTACTCTCTGCCGATGAGCGCTTTATCCAAGAAATCGAATTGGTGACAAATTACCAACCAGTCTAACGCCAACCTTGGCTAAAAAGGGGGTATAATTGTCCGGTTTTTTACCCCCATTTGGTTAGATTATTGATAATTAATAGTCAAATAAATTCATTTTAGGACAAGGAAAGCGAGCGCAGATAGTACAAATAGTACAGCAAGCGAGCTTGACGAAGTATTAAATTGAATTTAAAAGACGATGGCATTACGATTAAACTAGCCAAGTTGCTATAAAGGTCAAGTTACTGCATGCGTCTTACCACCCAATCTTTAAAGAACCAACTTTCCCTTCGAACCGATACCCCATCTGCTAGTCAACCCTTATTGCCACGATTGATTATCGCATGGCTCGCGGGCGCGATGTTTGTTTGGGCATTAGCGCCTTACCATATTTGGCCGATTGCGCTGTTATCGCCTTTGGTACTGTATTGGCTGCTGTTGCCACAGATGTCTAACTGGCGCGCGTTTTGGCTGGGTGAAATGTATGGCATGGGTCTATGGTGTGTGGGCGCGTTTTGGCTGTATACCTCTATCCATACCTATGGTAATACCTCAGCACCCCTGGCACTTTTGATGATTGCGGTGATGGGCTTGGGTATGGGGCTGTTCCATGGCTTACTCGCTGTGGTGTTTAATCGCTTTATGGGTAAACAGCCGCTTAGCTTCGCTGCCTTATGGGTGGTACAAGAGTGGCTAAAAACATGGCTATTTACCGGTTTTCCGTGGCTGTTTGTGGGCTATGCCTATACCGAGCAACCGTGGCTAAACAGCCTTGCGCCGGTATTTGGGGTACTTGCGCTATCGTTTGTTTCGGTATTCGTGTCGGCCAGTGTCGTGGAAGCATTGCGCAAAAACTACCGTTTCCTGATTCCGTCAGCCGTGATGCTATTAGCCAGTACGGCACTATGGCTTGCAGCACCTGCTTGGACAACTGCTAAAAAAACGCCTAATCTTACGGTTTCGTTGATACAAGGCAACATTCCCCAAGACATGAAGTGGTTGGTTGAGTACCAAGTTGAAACCCTTGCCATCTATGCTGGGCTTAGCCAAACCGAGTGGGGGCGTGATTTGGTGCTTTGGCCAGAGTCGTCCATTCCGATGTTCCAAACCGATGCAATGCCATTTATCAGTCAAATCGTGGGTGTGGCAAAAGAATTTAACACGGCATGGCTGACCGGTATTCCGTATGTCGATGTTAAAGAATACAATCCAAAGGTCGATGCCTACGAGCCGTTTTATAACAGTGTCATTGCATTGGGCGCTGATGCAAGCGGTATTTATAAGAAACAAAACCTCGTGCCTGTTGGTGAATATGTGCCATTTGAAGGCGCGCTCAATGCCGTATTGCCCAATCTCATGGGTGGTTCGATGAGCTTTCGCGCAGGCGCAAATAACCAATCACCGCTACAGGTAAAAGGTCATCCGGTGGGCGTGGCGATTTGCTATGAAGTTGCTTATCCAGATACCACCCGCAAAAACGCCATCGGTACCGACTTTTTACTGACCGTATCAAATGATGCGTGGTTTGGTACCTCAGCGGGCCCTTTACAGCATTTACAAATGGTGCAAATGCGCGCCATTGAAACAGGGCGTTGGTTTATCCGTGCGACCAATACCGGCGTCACCGCTATCATTGATGAACAAGGCCATATCGTGAAACGTGCGCCACAATTTGAACGCACCGTGTTACGTGGTGACGTCGAATCACGCGAAGGTATCACACCGTTCATGCGTTGGGGTAGTTATCCATTATTGCTGTTAAGCGCATTACTATTAGTCGCCAGTTGGCTCGGTAAAAAACGCCGCTAATATTGCGGTGAGATAAAATGTACATAACACCTTAAATGCAGTAAGGTTTTACTGCTTACTGCAAAAATTTAGTATATAATGGTTACAAAGTTCCGTATAATAGCTGGATAAATTTTTTTCCAACGAAACATACCATTTATTCCGTATGGCTTAGCCAACGATTGACAGTGAGGTTTAGCATGGCTCATCATGAGGTCGTCGAAAACGACGTAAAAAAAGAATTGAGTATGACGGTTATTGGCACCTTAACGTTTTTGGTAATTGTATTGTTAATCGCTGTTCCAGCCTACTTGCGTCCAGCGGGCAACCATGTGGATGTGGCTAAGTTAAATGCTGAAGTAGAAGCCAAAGCAGCGGCCTCAGCGGCAGCCGCCTCGGCACCTGCAACCACATCACCAGCAGCGGGTGAAGCGGGTAGTGCAACCGCCAATGCGGATACTGCAACTGCACCAACGACTACCGCTAGCAGCCCAGACAATGCAAGCATGAACCCAGCATCAGCACCGACTGCAACCGCTAAAGCCTCAACCATCGCTGACCGCAACGCCTCAACTGCTGAAGCCAAAGACAAAATCGAAGCCAAAACTGGCGAGCGTCCAAATATCGCACCACCCGTTGCATCAGCGGTAAAATCGCAAGAACAGTCTAAATAAGACGCATAAAAAAACCACGGTAACATCAACCGTGGTTTTTTTGTATCATTGAATCACGAGTCACGTCTAATGGTGATTTGGTTATCTAATTTGTTTCGGTGAATTGAGTTCCGTTGGGTTGATCATTGGTTAAATAATATCTCAAGTTAAGACAGGCTTAGTCGCCACAGCCACCACCATCCCCGCCGCCGTCAGAGCCACAATCCCCCCAACCACTGCTCGAGTTATCGCAAGTCGAAGAGTCGTCACCTGTATCACGGTCACTATCGTTGTCGCTCGTTGAGTCACTAGTCTTGTATTTACTATGAACGCGTGCGCTTAGCGAAATCACGATATAAGACAAGGCAACCACAAAGCCAATCAGCAGCAATACTGTCAGTAATTTACTAAACATACGGATGTTTCCTTTATTCTGACAGGGTCAGTAATCAGGGTAGGCAGTTGCTTAACGACCGTATCATATTGCGCGTAACGTTAGTCTTTTTGCTTATGATAGGTCACAAAGCGATAGCCGATACCGCTTTTTTCATCGACTTTTGGCTCACTCTCAGCGACTTTAACAAAATTCTGGGTAATATCCGGATAAAACACATCCGCGCCATCAACGGCAAGGTCGACTTCTGTGATTTCTAAGCGGTCGCTAAACAACAAGCCTTGTTCAAAGATTTTTTGCCCACCAATAATCCACACTGTATCCAAACCTTTACCATGTGCCAACGAAGAGGCTTGTCCAAGCGCATCGTCAAGGTTGTGAAAAATCATCACAGATGGGTCATCGATTGTATAATCCAAATCTGTGGTTAACACAAAGTTGGTACGGTTCGGCAACGCCTTGCCCATCGACTCAAAAGTGTTGCGACCCATGATCACAATCCCACCTTCGGTTAGGCGTTTGAAATGCTTTAAATCCTCTGAAATATGCCACGGCAATTGGTTATCCTTGCCAATGGCACGGTTATGGTCATGCGCGACCACTTGGGCAACGTTGATATTTGAAAAACTCATGAGACTATCCTTAGACAATATCTTTTAATTAGACTGCCACTTCTGCTTTAATGGTTGGGTGGCTTTGGTAATTTTGAATGGTTATATCGTCAAATTTAAAAGCAAAAATATTATCAATACTAGGGTTTAATTGTAATTGTGGCAGTGGATACATCTCACGCTCACGGCTTAACTGCTCATTGACCTGCGCTAGATGATTGTTATAAATATGACAATCACCGCCTGTCCACACAAACTCGCCAACACCCAGTCCAGTGACTTGGGCAATCATATGGGTTAGTAGGGCATAGCTTGCAATATTAAACGGTACGCCTAAGAATAAATCTGCCGAACGTTGATAGAGCTGACACGATAGCTTGCCATCCGCGACAAAAAACTGAAACAGGGTATGACAAGGCGGCAACGCCACTTGGTCGGCTTCTTTTGGGTTCCAACCGGACACGATAAGACGGCGCGAATTCGGGTTGATCTTGATTTGCTCGACCACTTGGCGGATTTGGTCGACACCATCGGCGAGATAATTGCCTTGTTCATCGGTGCTTGCGCCAAAATTACGCCATTGATGACCATACACGGGGCCCAAGTCGCCCTCAGCACGACCAAATCGCGCGGTTTGCTCTGCGGTCGCCCATTCATTCCAGATACGTACCCCATGGTCTTGTAGATATTGGACATGGGTGTCACCTTTGAGAAACCATAACAATTCGTAAATCACGCTTTTGGTATGGATTTTTTTGGTGGTGAGTAGTGGAAAGCCATCGTTTAAGTCAAAACGCATTTGCGCGCCAAACACGCTTAATGTACCGGTGCCGGTTCTATCACCTTTTTGTGTACCGTGGTCGCGGACATAACGAATTAGGTCAAGGTAAGCTTGTTCATTTTTGGTCATCATGCGTTTTTGCCCCAGTCATAGATTTGGTTACGGTAAGCCCATACCAACAATAAAAGCCCGACAATCACCATTGGCAAGCTTAACATTTGGCCTTTGGTCATCCAACCCAATAAAATAAAACCCTGATCCGCGTCTGGCTGACGGAAGAATTCCGTGGTAAAGCGAGCCAGACCATAACCCAATACAAAGATACCGGTCACGGCCATCCGCGGTTTTGGCTTACTGGCAAACCACCAGGTCAAAATAAACAACAACACACCCTCGGTAAAGGCTTGGTATAACTGTGACGGGTGGCGTGGCAACAGTAATTGGTTATTTACGTTGACCGCCAAGCTTTGCAGTGCCGGATTTTGTTGCATCAATTCGTAGTCAGCATTGACCGCTTGCGGAAATAGCATCAGCCAGTTATAGCCACCATCCGAAACGCGACCCCATAATTCACCATTGATAAAGTTACCAATACGGCCAAATAACAAGCCTGGTGCGACACAAGGCACGATAAAATCGAAGACATTAAACAGATTTTTCTTGTACTTGCGTGCAAAGAAAATCATCGCAATCGCCACGCCCAAAAACCCACCGTGGAATGACATGCCGCCTTCATTGACTTTAAAGAGATATAACGGATTGGCCAACAATTCGCTAAACTGATAAAACAGTACATAGCCGATACGACCACCGAGGATAACACCCATCGCACCGTAGAATACTAAGTCCGAGACCATATCGGTGGTCCAGTCAGTGCGCGATTTAGTGCGATACCAAGCCAAGCCATAGGCAGAGGCAAACGCCAATAGATACATCAAGCCATACCAGTGGGCTTGAATAAAGCCCAAATCTAAGGCAACAGGATTAAATTGGGGATGAGTCAAAAAAAGTGGCAGCATAGTAATTTTCTAATTATGTGAAAGAGGGGCTGAAAAATCGGCGATATGATAGCAGTTTTTCTTACCATCACCTACCAGCTCGGGGTTTGAAAATTGTTATTACCAACGTGAGTCATTTTCGCAAGGTATCCCATCATTATCACCGTCCATCTTAGTGGCAGGACAGTTTTTAATAAAAAACTCTGCTTCTTCTCGCGAGTTCATTTGGCTGCAATGTTGACGACCATCACAAGTGAAACTGGGGGTGTTATGACTCATAGATTTAGCGTCAATGGGTGCGCTACTTTCTGCATACATAGGTTGAGCTAACTCATTAAGGTCTTTATTCGCTTGATATTTTTGATAAAACTGATAGCCGCCGAATAATACACCACATAAGAGGATAAGCTTAATAAGTGATGGGGTTACCGATGAATTTGATGGTCTGACGTTAGATTGTCGAGTGGGGCTACGTGGCGCAGAAAGGAATTGTTCAGATTTATTAGGATAATCGACCTTTTTTGCCTGTAACCCTTTATCGGTTCGTTTAACCTCAAACGCAATATCATCGCCAACGGCAGGGCGTATCCGCTTATCTACAAAGCTTGAAGCATGCACAAAAATATTTTCGGTGACTTCTGGGGATTGAATAAAACCAAAGCCTTTTTCATCGTCCCATTTAATAATACGCCCTTGCATCATTGACCTCTTTTCTAGCATTACAAACGCATTTCAATGCCTTGATTGGCCATATAACGTTTGGCTTCTTGCACCGTGTACTCACCGAAGTGGAAAATACTGGCTGCCAATACCGCGTCAGCACCGCCTTGCAATACACCATCGGCCAAGTGTTGTAAGTTACCCACACCGCCTGAGGCAATGACAGGGATATTCACGCTTGAGGTGATTTTTTTCATTAAGCCTAAATCATAACCGTTTTTGGTGCCGTCTGCATCCATTGAGGTGACTAATAACTCACCTGCGCCATAGCCAGCCATTTTGATTGCCCATTCGATGGCATCAATACCGGTTGGATTACGACCGCCATGGGTGAAAATTTCCCATCTATTATCAGCGACTTGTTTGGCATCAATCGCCACCACGATACATTGGTTACCAAAGCGAGACGCTGCTTCACCGACAAAATCAGGGTTGGTAATGGCGGCTGAATTAATCGATACTTTATCCGCACCGGCATTCAATAAATTACGAATGTCTTCGACTTTGCGCACGCCACCGCCCACGGTCAATGGGACAAATACGGTTTCTGCCATACGTTCGACGGTGTGATACGTGGTATCACGGCCGTGATGCGTTGCGGTAATGTCCAAAAAGGTGATTTCATCTGCGCCTTGTTCGTTATAACGCTGTGCGACTTCGACAGGGTCACCCGCATCTTTAATATCAACAAATTGTACGCCTTTGACCACGCGACCATTGTCCACGTCTAGGCAGGGAATAATACGTTTGGCTAACATTTTTTGTCCTTGAACCGCGTTTAACAGTATAATAAATGAAGTCTAGCACAATTTTGCACCCAGTTTAAGGAAAACCCCATGTCTGTCTATACCCAGTTGTCTGATGATGAATTTTTTGCGTTTTGTGGTTTGTATGGGGTCAAATTTGCTAAAGCGATTCCGATTGTGCAAGGGGTAAAAAACTCAAACTGGTTTATTCAGACCGATAACGACAAAGACGACGATTTTTCGTATGTGTTTACCTTATACGAGGAACGTGTACCGGCCGATATTATGAAAATGGCGACCGTGATGCACGCGCTAAAAGATAACTTGCCGATTGCGCCGCCGCTCATTAAGCAAACGGCTAAAGGCAATGACATCGGTGAAGATTGTGTCATGCGATACGAGAACAAAGCGATTTTGATGGTGCCAAAACTGGCAGGTAAACACCCAACCGCCACCACCGTCGCCATGTGTGAGGAAATGGGTCAGGCATTGGCAACCTTGCACCAGACGCTAGAAATCTTGCAACCTGCTGAAGAATACGGTGTACCCTTGTATGATTGGGCACGTGTCAAAGCGCGCGAAACCAAGTTTATGCCATTTGATGAAGCCAAACTCATGAATGATATTTGGCAAGCGTATGCAGATTTACCAAGTGATTTGCCAAAAGGCTTGTGTCATTTGGATATGTTTACCGATAATACCTTGTGGGATTTTAGTGGTGAGCAAGCCAAATTGACTGGCTTATTGGACTTTACCGAAGTCAGCGTTGAATATTACGTGATGGATGTGGCGATTACCATCAATGATTTTTGTACCACGTGGGGCAATGCCACCGAAGGCGAAACGGTTCATTTTAATGAGAAAAAAATGCAGGCCTTTATCCAAGGCTATGAGTCAGTACGTTCGCTGACCGAGAATGAGAAAAAAGCCTTACCAGTAATGCTTGCGTATTCAGCGACGATTTTTTGGTTATTACGCCTGAATGTGATTTTCTATAACCGTGAACAAGGTCGTACTGGCGCGGATATTATGGTGAAAAACCCAGACCTGATGAAACGCTTAGCAAGCTATCATTGGGGGAAAGTAAAATGAGTCTGGGTAGTGTAAGTGCATCAAATCTTTCACTTTCTCTTGACAGAGTAAGGGGCAATGAAAAAATTAATGGGGTTAGTTCTCTTATTCAGAATCTTAGACTACTAAAATATGGGCAACACAACGATTTAATATTTTTTAGAGGTCATTCAGATAGTGAATGGGTTGCTGAACCATCTATTTATCGTGATAATTTCATTGAAAAAGAGCATATTATCTTTAGAGAAGTGATTGCTTCTATGCCAGAAGAATTTCACGCTCTAAATAGTACTTTTCAAAAATTGGTAAAAATGCAACATTATGGCTTGCCGACAAGATTATTGGATATCACAGAAAACCCGTTAATTGCTTTATATTTTGCTTGCATAAACAATAAAGACAAAGACGGCGAAATTTTGGTTTACAAAGTACCTAGAAGTGAAATTAAGTATTTTGATAGCGATACTGTAAGTATTTTAGCCAATCTTGCAAAAATGAAAAATGACTTTTATATTAAAGATTTATTAAATGATTATCTTTTACATGAAATCAGACAAGAAAAAAATGGGTTTTTACCAAATATTAAGTTAGAGGATTTATCAAGAGTTTTGTTTGTTAAACCATTATTGGATAATCAAAGAATTATTAGGCAAGACGGCTCTTTTATGCTCTTTGGTATGGGTGAAAATAAATCCACAATGGCAAAAATTCCTGATGAGTTTAAAACCCAAAA
>CALJUC010000221.1 GCA_937975585.1 uncultured Moraxella sp. | reverse complement strand
AACTTTTCTAGTTGTCAGCTTGGGCGGGGTAACGCAGAAATAAAAGTCTGAGTAACCCACTGCATGAGCTGAATTATTATTTGTATATTGATTACTATGTGTGATACTGAAGCTACTGTTTGCAGACTTAGCCCCCCAAGTCGCATCGATATTACAACCATTAAGGCCACAGTTTTGATTTCTGATAGCCGTGACAATATTATTATTCGCATTAATTGTATGGTAATTAGTATTATAAGTTAACTGTCCGCTAGTGCTAGAAACATCGACTCGCTCCTGATAAGGGACTTGATTACTAGTATTGACAAAAGAATCCAAATCTTGAACGACAAAACTTAATTTAGTAACGGCACGATTCACTGAAATAGTCATTGTATGATTATCTTTAATAGCGGGTGAATTATGCACTAAATTTAGGGCATTTTGCGTTGCATTAGTAATATTGCCATAAAAGGGAGGCGTTCCACCAGCACCCGAATTTGGGTCAACTAATAATGGAAAATTGACGGTCATGGTCGTACCTGTACCATCAGTAAAGTTAAAAGTTTTATTGGTACTGCCAGCCGTCCATGACAATGCTAAACGGGTAGATTCAGAGGGAGCATTTGCCCCGACATAATACATTTTATCACCGCTAGGACAAATCGGAGCAGCATAAGAAGTGCTGGTATTTAATATTGAAAATATTACACCTATCAGCATCAGCCAATAGACTTTGGGCTTAGCATATTGCATAGAGTTATCCTAATGTAACAATTATTTAATTATCTTAAAAATAAGTAAGCATTGGTACAATTTTAACGACAATTAAATTGAAATAAAACCAAAAACAACAAACTTATGTCAGAACGTTGTTTTTTTCCGATAAGCCTATTTTTTTAACATCCTCTATCATCATACCTTCATAATTTTGTCATATTATCAGCATTTTTAATGCTCACTAGAGAGTCTCAATATGCCAAATAATCAGCCCACTGCTAATAGCAACCTTACTATCAGCAATCATATCACTGATATGCTTGATGACCTGCCCCAATCACATTTTTTAAATGATGAAACCCTCAAAAACAATGATAGACTGCGGTAACAAATACATGAAGACCTGATTGACAGCTATGATGAAGAAATCGAAAGCGATATGGACGACTACATCCAAGACCTACGCTATGATGGACTGCTCCTCACAGACAACGAAAAAATCGCCCGTCAAACCTACTTTAATGAACTCATTCGCCTACAAAAAGAACTCATCAAACTGCAAGACTGAGGTTAAGCAAGCGCGATTTGTGCACTAATCGGTAAATGATCCGATAGGCTTGCCCAAGGCTGACGGGTATGGACATAGGCATTTTTGACCACTAAATTACGCACATAAATGCGGTCAAGACTCAGAATAGGAAGTTTGGCGGGGTAGGTAGGTAACAGTTTGCCATGATAACTGGATAGCGCCTCGACCATATTCAGCTGATTGCCCAAACGCTCACAAGACACTTTTTTCCAATCATTAAAGTCACCGGCCAAAATTAGCGGCTTGGCAGGATCAATCACTTCATTGACATACTTGGTAATCGCTTGGTACTGCTTGAGCCGATCATGCTCTAGCAAGTTTAGGTGCGCGCATAGCACTGTAATCGAGGTGTCCCAACCGACAGGATGAACTTCGCAGTGCAATACACCACGCTGTTCTAGTCGATTGACTGTGATATTCACGTTGTGCTTAGGGTCTAGCGGATGACGGCTAAGCACCGCATTGCCGTGATGGCCGTTATCGTACTCGGCATTTTTGCCATAGCTATTTTGGTATTGTAAAAACTCACCAAACCATTCGTGTTGCGATTGGTTAGGGAACTCATTGTACTGCATGACACGTTTTAGGTTTTGGCCTTGGACTTCTTGTAGGCAGACGATATCTGGATTGACCGTTTGTAGAGCATTGGCAATGCCTTGCAATTTGACCACACGGTTAAGCGGTGACATGCCTTTATGAATATTGTAGCTCGTGATTAGAATAGTGTCGTTGTACGATTTCATATATTTATCGTCTAAAAAAATTCTATTTTACGCGAATCAATGCTGAAAAAAACCTTGGGTAAAAATTTTTCACAAAATAGTTGAGTACGTGGCTGAGATAGGACGCCAAAATACGTTATCTAATGGGATAGTTTTATAGTGCAGCATTTTCCTCAGCCAAAATTGCTTGCTAAAATAGGTGAAAGCCCTTATTAATAGGCAATATACTTTGTAAAAATGCTCAATAAATAGGAAAAACTATGTCGACTGCGCAATATCTTCATTTGGTGGACTTTCACCAAGTTGACCTTGATAAACTTAAAACCCAAATCACAGATGCACTCGAAAACGGTCAAGCTTTTTTGGCCATGCTAGAGGATGAGCCAAATGCCAAGGATAATCAGCAGGCGCTGAATGATATTATTGCGTTTGACCATGTTAATTTGGCATTAGACCGCAATTGGGGGTTGTTGTCGCATTTGAACAGTGTGGTAAGTAGTGACGAGATTCGCGCGCTGCATCATGAATTGTTGCCGCAAATTTCAGCTTATGGCACCCAAGTCGGTCAACATGTGCCCTTGTTTAGTCGCTATCAACAGCTTGCAAAGGATGACATATTCTTTACCACGCTAGAGCCTGCCCGTCAGCGTGCGATTAGCCTAGCATTACAAAGTTTTGAGTTATCCGGTGTTGGTTTGCCTGATGATAAAAAAGCTGAGTTTGGTAAGCTTAGCAGTGAGTTATCGACCTTATCAGCTAAGTTCTCAGACAATGTCCTTGATGCGACGCAAAGTTATTTCTTACCATTAACCCAAGCGCAATTAGCGGGCTTACCTGAAACTGCTCTAGCGATGTTGGCGGATGCCGGTAAGCGTTATCGTGAGCAGACTGGGGAAACCACGCCAACCGAATATGTGGCGACCTTGGATATTCCGGTGTATTTGGCGATTATGACCTATGCCGATGACCGTGCATTGCGTGAGCAGTTGTATCATGCGTATGTGACGCGTGCCTCTGAAAACTTTGTGAAGCCCGAGTTTAATAATGCCGATATTATGACCGATATTTTGGCAAAACGCTTACAAAAAGCGCAGCTATTGGGCTTTAAGAACTACGCTGAATTATCGCTAGCGAGCAAAATGGCGGATGATGTGGCGACGGTTGAGCAGTTTTTACGCAGTCTTGCCGATAAAGCTAGACCATTTGCCATGCAAGATTTGAAACAGCTACAGACTGAAGGCTTGGCCTTTGACATCGGTGCGGATGACGATAATGCCGATGATACGCTAAAACCTTGGGATACGGCGTATTTGGCAGAAAAGGTACGCCAACGTCAATTTAATCTATCGCAAGAGGCGGTACGTCCTTACTTCCCATTACCAAAAGTCATTGATGGTTTGTTTGAGATTGTCCATCGTCTGTATGGCGTTAGCATTGTCGATAAAACTGCGGAAACACCGCGTTGGCATGACGATGTGCGTTTTTATCAGTTGTTTGATGAAAAGCAGGACTTGATTGGTGGATTTTACTTTGACTTATATGCGCGCCAAGGCAAACGCGGTGGCGCATGGATGAGCGGTTTTCAGGCACGTTACCAAAACGTGCAACAACAGTATCAGCAGCTACCGGTGTGCTTTATGGTGGCGAACTTTACCCCAGCACTCAATGGTAAGCCAAGTTTACTGACCCACGATGAAGTATTGACGCTATTCCATGAGTTTGGTCATGGTTTACATCACTTATTGACCGAAGTAAGCATTAGTGATGTCGCGGGCGTGAATGGGGTCGAGTGGGACGCGGTCGAGCTACCCAGTCAGTTTATGGAAAACTGGGCATGGCACCCAGATGGCATTGCGCTAATTAGCGGTCATGTCGATACCGGTGAAACTTTACCAACAGCCATGCTGAATAGTATGCTCGCCGCCAAAAATTTCCAAAGTGGTATGCAGACGTTGCGTCAGCTTGAGTTTGCCTTGTTTGACTTGGTGTTACACGCGACGACACCGGCACCGGATTATCAAGGCTTGTTAGCGTTACTGGATAAGGTACGCGCAGATGTGGCGATTATGCCGGTTGCCGAGTACAACCGCTTTGCCAATGGTTTTAGTCATATCTTTGCGGGTGGCTATGCCAGTGGTTACTATTCATACAAATGGGCTGAGTTATTGTCCGCAGATGCGTTTGACAAGTTTGAGCAAGACGGGATTTTTAATACCGAAACGGGTAAAGCGTTCCGTGAGCAGATTTTGGCAAAAGGTGGTTCGCGCACGGCGAAACAAAACTTTGAAGCATTTCGTGGTCGTGAGGCGAGTATTGAAGCGTTATTGCGTCATTCAGGGTTTTATGATGAATTGTTAAGTGATGATACCAACACCGCTCATACCCAATCTTGGTAAAACCCTGACTCATTTGCCCAATAGATAGTTTGATAAAGGAAGTGATATGCGTTACCAGTCGAAGCGTCCAAAACGCCAATTTTTGGCGGGCGTGGCGTGCAAACAATGCGGTGAGCTTGATAAAACCGTCCAAGTCGAAATCTACATGCCCACACCCGATGAGTATATCGAGTGTGTGGCCTGTGGCTATACGGAGCGTCGACCCAAACCGGAAGATTTGCCAAGTATCCAACAGGCCAATCATAGTGAAGATCAAGTGGACGCAGTACAAGTCGTAACCTTCCGTTCATGATGCGTGAGTTGGACATTGGTATTTATTTTTGTTCAATTTTGCTATAGTAACGCTTTAAAGGTAACGGCAATATCAGTTTGCCAATAGGTTACCCGATAGAACATCAGTAATTTATGGAGTTGAGGCGGTTATGACGTCAGAGCGACACAAAAAAACACCATTTAACGCGTCGCTGGCTGAGCCTGCTACTAGCTCACGAACGCAGCGCCTACGTGCGATGTTGTCTAGGTCAGCCTCAGATAACCTATTTGAGGTAAAACCCAGTCAGTCATTACAGCGTGACCCGTTTCGGTTGGCTAAATATGCGAGTGGGCTGTTGCTAGGGATTGGTGCGATTGTGTGGGGTGGTATGTATTTTGGCTACTGGTTTACCACGACTCAGACAGCGAATGAGGTACAACCCAATCAGCCAACTAAAGCTGTGCCAAAGACGCAACAGGCAGTTACTGCATCTAGTGTCAAGCAAGCTGCGAGTCAGGTCGCTTCAACACCGTCAACGTTAATCAGTGATGGACAAACCCGTATGGCCAGTGCAACCTCATCGAATATCGATCCCAATGCGATTTTGGCCGCGCCTATGCCGCAAGACAGTGCCATTGCCAAAGAGGAAATTGATCGACTCGATGATCAGTTTCTACAGTTAAGTGAGCAAGAAGCGCTACTACAAGCACAATTGTCCGTGATGGATACGCTTGAGGACAAAAAAGCTGAACGTATCCGCTTACTTGAGCAGCAAATCGCCTTACTTGAGCAGCAAAAAGCGACACCGCCAACGCAAACCAATAAGTCGCCTGCCGACAAATAATCAGCTTGCTATTGACTATCTAGTGAGTGCTCTCGCATGTTAACCCTTGCTGATAAAAAGACCTTGTTTCAAGACCGCTATCAAGCTTTATTGCTACCGGTGCCGACCGCTGGCACCTTTCGTCAGCGTCATTTGCTACAAGTTCAAAAACTTTACCCCGCTTTTTATGCGCAGTATAAACGGTCGTGTGAACGCTCAGAATTACAGCTTGGTAGTTTGTTACAACATACTACCGAACGTGATTTGGCGGGGTTAGGCGTCAGTAGTGCGTTAGCCAAGCCTAAATTCATCGTCGGATTGGCGGTGACGGAATTTGCACAAAATGCGATTCATTTATCATCTATCCAACAGGTATGCCAACAGCTTGAGCCGGTATTGTTTAATTGGGGACGGTATCAGGGTATTCGTCGTGTGGCTTTGTTAGGTAGTGATGATGTGCTATTGCCGGATGGGGCGGATTTTGAGCAAGAGGTATTGCCACTGCTTGAACGGTATTTGCAACCGGTAAGCACGTTAAACTTAGTGATTTATCGATAAAAAAACCGCCCAATCAATGGACGGTTTTTTTTATTTGATGCTTGGAATTATTCAGCCGCTGGCTCACTAGCCACAGGTGCGCTTTGATCCACAGCTTTCATGGTTAGTTTGATACGGCCACGGTTGTCGATGTCTTGTACCAACACATTCACCATTTGACCTTCTTTTAGCACATCGCTCACATTTTCAACGCGTGCCTCAGTGATTTGTGAGATATGTACTAGGCCATCGGTATTTGGTAATACGTTAACGAACGCACCGAACTCAACCAAACGTACCACTTTACCCGTGTATACTTTACCGACTTCGACTTCGGCAGTAATGGCTTCAATACGAGTAATCGCGGCTTTGGTTGCGGCTTTGTTTTCACCAAAGATACGAATCGTACCATTGTCATCGATGTCAATCACTGCGCCAGTTTCTTCGGTCAATTGGCGGATGGTCGCGCCACCTTTACCAATCACGTCACGGATTTTGTCTGGGTCGATGTCGATCACAGCGAAGTTCGGTGCATGCGCATTGATTTCTTTGCGGCTGGTTGCAATCACTTCGTTCATCGCGTTTAGGATATGGATACGACCCGCATGGGCTTGATGTAAGGCTTTTTCCATGATTTCTGGGGTAATGCCTTCGATTTTGATATCCATCTGTAGTGCCGTTACACCGTTGACAGAACCGGCTACTTTAAAGTCCATATCGCCCAAGTGATCTTCGTCACCCAAGATGTCCGACAATACCGCGAAACGCTCGCCTTCTTTAACAAGGCCCATTGCGATACCCGCAACAGGGGCTTTTAGCGGTACACCGGCATCCATCAATGACAATGATGCACCACACACAGACGCCATTGATGACGAACCGTTTGATTCAGTGATGTCTGATACGATACGAATCACGTATGGGAAGCGGTCGCTGTCTGGTAGCATGGCTTGAACACCACGACGTGCCAAACGACCATGACCGATTTCACGACGTTTTGGACCGCTGTCACGGCCAGTTTCGCCCACTGAGTAGCTTGGGAAGTTGTAGTGCAACATGAAGTGGTCTTGCTTGGTACCGGCTAAGGTATCAATCATGTTCACGTCACGGCTGTTACCCAACGTGGTAGTCACCAAGGCTTGGGTTTCGCCACGGGTAAATAATGCAGAACCGTGAGTATATGGCAATACGCCCACTTGGATGTCTAGCGCGCGAACAGTTTGTAAGTCACGGCCGTCGATACGTGGTTTACCTGATAGGATATTGTCACGAACGGTACGGTATTTTAAGGTTTCGTATAGCTCTTTGATTTGCGCAACGGTATCCGCGTAACCTTCGGCTTCGGCATCACCTGCTAAGGCTTCAATCGCTTGGTTTTTGATTTCGTCAAGACGGCTGTAACGCTCTTGTTTTACGCTGATAGTGTAAGCTTCAGAGATTGCGTCCGCGAATTGGCTTTGTAGCGCGTTTTGTAATTCACTGTTGATAGCGGCAGGCTCGAATGCTTGCTTTTGTACGCCACCTTGAGTAGCCACTTCTTTGGCAAATTCGTTAATCGCATCGATAACGATTTGTTGTTGTTGATGGCCGTATAATACCGCGCCCAACATTTGATCTTCAGACAATTCTTTGGCTTCAGATTCAACCATCAATACCGCTGACTGGGTACCGGCAACCACCAAGTCCAAGTCGCTTTGCTTCATGTCTTCATGATTTGGGTTTAGAACATATTCACCGTTGATAAAACCAACGCGTGCCGCACCGATTGGGCCATTGAATGGGGCAGGCGAGATAGCCAATGCCGCAGAAGTACCAATCATAGCCGCGATATCCGCGTCTTGTTTTTTGTCGCTTGATACCACCATTGCGGTGACTTGGATTTCGTTAACGTAACCTTCTGGGAATAATGGGCGGATTGGACGGTCAATTAGACGCGAGGTTAAAGTTTCCATCTCGCTTGGACGGCCTTCACGTTTGCCGTAGCCGCCAGGGATTTTGCCCGCAGCGTACATTTTTTCTTGGTAGTTAACGGTCAATGGGAAAAAGCTTTGACCTGGGGTCGCTTCTTCTTTTACCACCACTGCGACCAATACGCTCACGCCACCCATGTGAACCAATACTGAATTGGCTTGACGAGCAACACGGCCTGTTTCGATGGTAACTTGTTGATTACCATATTGGAATTCTTTGCTTACGATATTAAACATCGACATAAATTATCCTATTGATTGGAACGTTGACCCTGCCTTGCGCCGTAGCCCCTAACGTTTGGATATTGGTGTACAAACCCCAAACGTTAGAAGCAGATGACATCAAGCCGAAGAATCAATTTCCTTTTTTACTATTAAAATTATGAAAAAAATGTTGTCAAACAACGAAGCTATTTTACTGAAAAAAAACCACTATCGCCACCTTTAACCGTGGCAACCCATCATTAATTGCTACTGAATATTGCTAGCGAAAGCTAGGCATAAAAAAACGGCCGCTGTTGCCAGCTGCCGTTTTGCTGATTCAGCGAAATGCTGAGCCACGTCGTTGATTAGCGACGTAGACCTAATTCAGCGATTAGCGCAGTGTAGCTAGCTGCGTTAGTGCGTTTTAGGTAGTCAAGCAATTTACGACGGGTGTTAACCATACGAATCAAACCACGACGGCTGTGATGGTCAGCTTTGTGTGCTTTGAAGTGTGGTTGTAAGTCGTTGATACGCGCAGTTAATAACGCGATTTGTACTTCGGGTGAACCAGTGTCGTTCGCAGAACGTTGGTGTTTAGCAACGATGTCAGCACGGTCTTGATTAGTTAACATAACTTTCTCCAATACGAAGGGCGATATGAACCGGCTAACCACGCCCTTCGGTAGTCAGCCTTAAAAAAGAGGCGCATTATACCAAATTTACGCCCATAAAAAAACCCCAAATCGAATTGGGGTTTACGATTTTATTTTAAGGCTTATTTGGCTTGAGGGGTTTCATTGCCAATCGGCTGCTTCGGTGTCTGGGTATCGAGTTGCTCAAGCTGCTCTTGCGGGGCGGTGGTGACCTCATCTAGGGTATCAACATTATCCGCACCGACTAAGGTAACATCAGGGATATTTTTTTCCATTTCTTTGATATCTGTCATCGTCGTTGCTTGCATGATGTTCTCCTTATTATCGTTTTTTAGGTGTTACTCTTTTGGTTATTTAACTTAACGCCTTATCAATGGCATTTGCAAAGTCAGGGATATCCTCAGGTTTGCGACTGGTAATCATATGACCATCAATCACCACAGATTTATCTTGGAACACCGCACCGGCATTTTTTAAATCCGTGGCGACCGTTTCATAAGCCGTTAAGGTTTTACCGTTTGCCAAGCCTGTATCCACAAAAATCCAAGGCGCGTGACAAATTGCCGCAACGGTTTTTTTGGCGCTATCGAATGCCTTGACCATGGCGTGCGCTTCTTTATTGAAGCGTAATGCATCGGCATTGACCGTACCACCGGGTAATACCAAGGCATCATAATCATCGGCTTTTGCTTCGCCAATTAATAAGTCAGCGGTAAACGTATCACCTTTATCGGTATGATTGAGCCCTTGCACTTGTTTTTTGGGTTGGGTCGTGATGAGGGTGGTCTTATGTCCTTTTTCTTCGAGTAGTTGTTTGGTCTTGGTGTATTCGACTTGCTCAAAGTCAGTATCTAACAAAAAAGCAATATTAGCCATGGGATTATCCTTATAATGTATTGAATTTATAATATTTTTTTAAAAATACTGATAGAAAAAGCCATGCTATTGAAAATAAAAAGCGATGGCTTTTTGAACATTTATAAGGATAAATAATTTGGCAAGATAACACTGCTATCAAAGCGTCAAGATTTGTGACTTATGTGTGTTTAACACAAACGAAATGTGTCGCTCGATATTGAAATAATAGTCTAACTTATGACAACTGCACCAATTTTAGCGGCTGTAATCGCCCATTGGCTTCAAGGTTGGCAATACCGATGAAATTAGCGTGCGCATCAGAGACACGGACTTCTTGACTCGGGGTGGTCATGGCTAAAAGCTGTTGTTCGTTGGCTTGGTCTTTCACATTGAGTCGCTGACCTTGGCGAATACGTTGCACTTGTTCCTCAGTCAAGATTAATGTGGCCAAATTGGATACACACGCATCAACCGGTAGTAATATATTAAAGCGTTCGTCCAACGATAGCGCTTCAAAGTCGCTTAAGCTTATGGCATTGGCTAAGTCAAAATCACCGGTTGCAGTACGGCGCAACGCGGTCAAATGCCCAACAGTACCCAGTGCTTTGGCGATATCCTCACCCAATACACGTACATAGGTGCCTTTTGAGCAGGTCACATCCAGTTGTAACTCACGCTCAGAGATTAGACTTAGT
>CALJUC010000220.1 GCA_937975585.1 uncultured Moraxella sp. | reverse complement strand
GGATGATAACCGACGTGATGAGCTGGCAAGATTGTATAACGATATCTTTAATACCGATGTTGCCCAAGCCTATGATGGTAGTCATTTAAAACTACTTGGTAAAGTCGATGATAACGTCATCGAGCTACGGCCCACCCAGAAAAATGCGATCTGGCGAATCACTCAAAATCCAACGACATTACTTGACCATGTGGTGGGTGCGGGTAAAACCTTTACCATGGTGGCCGCTGCGATGGAACTTCGCCGCATGGGGCTGGCAAGCAAACCGATGATTGTGGTGCCGAATCACTTGGTTGGTCAGTGGGGCAAAGAGTTTATCCAGTTATACCCCAATGCCAATATTTTGGTGGCCACCAAAAAAGACTTTGAAGCCGCCAACCGTAAGCGCCTTGTTGCGCGTATCGCCAATGGCGATTGGGATGCAGTCATTGTAGCGCACTCATCATTCGGTAAGATTGCGGTATCGCCAGAGTTTGAAGCCGAGTTTATCAAGCAGCAAATCCAAGAGATTACCACCGCCATTGAAGATGCCAAAAAAGATGCGGGCAAATCATCGAACGCACGGGACCTTGCTAACCGCAGGCTTAAACTTGAAGAAAAGTACAAGAAACTGACCGCAAGTGAAAACCGCGACACCGATAATCTGTATTGGGACGAGTTGGGCGTTGATGCGTTAATGCTTGATGAAGCACATGAGTTTAAAAACCTTGCCTATACCACATCGAGTATGAATCGCGTCGCAGGGTTGGGCAATCAATCCGGTAGCCAAAAGGCGATGGATTTATTTATGAAAATCCAGCAGCTTAAACAAAACCCATCAAGCCGCATAGTGTTTGCCACAGGTACACCGATCAGTAACTCAATGGCTGAAATGTATACCATGCAGCGCTATCTTGATATGGACCGTATGAAAAATCAAGGTATTGCCGGGTTTGATGCCTGGGCCAAGACGTTTGGCGAAGTGGTCAACGATTGGGAATTGTCAGCCAGTGGCAAATACCAAATGAAATCACGCTTTGCCAAGTTTGTGAATATGCCAGAGCTGATGCAATCCTATCTTGGTTTTGCGGACGTGATTAACCGCGATGATATCAATGACGCCTTAAAAGCACAGGGCAAAAAATTACCCGTACCAAAAATCAAAGGTGGCGCCCCACAAAATACCGTGGTCGAGCGTTCGGATGCGCAAGCCGATTTCATTGGTGTGCCGCGCATTGAAAATGGTCGTGAGATTTATGGCGAACACACCTTAATCTACCGCGCAGAGCATTTACCCAAAGGTCAAGACGCCAAGAAAAAAGGCGCGGACAATATGCTTAAAATCATCGGTGAAGCGCGTAAGGCTGCCCTAGATATGCGTATTCTTGATCCAAATGCACCAGACTTTGCAGGCAGTAAGGTCAATAAAGCGGTTGAAAATATCATGCGTATCTGGCGTGATACCGCAGACGATAAAGGCACGCAGTTGGTATTCTGTGATTTATCAACGCCAAAAGGTAGTAATAATAAAGAGCAAGCCAAGCTCAATGAGTTGGTGCGCCTTGCCGATGAAGGCAATGAAGATGCGATTGCGCAGCTAGAGAAATACACACCTGATGAGCTTGATGCCATCATGAACGTGAATAACTTTAGTGTGTATGATGACATGAAGCAAAAGTTAATCGCGCAAGGTATTCCAGAAAACGAGATTGCTTTTATTCATGATGCCAATACTGAACTGCAAAAAGACGAGTTATTTAGCAAGGTTCGTAGTGGTAGAGTTCGTGTGCTGCTAGGCTCAACATCAAAAATGGGCGCTGGCACCAACGTACAAACACGCCTTGTTGCCTTGCACCACATGGATGCGCCTTGGCGTCCGTCAGACCTTGAACAGCGCGAAGGGCGTATTATTCGTCAAGGTAATGAGCTATACGCCAAAGACCCTGAAAACTTTGAAGTTGAAATTCATCGGTATGCCACCGAGCAGACCATGGACGCGATGCAATGGCAAATCATCGAAAACAAAGCCAAGTTTATCGAGCAGGTGCGTAAAGGTGATATCAAAACGCGCGTCATTGAAGATATCGAAGGCGAAGCGGCCAATGCTGGCGCGATGAAAGCGGCTGCTTCTGGCAATCCATTAATCTTGGAAGAAATGGCGCTGAAAAAACAGCTTAATGATTTAGATTCAGACAAGACCCGCCATGACCGTGAACAACACCGCATCAAGGCGACCATTAAGCGCACCAAAGACAGTATTGAATCGCTTGAAAACGAGCAGTCACGCTTTACCACACTAAGCCAAGCGAAAACACCGAGCGACTTAGACATTACCATCAATGGTAAAAACTATAAGCAAGGGAAAGAAGGCGCGCGCGTTGAAGCAGGTAAGGCGATTGTTTCTCAAGCCATCAAAGCCAGTATGGGCAAAGAGAAGCTATCCGTTGGTCAATATGGTGACTTCACTATCAGCGCCACTGCCAACCCAACCAATCGTGATAGCGCCATTCTTTCGCTTGATTATCGTGGCGAAAGTATTGCTATGGAAGTCAAACACAGTGACCCGGCTGGCGGTATCATCACCAAGCTTATCAACCGCATCAAGGAAATACCGGACAAGTTACAGCAGCTTAAGGCGGACCTTGAGAAAAGTATCAAGGCTATTCCTAAACTTGAAAGTCAGTTAAAACCTTGGGGTAAAGAAGCCGAGTTAGACGATATCCGTAGAAAACATACGGAGGTCATGGACGCTTTAAAGCCTAAGAAAGAAGAACAAGCGCAGCCGACTGACAAGCCGCAATATAGCAAACGTGAACTACTTGCGCCCAATGGTAAGCCGTCAAACTTAACGCCAGAGCAGTACGCCCAAGTTCGTACCAAAGAATTTAAGGCGTGGTTTGGCGATTGGGAGAATGACCCTGCCAATGCGTCTAAAGTTATCGATAAAAACGGTGAGCCCTTGGTGCTATATCACGGTAGTCCTGAAGCTGGGTTTTCTGAGTTTAATGGCGGTCAGAATGATAGCATTCATTTTACCAACGACATTGAGATGGCTGCTCAATACTCAGGCGTACTAGACAGAGCCGTAATTAATGATAATGGCAATGAAGCAGCAGGGATTTACCCTGTATTTCTAAATGCAAAAAATCCACTTATTGTTGATTGGGATCATCGCGATTGGAATTACGCACCAGAGCTTTATTATG
>CALJUC010000219.1 GCA_937975585.1 uncultured Moraxella sp. | reverse complement strand
TTGTTGATTGTTCGTAAAACTCGCGGATGGAACAAACCTGCCGATTTTATAAGTTTTTCTCAAATCAGAAAATTTACTGGTATTAGTAGCAATGAAACCATTAACAAGGCTATGGATGAACTTGTTAATTATCGCTTAGTGAAAGTCAAAAACGGCAATCAAAAAACATCCAACGAATATTACATTAATGATTTTGGTATTACAGAAAATGTAAAAGGTGAAAGTTTAGCTATTACAGAAAATGTAAAAGCTATTACAGAAAATGTAAATCAACCTATTACAGAAACTGTAAACACAAAAACAACTAATAAAACAACTAATAAAAAACAAGTTGGCGAGCGCGTTTTGAATGTGCCTTTTGATGATTTTTGGAATCTATACGACAAGAAAGTTGGCGATAAAGAAAAAATCAAAATCAAGTGGGCAAAACTCAAAGATAGTGACCGTGAAGCAATCATGAAGCACTTACCTTTGTATAAAAAATCACAGCCAAATAAGAAATACCGCAAAGACCCTAGCACTTATCTAAATAACAAATCATGGAATGATGAAATCATCTTTGACGATGGGCAACAACCTGTTAGTCATGAATTTCATCCTAGCCACATCGTATCTGCGCCAGTGATTGACGGTACACCAAAATTAAGCCGTGAAGAAAAACTAGCGCGTATTGCTCAGATTGAAAGAGGTGAAATCTAATGCTGCACAACTTAGACATGGAAAAATCCGTTTTAGCATCTTTGATGATTAACGAAAACTATGCCGATGTAGAGGGTAAGTTAACCGGTAAGAACTTTTACGCTGAACGTCATGAAATCATATTTGATGCCATCACTCACCTTTACAACCAAAAACAGCCGTATGACGTTGTTATGGTCATGGATGAATTAGAAGCCAAAAACAAACTACACTTGATTGGTGGTGAAGAGTATTTAGGCGAATTACTAGCGTCATCTTCTGCAACATTCAATATCGCTGCTTATTGCGTAAAAATCAAAGATTTTAGCCAAAGACGCTCAGTGATTGAAAAGCTAAAACAAGGCATTGACCAGTTAGAAAACTTTGACAAGTCAACTGACACGTTGATTAACGATTCTATTGGCGACCTTAACAACGTCATGATGCAGTCAACCAAAGGCGGGTATGTTGTCGCTAGCAGTCTTTTAGATGGCTTTTACGACAAATTGCTATCAGTGGTTAAGCATGGTGTTCAGCCGTTTATTGGTACAGGCTTTGAAGAGCTAAACAATAAGCTACAGGTTGAAAAAGGTGACCTAGTGATTATTGCGGCTAGACCATCAATGGGTAAAACCACGCTGGCACAAAATATTGCGGTCAACATGGTTAAAGAGACAGGCAAGACAGGCGTTTTCTTTAGTCTTGAGATGACCAAAGAATCAGTTATTCAGCGTTTGATTAGCGCCACAGGTTCGGTGCGATTAGGCGCGATACGCTCAGGCGATTTAGGTGTTGATGGCGATAGTCGATTTAACAATACAACTGAATGGGGTCGCATGGTTGACGCGATGGACGAAGTTAAAAACTTGTCGTACGTGATTGATGATACAAACGGCTTAACTGTTGGCGAGATGCGAAGCGTATTAAACAAGATTAGACGCGAACAGGGTGAAATTGGCGTGATTATGGTCGATTACATCCAAATCATGGGCGGTATTGATGAAAGCGGTAATACAGCGCGTCAAATAGGCAATATCACAAGAGAATTAAAAGGTTTTGGCAAAGAGTTTGATTGCCCAGTGATTGCTTTATCACAGCTTAATCGCAGCCTAGAAACACGCGGCAACAAAAGACCAATTATGTCTGACCTGCGCGAATCGGGTGCAATCGAGCAAGATGCCGACCAAATTCTATTTATCTACCGCGATGAAGTTTATAACGCGGAAAGTAAAGACAAGGGTGTTGCTGAAATAATCATCGGTAAAAACAGACAAGGTGAGATTGGTAGTGTGCGGCTAGGTTTTGAAGGTCAATACAGCCGATTTACCAATTATGTGCCAAATTTTGACGATGAGCCGACATTTGGGGGTAGCCATGCTTAATTACCCCGACCCGTTCGAGCATCAAAACGCTTACTGGCATTTAACGCACAATGACTGGCGATTAACCGAGCGTCAAAAACGACAAATGTTAAAATCAGTCAGTCTTGACTACGACAAAGAGCCAAAAAAGACAAAACAAGAAATGGAGGTAAGAGCATAGCCAAAACGCACAGAAACACGCCTATTTTTGATTTTAGCGTCAAAGATAGGCAAACATACTAGGCAAGGTTTAAAACGCAAATACGAGCAAATGAGAATGGTTTGATGATGAATAAGCAAATAATCAGTGATAAACAAATTGGCGGTCATAAAGGCACAACCAAAGCACCGAGAGCCAAGCCAAAACAACTTGAGAGACAAGAGCAAAAAGAGGTTATCAAGTGGGCCAAGTGGCAAAAATACGGTAACTACAAAGTGTCTGATTTACTGCACCATAGCCCAAACGGTGGCAAACGTGACGCAAGAGAGGGCAAGCACTTCAAAGAGATGGGGACACTTGCAGGATTCCCTGATTTAATTCTTTTCGTACCACGCAGCGAATATCACGGCTTGTTTATCGAGATGAAGCAAAAAGGCGGCAAGGCAAGCGATGTGTCTGAAAGTCAAAATGCAATAGCGGCGCGATTAGCCGAGCAGGGTTATAAATTTGTTGTGTGTTTTGGTGCTAATCACGCGATTGATGAAATCAAAAAATACTTATTCGGTGGTGCGTAATGACCTACTACCGCAAAACAGACAACGCAAAAGCGCAGATTGTCGAGCATAGCCCAGTAACCGATAGCGTATATGTGCAGTTTGCTGACGAGCCGCCGCAAATCATCACCTGGAACGAATTTATCGAGATGGTAACGCTGAAACTGGAGGT
>CALJUC010000218.1 GCA_937975585.1 uncultured Moraxella sp. | reverse complement strand
TGCTCTCTGTTGCCCTCTGTTGATGATTACGACATTCAAGGATTTTTATGCTCCGCTCCCTCATTCCCTGCATCGTATTTTGCGCCCTCAGCGCCCTCATCTTGGGGCAAAAGCACGCAGGGTTTATGCTGTATGTGTTGGTGCCCGTGATGCTGGTTTACATGGCCGTGAGCGCATGGCGCATACGCAAACAGCCGCAGCGCCTGCCTGAGCTGCCCTTGAAAATGCTGCTCTGCCTCACCACCATCAGCAGCATCGCCATGTTGCACACCCATTACCACAAACAAGCCCGCCTCGAAGCAGACAAGATTGCCAAGCAAATACAGGCTTATCAGCAGCAATACCATGCCTATCCCAAAGATTTACAGGCCGCCCAAGCCGTGTCTACTTCTGCGTCCCGCGCGCATTACACCCTCAATCAAAATCAGCAACCCAGCTTGTTCTATCACGCCACATTTGTGCCCTTTGAAGCCTATGCCTATGATTTTCAAACCCAACAATGGCAACATCAGCCAGATTGAACACAAGCGGCCTGTAAAAGCTTACAGGCCGCATCAAACACCATACCCAGCATTAAATCAGCTACAAGCCACTCAAAACACGCTAGAATTCCCACCACAAATCCACAAACAGAAACCGAAGAGACCATGGCAGAACAAGATTACCAAAACGGCTTAAAAGTGCGCACCGAAGTGATGGGCGCGGCCTTTGTCGAGCGCGCGCAAAACAACACCACCGAGCTGA
The DNA here is from genome assembly GCA_937975585.1 of uncultured Moraxella sp. Lineage (GTDB taxonomy): Bacteria > Pseudomonadota > Gammaproteobacteria > Pseudomonadales > Moraxellaceae > Faucicola. Next base: position 4,819 of record CALJUC010000218.1, on the reverse strand, counting down.
CCCAACCCCTGCAAGACTGGATTAACGAACACGCTTGGGGCTCAACATGGCAACGCGACGACGTACTTGATCGCAAAACACGCTCGCTAATTACCCTCGCCTTTTTAATCGCGCAAAAATCCCCAACCGAGCTCAAAGGTCATATCCGTGGTGCGATTAATAACGGCGCCACTGTCAGCGAAATTCAAGAAGTGTTATTGCATAGCTTACCTTACTGTGGCGCGCCCGCCGCCCAAGAAGCCTACCGCGCTGCCATTGAGGTATTAACCGAGATGAACCAACTGTAACGACTGTTAGCGCAGTCAGATCAGCACGAATCGGTATCTGGCTTTAGCACCAATAGACAGCTAAGGCTAAGATTTTTTGGCATAAATTTGCTACAATACGGGCAGTTTTTTGCAAATGATGACCTGCCCATGTCCCAACTTACGCCACAATCCCCAGTTGCTGATGCAACCAGCGCTCAAGCCCACGCCCTACCAAGCGCACCTCGTCGCAATCCCCAAATCCCCACGACCGACCCCGAAGCTGGGCTCAAAGTTACCGAGATTTTTTACTCACTCCAAGGCGAGGCATTAACCGCAGGCTTGCCGACGATTTTTATCCGCTTGACAGGTTGCCCGCTGCGCTGCGTGTATTGTGATACCGAATATGCCTTTGTCGGCGGCGAGCGCATGAGTTTGGCAGGGATTTTGGCAGTGTGTCAGAGCTTTCCGTGCCAGCGTATTTGTTTGACCGGTGGCGAACCACTGGCACAGCCCAATGCGATTGCTTTGATGCAGCTACTACTTGCCAATGGTTATGAAATTTCATTAGAAACCGCAGGCGCCTTGTCGGTCAAAGAGGTTCCGGTTGCGGTGTCCAAGGTCATGGACTTAAAAACCCCATCGTCTGGCGAAGCCGATAAAAACTTGTGGGATAATATCGACTACCTGACCCCACATGACCAAATCAAAATCGTCATCATGAACCGTGAAGACTATGATTGGGCAAAGGCCAAAATCGCCGAATACGAACTGGATAAAAAAGTCAGTGTGGTATGGCTATCACCGATGTTTAATGTGGCCGCTGAAGCAGAGGCCAGTGATGTGGCCGCACCGACTTTGGCAGCAGACTTGGCAGAATGGATGTTAGCGGATAGTTTGCCGGTACGTTTACAATTACAACTGCATAAAATCATTTGGGCGGATGCCAAAGGCAAATAACCAACAAATAAAAGAGATATAACCAAACGGCGATTACAAACTCACGCTGATTAGCCGTGTCATACAGGGATGTTTATGGGAAAATTAATTGCTTTAGGCTTATTGGCATCGGCCTTTTTTAGCCTATCGTTTGTGCTTTACCAGTTGATGAGTGTCCAAGGTGGGCATTGGTTTTGGTCGGCAAGTCTGCGTTGTTTATTTATGTGGTTATTGCTCACTGTGATTATTGTCATCAAGAATCGTGGCCAACTCACCCAACTTATCCAACTGTGGCACTTATTTTGGCAAAACTGGCGCTTTTGGATGTTCGCAGGCTCGATTGCGCTTGGTACGTATGGGTTATTGGCATTTGCTGCGGACTATGCTGAAGGTTGGGTAATAGCGGCAACGTATTTATTTACTGTGGTCGCAAGCCTAATCGTCCTCAAATTTTTTGGTCAGCATTTTTCTAAAAAGACCATTTATTATTCTGTGGTGGTATTCGTTGGTGTGGTACTGGCCAATGTTGGCGAGGGCTTACGGCATCAAACGGTAAGTAGCAACTACACATTACAATCGTTACTGGTTGGGGCGATGGTCGCTTTTATCGCAAGCTTCTTTTTCCCTGTGGGCAATCAGTTGGTTTGGCAAGCGAGCCAACCCAAACAAACGAATTTAACGGCTGAGTTAAACCTACGCCAAACCTTATTGCAAAAACTGCCCTATATCCACTCACCACTTCTTGATAACGCCCTACATAAGGTCTGGTTAATGGCCATGGGGTCACTACCGATGTGGGCTGCCTTAACACTGATACTTCACCCGCCTGCCCCGTCACCCTCACAGATTACCTTAAGTTTTTTGGTCGCTTTAACCGCCGGTGTATTGGGTACGAGCGTGTTTTTATTCGCGCGCGCACAAGCCACCCGCCCACAGCAGTTGGCCGCGATTGACGCGACCCAAGGTAGTGAGATTATCTTTGCCCTACTCGGTGGTATGTTGTTATTGGGCACGCCTTTACCATCGTTACTCAGCTTTGTCGGTATTGCCTTGGTGATTATCGGCTTGACGTTATTTGGCAAAGCCAATGATTAGATAGTAGAACTTTCGTTGATAAATTTAATAAATTTTCGTTGATAGCTAGGACTGGCTAAGATAATATATTTATACATATTAATATTTTATAGAATGTTATTGTTTAGCGACCGGAGTCTCACATGCTACCACAACGTTTCACCCCTCAACGCAGTTTACTGATTTTACCAATAACAATGGCTTTATTGGCCACTGGCTGTGACAACACCAAACCCACCACGAGCGCAGACAAGCCAACGACTATGCTAAGCGATAGTCAAAAACAAGCGCTAAACAGTGAAGCCAACGCGATTATTAAGCCATTTGGCACTGAGTTGGTGGGTACGGTAAAGACGAGTATCCAGACCAGTGGCGCACCCAAGACCGTCGAGGTCTGTAAAACCCTCGCCCCGCAAATCACTGCAAAATATGCAGATAAAACCAATGCCCAAGGCCATACTTGGTCTCTCAGACGTACCAGTGAAAAAATCCGCAACCCCAATAACGCACCGGATGAATGGGAAACCAAAGTATTACAGCAGTTTGCCGAACAAGCCAAGCAAGGCGCTGATTTATCAAAGCTTTCTTACGGTGAGCAAGTTGGCAATCAATACCGCTATATGAAAGCCATTGCTATCGCTGAACCTTGCTTAGCGTGTCACGGCACTGACGTTAAACAACCTGTCCACGATATGCTAAAACAACATTACCCGAACGATAAAGCCATCGGTTTTAACGCCGGTGACTTGCGCGGGGCGTTTAGCTTATCAACCCCTATCAGCTAATCACGCACCATTCTTCTGTCATACCGCATAAAACACGGCAAATCATCCTTGCCGTGTCCAAAACTCCCCGCACTCATGCTATAATGCGCACCATTAATCGTTGTGTTATCTTGTTTAATTATCTAGTCACATAAATTCATGTTAAGACAAGGAAAGCAAGCGCCGATAGTACCACTGGTACAGCAAGCGAGCTTGACGCCGTATTAACTTGAATGTAAAAGACTATAGTATTTAGGAAAGCCTATGAATACCCTTACCGCTCTTTCACCGATTGATGGTCGCTATGCTGGTAAAGTTGACAGCCTACGTCCATACCTCTCTGAATTTGGCTTAATCAAAGCGCGTGTGACCGTCGAAATCCGTTGGTTACAATCATTGGCCAATAACCCAGCAATCGCTGAATTGAACGCCTTTGACGCTGACACCAACCAATTCTTAAACGACATCGTTACTAACTTTAGCGAAGCCGATGCCCAAGCGGTTAAGGACATCGAAAAAACCACCAACCACGATGTTAAAGCGGTTGAATACTTTATCAAAGACAAATTCAAAGGCAACGCCAAATTGGCCGATAGCCTTGAGTTCATCCACTTTGCCAAAACCTCTGAAGACATCAACAACTTGTCTTATGCCTTGATGCTAAAAGACAGTCGTGACGTGATGGTTGCCACCATGCAAACCATCATTGACGAAATCGCTAAACTTGCCAAAACCCACGCCGCACAGCCAATGCTGTCACGCACCCACGGCCAAACTGCGAGCCCAACGACTTTGGGTAAAGAAATGGCAAACGTCGCTTACCGTCTAGCCCGTCAGCTAAAACAAGTCAAACAAGTTGAATTATTGGGTAAAGCCAATGGCGCGGTCGGTAACTACAACGCCCACTTCTCTGCTTATCCAGATGTTGACTGGGAAGCGCATTCACAAGACTTCATCGAAAACAGCTTGGGCTTGACCTTTAACCCATACACCACCCAAATCGAGCCACACGATTATATCGCTGAGCTATTTGACGCGTTCAAACGCTACAACACCATCCTAATCGACTTTAACCGTGACGTTTGGCAATACATCTCATTGGGCTTCTTCAAGCAAAAACTTAAAGAAGGCGAAGTTGGCTCATCGACCATGCCACACAAAGTGAACCCCATCGACTTTGAAAACTCAGAAGGTAACTTGGGCGTAGCCAATGCTGTGATGGCACACTTGGGCGAAAAATTACCAATCTCACGTATGCAACGTGACTTGTCAGACTCAACCGTACTTCGTAACATCGGTGTTGGCTTTGCCCAAAGCTTAATTGCGTATGAAGCGTGCTTAAAGGGTATCGGCAAGCTTGAAACCAACCCAAATCGTATGCTTGAAGACTTGGACAACGCGCAAGAAGTATTGGCTGAACCTATCCAAACCGTAATGCGTCGCTACCGTGTCGCGAACCCATACGAAAAACTAAAAGCCTTAACCCGTGGTAACGCGATGACCCGTGACATGATGCTTGACTTCGTCAATGGTAACGAGTTAGATGCAGTAAGTGATGCGGACAAAGCGCGCCTACGTGACATGACCCCTGCAAGCTATACTGGTAATGCACAACAACAAGCGGAAAACATCGATAACTGGCTCAATAAATTAAGCTAATTTTAACGCTTAAAATGAAAAACGGATTCCCCAAATTGGTGAATCCGTTTTTTTATGCTTGGGTGGCTTTGAATTAGGCAATAATACCAAACCCAAAAATTACAATATCGAGGAAAGTGAGCGCAGATAGTACACGTA
>CALJUC010000217.1 GCA_937975585.1 uncultured Moraxella sp. | reverse complement strand
CGAATAATCTCGTCTACTAACACACAAAAAAGAGTCGCTTCGGTGGCTCTTTTTTTATGGATAAGATAAAAGTATAGCGACTTAGCAGATTAATGGAAAACATATGACACAGCTAATGGAGTTGAAGCAATTACTAGCGCATGAATTGACGACAGATAGCGCAGCGGTATTCGAGCAACTAGCGGCACTGGAAGCCCAATTATTTATTCATGATGCTTGGGCAGCAGCAACGATTCATTACTGGTTAAAATCCGAAGGCAATGATGGGTTGTTACTGATTGATGAAGCGAATACTATCGTCGCTTATTGCTTATACAACCAACTGTTTGAGCAAGCAGAGATTATCCGGATTGGTGTACATTCCAACGCGCAAAAGCAAGGCTTAGCCAGTCGTTTGCTAGACAGTCTAGTTGCCCATTTAGTGCCAATGGTAGAAAGTCTATTATTAGAAGTCAGAATTGATAACACGCCTGCGATTCAACTGTATCAAAAGCTAGGCTTTACGGTGATTCATACGCGTAAAGCGTATTATCGTAATCAAGATGGTAGTCGTACAGATGCATTGATTATGCAAAAGCTATTAGCAAACTAAGATTGCCATTGGGCGCGAAAATGTTTTTTGATGGCTTCTTGTAGATAAGGCTCCACTCGCTCCTTGCTAAGTTTTCCCTCAAAGTAAAGCCATTGCCCGTCGATGAGCACCTCAAGTGGCTGAAAATTGGCCTTATAGCGCATTTTATCACTGTCAGGAATCCAAAACCCTAGGTAAACATACGCTAGGTTTAAGCGTTTAATATACTCGATTTGTGCCAAAATTCCTAACGTGCCTAAGCTAAGCTGCGGCATATCCGGGTCAAAGAATGTGTATACTGCAGAAATTCCGTCATTAAGCTTATCGCACACGGCGACCATCACTAAGTTCTCCCCATCCCAAAACTCCATAAAGAACGATTCGGTAAAGGAGAATTGTAAAAAGCGTTGGAAACTTGCTAAGCTTGGCGGATACATATCGCCATCGCTATGACGCGCGCAAATATAGCGTGCATACAGATTAAAGTGCTGCTCATTCGCATTGCGACAATCTGTAGTACGGATGCTAAAGCTGGCAAGTTTATGTGCTAGACGCCGTTGGGTGCGATTGGGTACAAATTCGTCCACGGGCAAACGGGTTGCCATACAGCGTTGACAATGCACGCAGACAGGGCGATATAAGTGATTTCCACTACGACGAAAGCCCAAGCGCGAAAACTGTGAAAAAATAGCCGTGGGCATCATTTGCGGTTCTTGCAGTTCAATAAACTCTAGCCTTGCCGCACGATCGGGCAGGTAGTTGCATTGATGCAAAGGCGTTATTTGACTATTTAGCATAGAAATTGTGCTGACAAGCAGTCATAGCTTTTTTGCCAAATGACTGCAAAGGTAATAGGTGTGTCATTGTGTCAGGCCTAGTAGTGGCAGTGGGGTCGGGGTTAATAAGGTACTTGCAGGTAGGCATTGTCCCACTAAACTCGACCAATCACAACTTGGTAAATCGATTTGTTCATCCAATAAAGTTAAGAAGTTATCACGATCGACGACACTTGCGCCTAAACTTAATAAATGCGCATTGGGTAATTGGCAATCAACCCAGCGAAAGCCTGACTGTGCGCATAGTCGCATCAATGCAAAAAAGGCAACTTTTGACGCATCAGTGCGACGATGAAACATACTTTCACCAAAGAAAGCTTGACCAATTTTGAGCCCATACAACCCGCCGATTAGCTGATTTTCGTTGTCCCAAACTTCAATGCTATACGCGATATTTTGCTGATGTAGCACTTGATACGCGGCAATCATCTCAGGATTAATCCAAGTATCATTGGCATAAGCACGGGCTTCGCTACAAGCTTGGATGACAGCGGCAAAGTCACGATTGAGGGTGATTATCCAATCACTGTGTTTGAGATGACGTTTTAAGCTTTTGCTTGGGGAAAATTGGTGTGGGTCGATGATGCAGCGCGGTTCAGGTGACCACCACATAATGGGGTCACCCTCGCTAAACCAAGGAAAAATCCCTTGGCGATAGGCACAAATTAGAGTGTCAGGTGCCAAGTCACCGCCGACCGCGACCAGTCCCTCCCCTGCGGGATCGGCTAGGCGCGGATCAGGAAACTCGTAGCGACATGGCATTAGATGGCGATACCGATTACGCTTGACTATCGGTTTGGGTGGCAGCCGTATTCAACGCATCAAGATATTTTTCAACATCAAGTGCCGCCATACAGCCTGTACCGGCAGAGGTAATCGCTTGGCGATAGTGATGGTCGGCGACGTCACCGGCAGCAAATACCCCTTCGACACTGGTGGCGGTCGCATTACCGTCGATACCGCTTTTTACCACGATGTAACCGTTGTTCATCTCAAGCTGACCGGCAAAGATATCGGTATTTGGCTTGTGGCCAATCGCGACAAACATACCCGTCACATCCAAGGTTTTGGTGCTACCGTCTAGCACGTTTTCAATCACGACACCTGTTACGCCTGAGTCATCACCGGTGACTTCTTTGACTTTATGATTCCACTCGATACTGACATTGCCATTTTTAGTTTTTTCTAACAATTGGTCTTGTAGGATTTTTTCAGATTTTAGCTTGTCGCGGCGATGCACTAGGGTGACGTGGCCTGCGATATTTGATAAATATAATGCTTCTTCAACGGCCGTGTTACCGCCACCGATGACGACGATATTTTGGTCTTTGTAGAAGAAGCCGTCACAAGTTGCACAGGCTGATACACCCATACCCATGAATTTTTGCTCGCTTTCTAAGCCTAAATACTGGGCTGTCGCACCGGTCGCAATAATTAGCGCATCACAGGTATAAGTCGCGTTATTGCCAATCAAGGTAAATGGGCGCTGTGATAGATTCACTTGGTTAATGTGGTCATATACCAACTCGGTACCAAAACGCTCAGCATGCTGCTGCATACGTACCATCAAGTCTGGGCCTGTCAAGCCATGCGGGTCGCCCGGCCAGTTATCAACTTCGGTGGTGGTGGTCAATTGACCGCCTAATTGCATACCCGTGATAATCACAGGTTTTAAGTTGGCGCGCGCGGCATATACCGCTGCTGAATAACCTGCAGGACCCGATCCCAAAATAATCACTTGATGGTGAATAACTTCACTCATGTTTAAACTCCCATTGTTATCATATCGTCTTTTAAATTCAGTTTAATACTGCGTCAAACTCGCTTGCTGTACTACTTGTACTATCTGCGCTCGGTTTCCTTGTCTTAAAATGAATTTATTTGACTATAATTGGATTTGTTAAGAAAAATTTCACTGGGATGAATATAGGGCGTTCGAACCAAAATAGCAAGTGCTTCTCTGTCAGATTTTCGCCCCAACAGCTTACAAAATAACTGATAAAAGCTGCTTACAAACGGCTTGGAGAATGATAGGGATATTCATGAAAAAGCTACCCACAGTTGGGGTAACTTTTGTTATGATAGCACGTTTAGCTAACGTCGCTTTTTAACGCATAAATGCCGCGATAAAAGGTGATTATATGGCGCAAAATCAAGGCTATAACGCTAGTAGTAATGTGGTTGTAAAAAGTGGGGTAGGTTACATTGTCTTATTATGTTCGTCGCAGCGTTTTAACGCTGATTTGGCTAGTGGTGGCCTTACTGCTACTGATGTCGTTGATTAGTTATTCGGCCAATGACCCAAGTTGGTCGCATGTCAGCACGCGGGTTGATGCCGTGAGTAATTTGGCAGGTCACGGTGGGGCTTGGCTTGCCGATATCTTGTATACCTTTTTGGGTGCGACCAGTTGGTGGTTGATTGTCATCGCCAGTTATGAGGGTTGGCGCATTTGGCATGAAGATACCCAACCTAGCGGTGTGTTACGCACACTGGGTTATGTGTTTTTGATGATTGCCACAGCAGCGCTAACCGGCTTGGTTTCTGCGTCTTGGCTCGCACAAGGCATTGTCGGGCAAGTGGTCGGACAAGGCTTGAGTGGGCTATTGACCTATTGGGGCGCGCTGGTTTTCTTATTGGCGTTCGTGATTATTACCCTGACTTTTACCTTTAACCTTAATTGGCAACGTCTATTGCGTGGCACTCAGCCATCTGAAAATAGTGAGCCAACGCAGCGTTTACGCCAAAAACTGATTAAACCCAAACCAACCAATGCGCCAGAGCGTGTCGATGATCCTGTTGTTGCCAAAACAGCGGCTACCCAGTTACCGTTACCGCTTGATGGGCAAAAGGCCGATGTGTTAACGGATACCCATCATGCCGATGCTAGCCCATTGGATGCGTTTTTGGATGAAACAGGGTTTAGTGAAGCCAAAGAGTATGAATGGCTACAAGATAATGACGCAACGACACCGTTTAAGCCCGTGAGTTCAGCACATCTTGCCAATACCAAATTGACCAAAAAACTGGATGCCCAGTTACAGCGTGAAATCATTACACCTACTAAAAAACCAGTCGCATCAAGACAAGCTGCTCAAATCGATGATAATTACGTATCAGCCACGACCTTACCATTTTTAGAAAAATTAAACGAGTCATCACCAACCTTAGCAAATACAAAATTGACAGATACGAATTTGGTAGAAGCGAATAACGAAAACCAGTCCCTATCGAATCCACTGTCAAACCCAGTAGCAACTGACCATACTGGCAATGGTATTGATGCAGCGGCGAATGAATTAGCAGCCCCTGAGTTATTCCCTGAAGTATCAAACCATGCAGACGCCCCAGATGCCTCGATCACGCCGGTAAAAACAGGCTATGGTCAAGCACCGATTAAGACCGGTAGTACCACGACGGCAAATTACATCTTAAAACAACCAACCATCACACCTGCATTTGACAATGATGTCATCTCGGATGTGGATGCAGTCAAGACAGATGCGCATGCAATGCCGATTAATACGTCGCTTAATATTGCGACACCCGTTGCTGTTGCTGATATTGCATTACCAACCGATGACATTGACTATCCCGAGATTAATCATTTTGATGTCATGGCATCTGATAGCAACACATCTGATAACAAAGCACCTCATAACAGTGCACCAGTGACAACGAACACTGACTATCAGGAAGCTAAGCGTGATGTACTCGATTCGCCAAATAGCGTTATTGAAGCATTTGCGGATGAAGATGAACCGGAATTCGTACCACAACAAGTGGCAACCGCTGAGCGTCCTGTTGAAATCGATGAATTAACAATAGAACCACCGGTTGCCCTAGATATTCATAACGATGCGTTATTTGAGGGCAAATCCCGTGCCATGCAAACAGCGGCGTATCGCGCCAATCTTAGCCCATTACCAAGCATGGATTTGCTAGATTTACCCGATCCTGACCGTGCGCCAAGTTATACTCGTGAGCAGTTGCAGCAGCTATCAGAGCTGTTAGAGATTAAATTACAAGAGTTTAATGTCAAGGCCAATGTGGTCAATGCCCAACTTGGTCCCGTGGTGACGCGATTTGAGGTTGAACTAGCGCCTGGTATCAAGGCCAGTAAGGTCACGGGTATTTCGCGTGACTTGGCGCGTTCACTCTCAATGGCATCTGTGCGTGTAGTCGAGGTCATCCCGGGTAAACCGTACATCGGTATCGAAGTGCCGAATCCTAAGCGCCAAATGGTGCGTTTGATTGAGCTGCTCCAAACCGATACGTTCAAAGACCCGAATGGCTTGATTAGCATGGCAATGGGTAAAGACATTGCCGGCCGTCCAGTGATTACCGACTTGGCTAAAGCGCCGCATATGCTGGTTGCGGGTACGACGGGTTCGGGTAAATCGGTATTGGTCAACTCATTGCTCTTGTCGATGTTGTTAAAATACACACCGGAACAACTGCGTTTGATTTTGATTGACCCAAAACAGCTTGAACTGGCCAACTATGGTGATATTCCGCATCTGCTCACGCCTGTGGTGACGGACATGACGGAAGCCGCGAGTGCGCTGTCTTGGTGTGTGGGTGAGATGGAACGCCGTTATCAGCTGATGTCACTGTTTAAAGTGCGTAAGCTTGACGAATTTAATAAAAAAGTCATCGAATCAGAAGCCAATGGTCATCCCCTGCTTGACCCATTATGGCGTATCAACGATAGCGTGAGTCAAGACAAACCACCGCGTCTAAAACCATTGCCACAAATCGTGATTATCGCTGATGAGTTTGCCGATATGATGATGCAGGTCGGTAAGCAGGCCGAAGAATTGATTACCCGTCTTGCGCAAAAATCCCGTGCCGCCGGTATTCACCTTATCTTGGCGACCCAGCGTCCATCGGTGGATGTCATTACCGGTTTGATTAAAGCCAATATTCCGGTGCGTGCTGCACTGCGCGTGAACTCAAAGGTCGACTCGCGTACGATTTTGGATGCGGGTGGTGCCGAAGATATGCTGGGGCATGGTGATATGTTGTTCTTAGCCCCGGGGCAAAACGAACCGAATCGTGTGCATGGTGCCTTTATCAGTGATGCCGAAGTTAACCGTATCTGTGATGCGTGGCGCGAGCGTGGCGCACCGGATTATATCGATAATATGTTTGATAACTTTACCTTGACCTCATCGAACGGTGGTAGTAGCGAAGGCAGCAGCGCGGCCAATGGCGATGACGACCCATTGTATGATGAAGTTGTCGCCTTTGTGATTGAAACGCGCAAAGTATCAGCGTCAAGTATTCAGCGTAAATTTAGTATTGGTTACAACCGTGCGGCACGCATTGTCGATGCGATGGAAGAAGCCGGACTTGTCAGTGGCATGGGCAAAAGCGGTAAACGCGAATTGCTGATTTAATCTTACCCTATTAAGTATGAGTCAATAAAAAAGGTGCCCTATGAGCACCTTTTTTATTACGCTAAAACCGCCATTAAAGTTTTGGAAATTCAAGTGACCAGTGATTCACCAGTGGATAACGGCGCTCACGGCCAAAGGCACGATGGGTAATCTTGGTACCAATTGCTGCTTGACGACGTTTATACTCATTGCGGTCAACCATCGACAATACTTGGTGGACAGTGGCCTTGTCATAACCCGCTTCAACAATCGCATCAAAGCCAAAATCACGGTCAATGTACAACTCCAAGATTTTATCCAAGATATCATAATCGGGTAAGCTGTCTTGGTCTTTTTGGTCAGGGCGTAACTCAGCTGATGGTGGACGCGTAATCACACGCTCCGGAATAACCGGAGTTTCTTCTAAGCGGTTACGGTAGTTTGATAGGGCATAAACTTGGGTTTTGTACACGTCTTTTAATACGTCAAAACCACCCGCCATATCGCCATACAGGGTACCATAGCCAACGGCCATCTCAGATTTATTGCTAGTGGTAAGCACCAAATGACCAAACTTGTTTGATAGCGCCATCAAAATCATACCACGGGCGCGGGCTTGGATATTCTCTTCGGTGGTGTCAGCCGGGGTGTTGCTGAACATCGGCTCAAGGGTGTGATGCATGCCTTGTACTGCGGCATGAATTGGGCATACGGTATACGATACGTTCAGACGTTGGGCTTGAGCTTGCGCGTCTTGTAGGCTGATTTGTGAGGTGTATTCATACGGCATCATCACCGCATAGACCTTGTCAGCGCCCAATGCATCAACCGCGATACATAAGGTCAAGGCCGAATCAATACCACCTGATAAGCCAATCAACACGCCTTTAAAGCCTGAGTTGTTGACATAATCACGTAGACCAACTACCAAGGCTTGGTAAGTTTCGGCGATTTGGCTAAGGGCCAATGGCGCTTTACGTTGCTCTGACAGCACCACGCTGTTGCTAGCGGTATCAAAGTGAGCCGCGGCATACAGCATGTGTTGCAAAAAGCGTGGCGCTTCGTGGACGACTTTACCTGTGGCGTCGACCACCATCGAACCACCGTCAAACACCAAGTCATCTTGGCCGCCAACGCTGTTAACATACACGATAGGTAGGTTATGCTCACTGGCGCGTTTTTTAAGTAAGGCTTTACGCTGTTCTTGTTTGTTTTGTTCAAAGGGTGAGGCGTTAATAGCTACCACGATATCCGCGCCTTTTTCTTTTAACGCGCGAATTGGGGCCTCTTGCCAAATATCTTCACAAATCAATAAGCCGATGGTCAAGCCTTGATAGTCAAATAAGACTTGGTTATGGCCGGTGTTAAAGTAACGACGTTCGTCAAATACGCCATAGTTTGGCAGGCATTGTTTGTGATAAAACCCTTTTTGCTGACCATTATGAATCACAGCGAGCGAATTAAACGTGCCATGTTGGTCGATATGCGGATAGCCAACCAACATCACGATATCTTTAACTTGGTATAGCAATTCAAATGCTAATTTGACGCGAGAAGCCAGGCTTGGACGTAACAATAAATCTTCGGGTGGGTAGCCCAATAATGATAACTCTGGGAATACAATCATATTTGCGCCTTTTTCGCGCGCATTTTGTGCCAACTCAACCATTTTTTTGGCATTGCCGATGACATCACCGACGATAAATTGCTGTTGTGCTAACGCCAATTTTAACCCTGTCATAGCGGGTGCCTGGTTGGTTATATCATTGTCTAATTCATTGCTAAGTTTAGGTGGGGGAGCCGTTAACGACTGTTCTAGTTGTTCATTGCTTGATGACATTATACAATCCTTGAAAACCAATCATGTTAGTTGTTATGGGGGATAATTCCCTATATTTCATTAATTTAACAAATGAAAAAATGTATGAATCCACGGTTTTTAATAGCGTGATATCAGGGTATTATAAAGCTTTATGCCTTGTTTACCAATTTTATCTGCAAAAAAATTAAACACAGCATTGACGCCTTGGTACTGGCTTGTTCTAATGGGTATCTGAGGGCAACGCAACGTTTGGCAGGCAAGATGATACTGTTATCTAAGTGATAGATTTGGCAATCGGTTGTGATATCAGGGTATAACGATAGCTAGTCGAAATCGTATACTAAGGTATTTTGGCAAATAATAAGTAGGTGAGAGAAGCGATGTTTACAGCAATTTTTGTGTTATTGGTGATTTTGGCGTGTTCATGGGTGGCGATTAAGTGGATGTACCCAAGACCACCAAAAGGTTACTATGTGCCAAAGCCGGGTGACTCTACCGAGCTACGCACGTGTAATTATTGCAACAATAGCTTGGCGGAATGGCGAGGTATCGTTGATGGCGAGAAGTTCTTTTGTAATGCCGAGCATCAGGCAGATTTTTTGGCGGGTAAACAATATAAAGCGCCATCACAAGCTTTGTAATGACGCTTTGTATTGTAACGATGCTTTATAGATGTCGCTAAAACGATAGGCTTAAGCTTGGGAAACTTGGGTTAGCATCTCAGTGACCAACGCATTCGCTTCGGTGTGTTGTGCTTGTAATTGGTCAAGTTTTTCCGCTTTTTCGAATAAGGTCAACGCACAAAGCACTAAGAGTTCTTCTTGTGGCAGTTGTGGCGCTTGGCGGCGAATATCTTGGATAAACTGGTTGATATACTCACCAGCACGTGCGAGCGCAGGTTCTTCATCCACAGGACAGTTAATCGCGTAGCTACGTCCGTTGATAAATAAATCGACTTGTTTAATCGGTTGGTCGGCCATGGTTTTTTTCCTATCAGGCTTGCAAATGGGTCAGACGTGCGAGTGTATTAAGCTTCGCTGTCGATTTTGGCTAGGCGCTCAAGTACCACTTTGGTATGCTCAGCAGCAACGTGGTTTTTATCAATCAATTTGCGTTTTTGCTCAGTTAATACTTGGACGTCAGCTTGCGCGCGCTCAAGCTCGGCACCCATGACACTGTGTGAGTCAGATAAGCTTTGGTAGCGCTGCTCTAAGTCACGGTACGCTTGTATCTTGTCATCGAGCTGTTGTTGTAAGTTTTGGTTATGCTCACTGGCCATATCAAGTTGGTCTTGTAGCGCTTGTACTTGCTCTTGGCTAACAATTGGCTGACTTTTAAGGTGGGTGAGTTCGCTGACGGTGGCTTGGTATTTTTCGCCCATGGTCATCAGGGCAGTTTTTAGCTGTTGTAATTGGTCGATGAGTTGGCTCATGGTGGGTATCTGTTCTATTGGTCGGTCTTAAAAAAAGGGGTGAGGGCGCTAACGTCACTCTAGAATGTTGTCATAGGCAATGACAGGCGTGATAAGACTCATTTAGTCCCCTTTAATAATGCCATAGTCGACCGCATTTAGGCTAGTGTTGTATGGTATTTTTGTGATAACTTTTTGATGAATGTATAAGGTAACTTAGAATGGATGATTATATTTCGGGTTGGCAGGACTGGTCAGAGGCATTTAATGACTGGCACGATGTGACGATTAGTGAGTTGCATGGGTTGGTCAGTGGTGTGGCGAGTGTCTGTGATGCGCCAACCGCTAATGTCTGGCAAACCTTATTAACCGAGTTAAGCTTTAGCGAGCTTGAGCCAAAAGCATTAGAGCTATTGACCGAAGAAGCACAGGATTTGGTGGCGTTGTTGGTCGATGAAGACGATAGCTATCAATTTTTGCCGTTATTGCCGGATGATGACCACCCACTGTATGAGCGTTTAATGGCGTTAAAAAATTGGGCGAATGGTTATATGACAGGTTTTGGTGTTACTGATAGTGCGTTACGCCCAGAAGAAAACAGTCTATTTAATGACTTGGCCAAAATCGGCGCATTGCGCATTGATGAGTTTGATGATGCCTTGCAAGGTAGCGACAACCCCGAGGGCGAAGTGCAATATATGGAGCTGTTGGAGTTTGTACGCATGATTCCGGTGAGTGTGGCACAAGGCCGTGTGCGTAAGTCAGTGGAAAAACTGCCGTTGATTGCCGGTTTTGCGATGAATTCAACCATCGGTAAAGCTTTATCCAGCGAGCAAGAGCAACGCCTCGACTTTATCCAAGATGTCGATGTTGATGCGGGGCTGGCCGATGAGTTTGACGATGAAATAGCATGGCAAGCGGAAAAAGACGCCAATGATGATTTTGTCACCAATATGGTGATTGATGCCATGAATGGTAAAAAACCATCTTAAAAGTCATCAATGATGTACCTAAAAGATGACAATGGGTATACGACCTAAGTCTGCCCATGATTACAATAATATAAGATATGATTTAATACAAAGATACAAGGAAGTATCTATTAACGCGCTAACGCTAGGAAACGATTATGTCCTCAACTTCAATGTTGTCCTACCCACAAACCTCGGTGGATTGGCTTACCAAGCTGATTGGCTTTAATACGGTAAGTCGACATTCTAACCTTGAGCTTATTGACTATGTGGCAGATTATTGCCGAATATTACAGCTTGAACCGCGTCTTACCTTTAATGCGAAGCAGACCAAGGCCAATCTATTTGTCACGGTACCTGCGACTGTGACGGGTAAGTCAGTAGTGACAGGTGGTTTTGTGTTGTCAGGGCATACCGATGTTGTGCCGGTTGAAGGGCAGGCGTGGGATACAGACCCGTTTGTGGCGACCATTCAAGGGGATAAGCTATACGGCCGTGGTTCGTGTGATATGAAAGGTTTTCTCGCCTGTGCATTGACGTTATTACCCCAAGTCGTTGCGGCCAGTCAGGCAGGACAGCTTAGTAAGCCGATTCACTTAGCATTGTCCTTTGATGAAGAGGTCGGCTGTCTAGGCGCGCCGTTAATGATTGAGGATCTAAAGGCACTGGGTATTCAGCCCGAGTATTGTATTGTCGGTGAGCCGACGATGATGCGTATGGTCACTGCGCACAAGGGAATCCAAGTCTATCGCTGTCGGGTACATGGCAAATCCGCGCATTCTTCCTTAACACCACAAGGCGTGAATGCGATTAGCTATGCCAGTCGAATTATTGGGTTCATTGATGAGTTGGCGGCAAGTCTGCGTGAGCGCAACGATGTAGGGTTTGAGCAAGATAACGCCTTTGATGTGCCGTATTCGACCTTATCAGTGGGCACGATTCGTGGTGGTACAGCAACCAATATCGTGCCGAACTTGTGCGAATTTACCTTTGATTATCGTAACTTACCGCACATGGATGATTCGGCAATTCTGCAGCCGATTCAGGACTTTATTGCCAGTCTACTGCCAGCGATGCACGCCGTGTCAGCTGATACTGGCATTGAGTTAGTGCGTCAAGAAAACGTACCAGCCATGAATGACAAAGACAGTCAAGCCTTACAAGTCTTGATTGAAAACTTGGTCGACGATAAATTCCGTCATAAGGTCGCGTATGCCACCGAAGGCGGGCAGTTTACTAATGCCGGTATTGCTACCGTGATTTGTGGGCCGGGGGATATCATGCAAGCGCACCGTGCCAATGAGTTTGTCAGCCTTGAGCAACTTGCCAAATGCGACCAGTTTTTACAACAAATTTTAGCGAATGCGTTAAACCAGACCCTGCACCAATTATAAGCGTTATCACTATACAATAACGATGTTAGACAATCATTTTTGGGAAACGATATATGCAACCGATTACTTTGCCGCCAAAACTCCCACAAAGCGAGTTTGCCAAGCGCCGCGCCAAGTTTGCCGAGCAGATGCCGGATAACAGCTTAGCGATACTCAGTACCGCACCCACCCATATTCGCAATAATGACGCGGAGTACAAATACCGTGCTGATAGTAGCTTTTTTTATCTAACGGGCTTTGCCGAGCCAGAAAGTATCATGCTACTGGAAAAAACCAAAGGCCAGTTGCGTTATACATTACTGGTGCGCGAAAAAGACAAACTGCGCGAGATTTGGGATGGTAAGCGTGCCGGTACGGTAGGTGCGGCGGCTGATTATGCGGCCGATGAAGCAATTGATGTTAAACGCGCGGATGAAATCATCCCAAGCTATGTATTGGGTAAAAAACAAGTATTCGCACGCTTAAATGCTGATACCTTGCGCTGGCTCGATAAAGCCAAAACCTTAAAGCGTGGTGAGGGCGTGGTCGATAATCTGACCAATATCGATAGCCTGATTGATGAGATGCGTTTGGTCAAGGATGCACAAGAAATCGCACTGATGGCGACCGCTGCTGAGGTTAGTGCGCGCGGTCATATCCGTGCTATGCAGACCGTAAAACCGGGTATGTATGAGTACCAACTCGAAGCCGAAGTCAATTATGTATTCGCTCAACATGGCTGTGTGCCATCCTATAGCAGCATTGTCGCGGGTGGCGATAACGCTAATATCTTGCACTATGTCGAAAACGACCAACCGCTAAAAGCGGGTGATTTGGTATTGATTGATGCGGGCGCGGAGTACCAGCATTATGCTGGTGATATCACGCGTACCTTTCCGGTTTCGGGCAAGTTTAGTGATGCCCAAAAGCAAGTCTATCAAATCGTACTCGATGCCAATATCGCAGCGATTAATAGCTTACGCGCAGGACAACATGGCAAAATCCATCATGAAACCGCATTGAAGGTATTAACCCAAGGGCTAATTGATTTAGGGATTTTGTCAGGTGAGCTGGACGCCTTGATTGAAGATAAAGCCTATATGCCATTTTATATGCATGGCACTGGGCATTGGCTAGGGCTTGATGTGCATGATGCCGGACGTTACAACGATGAGAATGAAAAACCACGCACGTTACAGGCGGGCATGGTGATCACGGTTGAGCCGGGATTATACTTTGCCAATGACAATCCGTTAGTGCCCGAAACTTATCGTGGCATCGGTATTCGTATCGAAGACGATGTGGTGATTACTGAGGGTGAACCGCAGGTATTGACCAGTACAATTGTCAAAACCATTGCAGATATCGAAGCGTTAATGGCGAGTAGTGATAGTTAGTAACCAACTTACAGATATAAAAAACCCACCATCATTGGTGGGTTTTTTGCATTTAGGCGTTAACGGATTACCACTCACTTTACACGGTTTGTTGCACCAAATGCTCAATTTTTTCATCAGGTAAATCAATGAGTAAATGTAAACGTTGGGCTAACTGTAGGAATACTTGTTTAAAGGTTTCTTTGTCCGTGTCACTTGTACTATCGACACTGTCTGTGTCATTAATATGCCAATGTGCGGTCATCGGGAACACGCCATTAATTTCGCCATCTTCTTGTACTGACTGACATAGCCCAATCACCATATCAATCTTTGGTGCATCAGCTTGCAAAAACTGTTGCACAGATTTTGGCTGCAAGCCTGTGGTATCAAAACCCTGCTCAGCTAACACTTCTAAGGTGTACTGGTGTGGTTGTGCTGATGGCATCAAGCCAGCACTATAGGCTTGAAAGCGTTCTTGTCTACTCTTATTCAAAATCGCTTCTGCCATTAAGCTACGACTGGCATTATGTTTACATAAAAATAATACACGGTATGGCTCACGTAGCTCGGTCATAGGGTACTCCAATGGGGTTACAGTAACATGGGCGCATCATGGCGCTGTCAACAATCAAATAAACGCTTATTTTAACCAAGTTTCTACAAATAGCATAGGGGGCGATTAGTAAAACTGTACTTAATAGTTCAACGCTAATTAGATAATACCCATTAATCAATATAACTAAAAGTTTTTTTGATTATAAATATAATTTTACATTACTGATTTTTTACTAAATATTTGATTTATAAAAAATAAATGAAATTTAATCGCGTATGGAGTGAGAATAATTTTTTTTTGTTTGTTGGGGGGCAAAAAGAAAGTTTGACTTTACAAAGCTTTTAATGAAAAATTCGCCTACCGCAACATTCAGTTGCAATCATTATCTTTTTTTTACATTAAGTGCTGACATAGCATTTTATATCGATAGGAGGGGTTATGAGCATCAACCATAAATCGTCTCATTCCCAATGGAGTTCAAAGGTCGGATTCCTTATGGCAGCGGTTGGATCGGCTGTCGGTCTTGGTAGTATTTGGAAATTTCCCTATATGACAGGTGATAGCGGCGGTTCAGCGTTCGTTATTATCTTTATTATCAGTATTGCCTTGATTGGTTTTCCGGTCTTGGTATCAGAGTGGTTAATCGGTCGTCGCGGTCAAAGTAACCCGGCTGCTAGCTTTAGAAAAATTGCAGTAGCCAATAATACAACACCTGCATGGGGTTTGTTGGGTGCTTTTGGTATTTTAGCCGCGTTTATGATTTTGTCATTTTATAGTGTTATTGGTGGTTGGTCATTAAACTACACGGTTAAAGCAGGGATTGGCGCTTTTAGTGGCATGAATGCCGATGCAACAGGCAAAATGTTTGAAGGCATGCTAGCTAACCCAATGGAAATGGCCTTATGGCATACCGCTTTTATGGGTTTGACCGCCTTTATCGTGGCGGGTGGCGTTTCAGCGGGTATTGAAAAGGCGTCAAAAATCATGATGCCATCATTAGCACTTATTTTGCTATTAATCGTTGGTTATAACGCTGTTAATATGGACTTTGCCCGTGGTGCAGAGTTCTTGTTCAATTTTAACTTGGCACGTATGCAAGAAGTGGGCGTGGGCAAAGTATTGATGGCAGCATTAGGTCACGCATTCTTCTGTTTATCGCTTGGTATGGCAATCATGGTGAGTTATGGTTCATATCTAAAACAAGATGTAGACTTGATGGCGACTGCGCGCACCGTCATTATTTGGGATATTATTTTCTCATTAGCAGCAGGTTTGGCTATTTTCCCAATCTTATTTAGCAATAATTTAGACCCAGCAGGTGGCCCAGGCCTTATCTTTGTGACCTTGCCAATCGCCTTTGGTCAAATGAGCTTTGGTGTTGTGGTTGGTACTTTATTCTTCTTGTTACTAACGTTTGCAGCATTGACCTCATCAATTTCAATCCTTGAGCCAATCGTTGAGTTCTTGGAAGAAAAAACCCCACTAAGCCGCAAAATGTCGACCTTGGTAGGGGCATTAGCGACTTGGGCTGTTGGTATTTTGGCGCTGTTATCATTCAATGAGTTGAAAGACTTTGCGGTATTCACTATTACCATGAGTGGTGAAGAAAAACCACAAGGTATCTTTGATGCACTTGACTATATCTCAAGTAAAATCATGTTGCCATTGATTGGTTTAGGTACTATTATCTTGATAGGTTGGTTCGTTAATCAACAAACCATTAAGCAAGAACTTGGGATGTCAGATACTGCTTGGATGGTTTGGCAAGCCGTTGTTAAATTCATCGCGCCACTCGGTATTATTGCGGTATTCTTAACTGAGTTACTGGGTTAATAGCTATCGTCGTTCACTAAAAAGCTCTGAATGATTTCAGGGCTTTTTTATTGTTTATGAATATCAGATATTATAAAAGTATCACTGTTAAGCGCCAAGCAGGTAGTAAGCCATTAGGATAAATTAGTGACAAATTTTAATGATACAAGAGAGGATTTTTGGCCAAGGCTATGGGTGACCTTCATGCCCGAACCAACATCGCTTAACATGATGGGCTTGGTCGGTCGTGGCTTGTTATGGCTAGGTCTAGTTGCTTATAGCATTTCTTTGTTGGGTGGCATCCACCCTGATAAAGGCCAATGGCTACATTTGATTAATTTACCGTTTCATGAAGCCGGACATATTGTCTTTGGATTCGCTAACCCGCTTATCACCAGTCTAGGCGGTACGTTTATGCAGTTATTGATACCATTGACTTGTACTGGGGTACTTTTATTACGCCAACAAGACGGATTTGGCGCTGCTGTTGCATTGTGGTGGTTTGGTGAAAACTTTATCGATATCGCGCCCTATATCAAAGATGCGAGTGTGGGCGAGTTGCCACTATTGGGCGGCAATGTTGGCAAAGAAGCGCCTTATGGGTTTCATGACTGGGAATTTATTTTGACTGAAATCGGCCTAATCAATCATGATACTAAACTTGCGTTATTTAGTTATTTGCTTGGCTGTAGCATCATGCTAGTAGCGTTGCTCTGGTCAGCCTTGCAGCTGTGGTATTATTTGAAACTGTATCAAGAACAATAAACCAATAGCGCAAAAAATGGGCAACCTAAGTCACCCATTTTCATACATATCTTGAAATACCAATTAATCCGTGCCGTATTCTTGGCGCTTTTTGGCAAAGAAGCGGTCAAGGCGATCCATGGCTTCGTTGAGTTCATAGACATTGGGCAGGAATACCACACGGAAGTGGTCAGGCGCGTGCCAGTTAAAACCTGTCCCTTGCACCATCAGTACTTTTTCTTCCTGTAATAACTCCATCATAAATGCCATATCATCGACAATGGGGTAAATCTCGCGGTCGATTTTTGGGAAGCAGTAGAACGCCCCTTGTGGCATGGTACAGCTAATCCCTTTAATCGCATTCAGACGATTAATCGCAATTTCACGTTGCTTATATAAGCGGCCAGATGGTGCGGTCAAGGCTTGCATACTTTGGTAGCCGCCCATTGCGGTTTGAATCGCATATTGTGCCGGTACATTCGCACATAGACGCATGGATGATAGCATCTGTAGACCTTCGATAAAGTCACTGGCATGGTCTTTTTTGCCCGAAATCATCAACCAACCTGAGCGAAAACCCGCGATACGGTGGGATTTTGACAAGCCATTATAGCTTAGCACCAAGCATTTTTTGGCAAGGGTACACATAGGAACGTGTTCTACATCGTCATACAACACACGGTCGTAGATTTCATCGGCCATCAAGACTAAGTTATGCTTTTCTGCCAAAGCAACGATTTTTTTCAAGTTTTCAGTTGAGTATAGTGCACCAGTTGGGTTGTTTGGGTTAATCACCACAATACCTTTGGTACGCGGGGTGATTTTGGCTTCGATGTCATTAATATCCGGCTGCCAGTTGTCTTCTTCATTACATAGGTAATGTACCGCGTGACCACCCGCAAGATTGGTCGCTGCTGTCCAAAGCGGATAATCAGGCATCGGGATAAGGATTTCATCGCCGTCATTGAGTAAGGCTTGCATAGTCATAACAATCAACTCAGACACGCCATTACCGACATAGACATTGTTCACATCGACCGCTTCAAGTAAGCCTTTTGATTGGTAATATTGTAAAATCGCCTTACGCGCCGCAAAAATCCCTTGTGAGTCACTGTAACCAATTGCATTCGGTAGGTTCACCGCAACGTCAGATAAAATCTCTTGTGGCGCTTCAAAGCCAAATGGCGCAGGGTTGCCAATGTTGAGTTTGAGAATTTTATGGCCTTGGGTTTCCATTAGATTAGCGGTTTGTAGTAATGGTCCACGGATGTCATAACACACGTTGCTCAGCTTATCAGATTTGTTTAAAGAGTAAGTCATAGGGATATCACTTGTTAAGGTTTGGGAAACAGAAACGGTGGGTGAGGTCGGTAAACTGCTGTCAGTATTGGTAGGGCTGTCACTAGCCGAATTTGGGTCACCTGAGAGTAAATAGCTTTCACTACAGTCAAGCAAGCGAGCCAATACGGGTAATTTATTCGATACAATCCCATTGTGGCCGCGCTCCCAATTAGAAATCGCGGCACGGCTGACCTTTGCACCCGCTGCGGTCATTGCCTCAGCAAGTTGCTCCGTGGTCAAGCCTTTTGCCTTGCGTAATTGACTAAGGCGTAGCCCTTGCTCAGCAAAGGCTGATTTAGGTGCGATAGTAGGGTCAGATGATTGTATATCCATAAAAATTCACTTAACATGAGAACAGCAATAATATTTATTTGTCAGAAATACTGACAATATTAGATGATATATATTTTCTGTCATTTAATTTACTCCCAATAGATACCAAAAGCAAGATTTACTTACATTTTTTATCATGACTTGTCAGATTAGATAGACAATCATCAATAAATAAGTAGCCAAACATAATAGGAGATATAAAAGGATGAAGCATATCGATAATTTTTATGCATTAAGTGCGACTGATATCCAAGGTCAACCCTTTGACTTTGAACAACTACGTGGTAAGCCAGTGCTGATAGTTAATACCGCCAGTAACTGTGGCTTTACCCCGCAATATGCTGGATTGGAGCAGCTATATCAGCAGTATAAAGATAAAGGATTGGTCATTTTGGGCTTTCCTTGTAATCAATTTGGTGGCCAAGAGCCCAAGGCTGAGGCAGAGATTAGCGCATTTTGCCAGTTAAACTACGGCGTAAGTTTCCCGATAATGGCAAAAATTGATGTGAATGGCGAACATACCCATCCTGTGTATCAGTTTTTAAAGCAATCACCACAGGGTAAAGGTTTATTGGTTGATGGGATAAAATGGAACTTTACCAAGTTCTTAGTGGATGGGCAGGGTAATGTGGTAAAACGCTATCCACCAACCACCAAGCCAGACGCATTAATCAATGACATTGAAAAGCTGTTATAACAACAGTCATAGGAATAAAGCACTGTAGATAAGGCAAAAAAATAAAAAGGATTTAATCGGGGAAATTAAATCCTTGGGTGACAAGCTTCATGTACTATTTATTCTAATTGTTCTTTTATTATTATTAGAAACCTTTGCACGAACAGATACACAAAAGTTCGTTAAAATGATATAATGCTTTA